>BTRG01000008.1:0-58357 GCA_036986275.1 Gammaproteobacteria bacterium | reverse complement strand
CTAGCCACTGCTTCTAAGCATAGGCGTCCAGCAACCCTTCAGGAGAAATGGAAACAAGCATGCCGTGCGTTTGTTGCTGTCCTGGTTCAGCATGGACACCTTCATCCGCCAAACCAGAAGGGTCATGCGGATGCTTGTCAGTCTGTGCGTCCTGATTGCCAGACCGTTGCTGTTCAACACTGACGTCAGCCAGTGTTATCCCGCCCTGTTCCATCAATTCCCGCAGTCGGGGCAAGGCTGCATCCAGTGCCTCACGGACCACGGCATGCTGCGACACAAAGGTAATATTCGCCGCGTCCTGATCCAGTTTTATGCGCACTTCCAAAGGCCCCAACTCGGCAGGGTTCAACTTCAATTCCGCACCCGTAAAGCGCTGGCTCACCAACCATTGCAACCGCTCCGACAGGGCATTATCCCAGCCAGGTTGTTGAAAAGGGATTTGTATGTCGGACTTGGCATAAGTTATTGCCGTCGAATCCATGATACCTCTGTCTAGCGGTGTCGCCACAGCAGCCAAGCCGACGGAAAGCGAGGTAAATCGGAGTGTCTCTAACGGCAGCGACCTGGAAGTGTTATCGGAGGTTTGCGCCAACGAGTCGTTGTCCGACTCGCTCAATGTTTGCTCTCGGATCGACGCGTTAGTCAGGTCAGCCACTGACAGCGGTCGCCCCACAGCGGGTGTTTCGACTCCAGATCCAGACAGGATATCTGACCCTTTAGAGATAGCCATAGGCCGAATCGGCTGCCGGGACCCGTCTTTGGCCGGCAACAAGGCCTCCTGCAACCAGGCCGTCTGTACACCTGCCTGGAATTCGGTTGCGCCACCCGGTGGCGCCGCCGTTACCTGGACGGCTGCCTCGGTACCGGTGGGTGTAGCGACCGGACCCGGGGGAAGTGAAAACACGGTAACCGGCGGCAAGGCCTTACCGTCTCGAACGGCAAGATTCCCCGCTCGTGCAGCATCTCCCTCTAATTCAGTCCGGGCCTGTGGCGGCAAACCCTGGTTGATCAAGGTCGGCGGCGGATCAGACAGGGAAGCAAACAGCGAGGCAAATTCATGGCTATCAGACCCTAACTCATTGTCTAATAAACCATTATCCTGACCCCCTGACTCCAGGGGACCCGTCTCGGCCATAATGGGTGTTTGTAGAAATGTTGCTAAATCCATCGAAAATCCGTCACGCAATAAGCGATTCTATAACAGGGTAATACGGCTCAACAGTCAGAGAGCAACAGGCATGCCATCATAAACATACTATATATATGGAAACACAAAGAGAGGATTAGCGCGAAACCAGCCCCATCAATTTTCGACTAATGCGATTCAGGGGCAATACATCATCCACCCCACCGTGACGCACGGCCTCACCGGGCATGCCCCAGACCACGCTGGTACGTTCATCCTGGGCAACAGTGGGCGCCCCGGCATCACGCATCTCCCGAAGCCCGGCGGCCCCATCATCGCCCATGCCGGTGAGGATGGCGCCAAAGGCATTCTGGCCCACGTTCTGAGCCACCGAGCGAAACATGACATCCACCGAGGGCCGATGCCGATTCACCGGCGGGCCGTCACTCAGGCGGCAAACATAACGGGCGCCGTCCCGCTCCACCAGCAGGTGGTAATTTCCCGGGGCGATATAGGCGGTACCGGGAATGATCTGTTGCCTGTCCTCCGCCTGGCATACCCGCATTTCGCACATACCGTCCAGACGGCGGGCAAAGGGCTCGCTGAAGGCCTCGGGGATATGCTGGGATATAACAATACCGGGCGCATCCGCAGGCATATGCAAAAGCACTTCCTTGATCGCTTCGGTACCACCGGTGGAGGCACCGATGGCGATAATCTGATCGGTAGTACGAAAATGCTTCGCCGACACCGCCTTTTTGATGACGGCGTCGGCCGACAATTTGGGGGCAACATCCATATCGATCACTCGCGATGGGATCACCCTGTCTAACGGTTTCACCCGAGCCACAGCCGCGGTCTTGACCTTCTCAATGATCTCTTCGCTGTAATCCTCCAGGGTATGCGCCAGGTCGCTCTTGGGTTTGGACACGAAATCAACGGCCCCCAACTCCAGGGCACGTAGTGTTGCATCCGCCCCCTTGTCCGTCAGTGTAGATACCATCACCACCGGCATGGGGTGCAGACGCATCAGATTACCCAGGAAGGTCAGGCCGTCCATCTTTGGCATTTCCACATCCAGGGTAAGCACGTCAGGATTCAGTTTCTTTATTTTTTCGCGCGCCACATAGGGATCCGAAGCCGCGTCGACCACCTCGATGCACGGATCTCCGTTCAGAATCTCCGTTAACATCTGGCGCACCAGAGCGGAATCATCAATGATCAATACCCGTACGTTCTCGTCCATATTGCCATTCCGGTCATACACCCTAGAAGAGTTCAATTTCACCCTCGACAGGTTTTTCTACGATGTCGTGTCGGTACGAGGACTCGCGTTGCAGGATCGTATCGTTATGCAATGAACGCAGTTTCTTCACCAGCATTTTTCCTGTTATGGGGTGATAGGCCACCTTCCTCGGACAAATATCGCCAAGATCCTGCGATGTCAGCATGAATCCCTCTTTTCTGATGTATTCCAGAACAAATTCGATATTTCGCTTGCCGATATCGGTCATGGATGAAAGGATCTTACCGCCACCCACGAGCTTCACTTCCAGGTTCTCGCGCTTGCCGCCATTTTTCAAAATACTATTTATCAGTTGCTCCATGGCAAAGTTACCGTATCGCGCCGAGGCATTGTCATTGTCCGCCCAGTTGCCGGTATCGTCCGAGGGCAACATAAAATGGTTCATGCCACCAATGCTGAACACGGTATCCCGTATACAGGCAGAGACACAGGAACCGAGCACCGTCTGAATCATCTCGTCATTGGTGCTGATGTAATACTCGCCAGGCAGGATCTTGGCGCTAAAGGCCTGGCGATGTGGGTCCCAGTAGCGATTGATGCCCTCAAAGCCGGGCAGGGCCCTGGGCATGGGTGGTGAATCCTTCTTGAGTGATTCATATGCCACCGATTATTTCGCCTTCCGGTATATTGTCTGGCCAATCAGCTCGAAGCGGTCAGTAACCTTATAGAGAGACTCTGAATGACCGATATACAAATGTCCCCGGTCATCCAATATATCCGCGTAGCGGCTGAATAACCGGGCCTGGGTCTGCTTGTCGAAATAAATGACTACATTCCGACAAAAAATCAGGTCGAAGGGCCCTCTCATGGGCCAGGTGTGTAACAGGTTCAGCGGCTTGAAATCTATCAGCCGTTGCAGCTCGGGTTTTACCCTGGCCAGACCGGCATTGGGTCCAACGCCTCGTTTGAACCATCGCCTCAGACGCCCACCGGAAATTCCGGAAACGCGCTCCTCCTTGTACACCCCCTTGCGGGCGGTCTCGACACAGTTCGAATCAAGGTCGGTGGCAAGGATTTTGATGTTCCAGGAAGCGGCCTCCGGCAGGGATTCCTGGACCACCATGGCGATGCTGTAGGGTTCCTCACCGGTCGAACAACCGGCCGACCAGATGCGTATCTGTTTTGTCCGCGCCTTGTGTTTTACGAGTTCCGGCAGTACGGTCTTCGAGAGGTAGTCGAAATGATGCGGCTCTCGAAAAAATGATGTCAAATTGGTGGTAATGGCGTTGACCAGTTCCACCAGCTCGCCATCGTTGTCGGAGCGGACAAGTTCACAATAGTCGGAGAAACTGTCCAGATTCAGCGCCCGCAAACGCCGACACAAGCGACCGTAGACCATGTCGCGCTTGTGATCCGCCAGCACGATACCCGTGTTTTCGGTCACCAGCTTACGCAGGAAATTGAAATCGTCGTCCGAAAACAGATAATCCCGCTTACTCTGTACGTTTTCTTCTTTTAAGATCGACCCTGACATTAGAGTATGACGGTTCAGGCAGCCGGCAATTGCAGCGTCTCACTCAGACCCAGTAATTTTGCTGACGCAATTAATTCGTCGGACGGGTCTTGCCATTGAACTTCAGCGCCGCAGCCAGCGATCTCGCCGAAGAAGGCCGTTAACAACTGCAACCCGACCGCATGGGTCGATTCCACGGCCTTGCCGTCCAGCACCACGGCCTGCTGGCACTCTATGGCTTGCTTCAGTTTCTGGTGCAGTTCCAGCATTTGTTCCATACCCAGGCTCTCCGGTAAACTCACCCTGGTATCGTTCACCGGTTCCGACTTTACCGCATCCGGGACCGGTTCAGTTTTGCTTTCAGAAACCTGCTTTGGGGGCGTCTGCTTGTCGGATGCGACCTGTTTCTTCTTACGAGCGGCGGGCTTCGGTTTCGCACTTGCCACTTTCTTGTTCAATCCTGGATTCTTGTCGTCCACCGTATCTTCCGACGCTTCGGTAGACATCGAAGGCTTCGCGGATTCAAACTCTTCCTGTTTCATCCAGGCCAGAGGATCGAAACCGAGTTTCCTGGGCTTTTTCTTTGCCATCACAGTGTCCTCTGATGCATGAGATCGGATGCCAGCGCGCGGTAATCCTCGGCGCCATTGCTCCGATTCTGATATTCAAAAACGGTTTCGCCGAAGCTAGGGCTCTCAGCCAGGGCCACGCACTCCCGAATGGGTGTAACGAGCACACACCCGGGAAAATATTCCAATAGTTTGTCGCGCACTTCCTGGGCCAGTCGCCGGCGCCCGTAATAACGGGTCAAAGCAACCCACATACGGCTCTCCCGGCCCAACGATTCGTCGATATGCTTGAGTATCTGCATAAAACGCGACAAACCGTGCAATGCTAGGTAGTCCCCTGAGACAGGCACCAGAATCTCTTCGGCGGCAAACAAGGCATTCATGGCCAACAGACCCGCGGAGGGTGGGCAGTCTATCAACACATAATCCTCACCATTGGCGCTTTGCTCCATGGCTTCTTTGAGATACCAGCCACGCTCGGCGCCGCCGGTGGATACGGTTTCGAACTCCGCCAGGCGATCCCCGGCCGGCGCCAGTTGCAGTTTCTCCCGCGCCGGTAACAACACGGTCTTCATTTCGGCCTTTTCCAATAACACCTCATCCAGGCCGCCACTCTCCGACTGATGGAAGCCCAGCCCGGCAGCAAGATGTCCCTGCGGGTCCATATCCAGAGCCAGCACCTGCTTGCCAGACAAGGCCATGGCATGAGCAATATTCATGGTGGTTGTGGACTTTCCCACACCACCCTTCTGATTCATGACTGCGATAATGCGCATCGAACTATATTCCCGTATGGCCTTTGCCAGGCATCCATTAGAATTCTTACTATTCCTCACCGCCGGCACCGGTTTTCAGCTTCACCGGTCCGCTGACATATTGCTTGATACCGACACCGGTATCGGCGGGCCGGGTGCTATCGTAGGGCAAGACATTTTCCGCGGTCTCCGGTTCACCGCCGGCGCCAACCCTGAAGAATGCGATCAATCCGGTCCGCCCGCTCTTCCATGGTCTTGCCGGCGGCGGCCATTTGCTCCACCAGAGTCGCATTTTGTTGCGACGTTTCATCGATACTGGCAACCGCCTCGCCCGCTTGATCGATGCCCGTGGTTTGCTCCTGGCCGGCCGCGGCGTTCAAGGCCTACCATTTCATTCCTTTAAAACTCTTCCCACTCACTGCTATCGTCCGTGCCGGTTTTCGCCGGTCGCGCTGATTTCTTGGGCTCCTGCTTTGCCACTTTCTCCTGTTTCCGGCGTACTGTTTTCTTCGCTTGCACCGGCTGTATCGCTACAACATTATCGACTTCCGCCTTCGATGAGTCCGAATCGTCCACACGGAACATGGACACCATGGTATACAGGCCCTTGGCCTGCTCCTCCATGGACTTGGACGCCGCCGCGGCCTCTTCCACCAGGGCGGCATTCTGTTGCGTCATCTCATCCATTTGCATTACGGCCTTATTGACCTGATCGATGCCGGAGGATTGCTCCTGGCTGGCGGCGGCAATCTCGGAGACGATGTCTGAAACCTTTTTGACACCCTGAACGATCTCGGTCAGGGTTTCGCCGGACTTGTCCACAAGCTCGGAGCCGGCCTTGACCTTATCCACCGAATCGCTGATCAGATCCTTTATCTCCTTGGCTGCCGTGGCGCTGCGTTGCGCCAAGTTGCGCACCTCGCTGGCGACGACGGCGAATCCTCTGCCCTGTTCACCGGCACGGGCGGCTTCGACGGCGGCATTCAGAGCCAACAGATTGGTCTGGAAGGCGATTTCATCTATCACACTAATGATGTCGGCGATCTTCTTGCTGGAGCCGTTGATCTCAGCCATGGCGTTGATGGCGTCGCTGACCACGCTACCGCCTTTTTCCGCCTGCTCGCGAGCGACATTGGCCAATTGATTGGCCTGACGGGCGTTGTCGGCGTTTTGTTTCACCGTCGAGGTCATCTCTTCCATTGAAGAAGCGGTCTCTTCCAGTGATGAAGCCTGTTCCTCGGTACGCTGGGACAGGTCGATGTTGCCGGTGGAGATTTCCTGGGACCCGTTGAGAATGGAACCCGATGTGTTCTTGATCTGGCTAACCATATCCTGAATCTTGCCGGCGAAGCGGTTAAACGCGTCAGAAAGCTTGGCAATCTCATCCTTGCCCGTAGCATCGAGCCGGCGAGTCAGGTCGCCTTCACCTTCGGCAATGTCTTCAAGAGCCAGCAAGGCATTCTTGAGATCGCCGGTAATGTTCAGAGCAATGAAAAATGCCATTAACAAGGTAAGGACACCGATCACGGAAACCAGACCGATATACAATACTTTTGTCGTCTGCGCCGACCCATAGAGATCGTCTACGGTAGCGATCAGGTCTTTGGACAACCAGTCCTCTGTCTCCTTAAGCAAACCAATCTTTCCGGTAATGGTTCTGAACCAGACAGTGGCTTCGATACCGAATCCGCCCTCGTTGGCCTTGGCATAGGCCACTTGGCGCATGCTGTTGACCTCGTTCACGATCGAACTGCTCATCTTCTGCTTGTAGATGTTTTTCGCTTCGTCGGTGGCCAGCGATAGAAAGACATTGGTATAGCTATTCTGTTCCGCCACCAGGGTACCGAACTTCTTGAGCATGCCCGGCGCAAAGGAATCACGGGCAAAGGTGCTGGACATTACTGCGCGTTCTACCCCTGCGCGCTCCTTGCCTTGCAGGAAATTGATATAGGCCGCAATGGCACGTGCCACCTTGCCATTTTCAGTCAGCTTGGTCATATGGTCGATCACACCGAGGAAGGCGCGATTCATGCCGGTATAATAACTAATGGCATCGCCCATCTTGATGTTCATGGAGCTCACCACACTGCGCTTGGCGTCAATCTGGTTCAGGCGACCCAGGGCATCATTGAGCTTGGCCTTGAATCCATTGCCAAATGTCTCGGCATTGAAATCCTTGAGAAAGTCCTTGAGCTCCGCGCGTTTGGCGTCAGTGCTGGATCGCTGCGCCGGCAGTTCCTGGGCAAATTTCTTGCCCTTGCTGCCCAGGTATCCCGCGGTGGCGCCGCGCTCCTTCTGGGTTTCGTGCACCAGCGTACTGGCCTTAACGGCAAGTTGTGCCAGCGGTTGGATGGCCCCCATTTCGGCAGCGACATCCATTTTCTCACTGACGCTATAGATGCCGAAGTAGCCCAGACCCAACATAGGGAACATCAACATCAGCATGATCTTGGTCTTGATGGTTAGATTCTTTAACAATTTCATCTTACTGTCCTCTTTTGTTTAGCGTTTTCTGGGCTAAAACTCAAACCCTATTACCTAACACGTTTCAATTATTCCTAATTTGCATGGAAACGCTTATACAAGCGTGTCCAGACCCTTGATCTCGTCCGCGGTCAACAGTTTGTCGATATCCAGCAACATAATCATCTTTTCATCGATGGTTGCCAGACCTGAAATAAAATCGGTATGCACCTTGGTGCCAAAATCCGGTGCCGACTTTATCTTCTCCTGTACCACATCAATCACATCCGATACGCCATCCGCGACGACTCCGATAACACGATCACTATCTTCTGATTCCACCGATATCACGATAATCACCGTCGTCCGCGTATACTCGACCGTGTCTATATTGAATCGCATACGCAAATCTATTATGGGCACGATGGTCCCTCGCAGATTCAACACGCCCCGCACGTATTCAGGCGACTGCGGTATACATGTTACGGGTGTCCATCCTTTCACTTCTTGAACGCGTAGAATATCAACACCGTATTCTTCCTCTGCCAGTAAAAACGTGAGAAACTGTCTCGTTTGCTCATCGATAGCGGTATCTTGCTCCATTGCGATGTTCTCTGCTGCATTCATAACTCTATTCTCCGATTGATATTTTGAACTAGGCTGCGGCGCCCTGACCAAATTGTGTATGGCTGGTAATGCCCCGGTCATGGGCCAGCTTGATCAACCCAGGCGTATCAATAATCAAGGCCACGGTGCCATCACCCAATATCGTCGCACCGGAAATTCCCTCTACGGCCTTGTAATTGGATTTCAAGCTCTTGATTACGACCTGTTGCTGGCCGTACAACTCATCCACGAACAGCCCGACCTTCTGATTGTCACCTTCCACTACGACCAGGAGCCCTTCAGATAAATCGGTTTTATCCGGATCTATTCCGAATACGTCGTACAAACGGATAATCTGTATATACTGTTCGCGAAGAGAGAAGACCTCGGTGTTGCCTGCTACAGCATTTACCGATTGTTTGTCCACCTGGATGGTTTCGATGATGGAAACAAGGGGGATGATGTAGGTCTCGTTACCGACACGGATAATCTGACCGTCGAGGATGGCCAGGGTCAGTGGCAAACGAATGGTAATGGTGGATCCCTCACCGGTCTTGGAATAGATCTCCACATTACCGGAGAGATCGCGAATATTTTTCCGTACCACGTCCATACCCACTCCGCGGCCGGAGACATCACTAACCTCACCTGCCGTGGACAAACCGGGATGGAAAATCAAGTCACAGATTTCCTGCTCGCTCAAGGCAGATTCATCGGTGACGATGCCCTGCTCTCTGGCCTTGGTCAGGATCTTCTGTGTGTTCAAGCCAGCGCCATCATCACTGATTTCGATGACGATATTGCCACCCTCATGGTAGGCGTTCAGTTGCAGTATTCCGGTTTCGGGTTTACCTGCGGCCTGGCGCACTTCCGGCGCCTCGATACCGTGATCCAGGGCGTTACGTACCAGGTGCACCAGCGGATCGCCGATCTTTTCCATGACGGTCTTATCGAGTTCCGTCTGTTCACCCGTCAATTTGAGTTCGATTTTCTTGCCAAGCTTGTTGCTGAGGTCCCGTACCAAGCGCGGAAAGCGGTTAAAGGCGAAACTGATAGGCAACATGCGTATACGCATGGCGCTCTCCTGTAACTCGCGGGTATTGCGCTCCAACTCCGCCAGACCGTCACGCATCATGGGCAAGTCTTTGATATCAAAATCTTCGCCGAAACGGCTCAGCATAGACTGGGTGATGACCAACTCGCCGACCATATTGATCAATTCATCCACTTTTTCGATTTTTACACGTATGGATGTTGTCTCGCTGCCACCGCTGGAACGCTGTGTACCGCTGGTCTCCGTAGCGGGCTTATTGTCGCCCCCGGTATTTTGTGCCGTCGGACCGGTCCGGACCGCGGCCGGTTTGGAGCTCTTGTTGTCTGTTTTCATGGGTTCACCGTCCACGGGTTTGATTAGTGGGGTTTCGTCTTCCTTTGCCTGGCTCGACTCCGCAGAGACGGCGCACGCGTCTTCTGCCTGCCCGGGCTCCAGGGCGTTGATTTGGATGTCACAACTGTCATCAACCCAGGCAAAGACTTCTTCCACATCGTCACGCCCGGTTTGCGTGCGCAATTCCATATCCCAGGCGAGGTAACATTCTTCGGGATTCATGTCGGAGAACGGTGGCAATCCCGAGGTATCGACTTGCACCTGCAGCTCACCCATAGCGGCCAGCTCGCGGATGATACGCTTAGGATCGTTGCCGCTTTTCAGCATCTCCGGGCAGGGTCGGAAACTGATGTGCCATCCCGACACCGGTACGGCCTGTGTTAACATGGATGTTGGCCCCTTGCCGGCCCCGTGCAAATCATCAAGCAGCGAGTCGAATTCTTCGTCCGATATTTCTTCGTAGCCCACAGTCGCCGGTGGATTCTTGGCGCTGGGTGCCTTACCGTTACCGTGCAGTTCGTCCAGCAGGGCCTCGAACTCATCTTCGGTGATGGTGTCGTCACTGCTTTTGCCACCCTGCTGGGTGACCGTGCTATCATGCAAGGCGGCCTCCAACCTGGACTGCATGTCCGCGACCTTGTCCCGGTCCACATCGACGCTATCCCGGTGGGCAAACAACATATCCCGCACGCAATCCACCGACAGCAGAAACAGGTCGATGTCTTCCTGGGTCGGTTTTCGTTCGCCCGAGCGCACCTGGTCCATCAGCGTCTCCATGACATGGGTGAATTCCGCCACGTCCGAAAAGCCAAAGGTGGCGGAACCACCCTTGATGGAGTGCGCCCCGCGGAAAATCGTATTCACATCTTCGACATAGTCTCCATCCAGCTTTAAATTCAGGAGACTGCTTTCCATGTCATCCAGACCTTCCGAGGCTTCCTCAAAAAAGGTCTCGTGAAACTGTGACAAATCAACGCCCATAGTACTTATCCCAATACCTTTTCTATTACAGCCAATAATTTGTCCGGGTCAAAAGGTTTCACTATCCAACCCGTTGCACCCGCATCCTTGCCTTGTTGCTTCTTGTGGCCTTCCGATTCAGTCGTCAACATCAGAATGGGTATGTATTTGTAATTTGGCAAAGAACGCAATTCCTTGATCAGGGTAATGCCATCCATATGAGGCATATTAAGATCGGTAAGCACCAGTCCTACGTCATTGTGTTCCTGTGCGGACTGCAGGGCTTCCCGTCCATCATTGGCCTGCACTACATCATGACCGGCCCCTATCAGGATAGCATGCACCATTTCTCTCATTGATGGTGAGTCGTCTACTGTCAGTATGCTTGCCATACTATGGTCCTCATGAACTTTTAATTTCTGCCTGGTATTTATGTATATTTGTAACAGTTATCTCTTTACTGTTGCGCGAAGGTATCATATACACAGATTAATCGTGCTGCACTGGAAAATGATTTCAAAGCATCCACCCATCAATTCCTGATTTCCTTTGATTTTGCCTTATACACATACCTGTATGGCCTGTAGCACCGCAACCTCTGTACTGTTTTACATCGCCGCCATCAAAGATGGTCTTTTCTTTTAGCAATACATTACAAAGCACTTCCTTAGAGTCCGCCTGCTGGATTGATTTCTGATAAACCATGTCAGAATCCTTTTAACATAGTGAGTTTTTCTCTTATTCCGTGTGTTTATCGACGATATATAGGTAAACTTAAGAGACTATTTTGTTAAAACCCCGTCACAATTGAATGGCTAACCGTCTGCGTCAATCTGGTTATGCGGCGAATACCTGCCATGTAACGGTCTATAATTTCCTTGATAAATACCATTATTAAATTAACGCTATTAACGTTATGTCTGGATATTGTCAATTCGTTTATTAAATGCGTCAATATTCCATCATCATTCTACAATTACAGGGGTGACCAGCAATTTACATGCCAGCCTGTTTTTGACAATAAACATAGAGACTAGAAGGAGGGCTTGCTATATCTCTGCGTCAACTGTTCCAGTTCCCTCTGTTCCCTTTTATCTGACTCGACACGTTCTTGTCCTTCGTAACGTGTCTGCACATTACTCAGCACACGACGCCTGGAGTAGCTATCCATCCATTGCCGCTTTTCCTTGTTCACGATCCTGTTCCCTTGCGCTATCTTCTGTTGTTGTGCGCCAATGGCTAGATTGAGATCACCAAGAAATTTACGGTATTCCTGCAACTTTCCTAGGGCCGCACCACTGGAGAACACTGCGCTGTATGACTCCATATATTCGTCTCGATAAACCACCAGTTCATCGAGCAACTTACGGGCATCCGCCAGTCTTTTCTGTGCAAGACCAAAACTCCGTGCAGAGTCCTGCTCTTTGTGTTTGGCCATTCTCACTACTGACAACATACGTCGAGATTTAGTCATATCACTTCCTCATCCTTTTTCCTGGAATTTATGTTTAATAACTGTCCTAGTAAGTTAATGCTTTCCGTCATAGACATCGCCTGATTCATATCCTGCGCGATAAACTGATTAATTGGTTCATGATAGGCAATGGCTTCATCAATTTTTTCGTCGCTGCCGACACTGTATGCGCCCACATTAATAAGATCGGCATTTTGTTCATAAAGTGAATAGAGCCGGCGTAATTTCTGCACCCATTGACGGTGTTGCTGATCAACTATCTCCGTCATCACCCGACTAATGGAGGTCTCGATATCGATCGCGGGAAAGCGTCCGGCCTCAGCAAAACGCCGTGACAAGACAATATGGCCATCTACGATGGCCCTGACGGCATCGGCCACCGGATCATTGTGATCATCCCCTTCTACCAGTACGGTATAAAATGCCGTAATGGAACCGGTTCCCTTTGGGCCATTACCGGCTCGCTCAACCAATTGCGGTAACTTGGCAAACACTGATGGTGGATAACCCTTGGTAGCCGGGGGTTCGCCTATTGCCAGGGCTATTTCCCGTTGCGCCTGCGCAAAGCGCGTCAAAGAGTCCATTAACAACAGGACATCCTTGCCCTGGTCACGAAAATATTCTGCAATACTGGTGGCCAGCATGGCGCCATGCAAGCGCATCAAGGGAGAAGTATCGGCAGGCGAGGCAACAACGACAGAACGCTTTAGTCCTTCAGCGCCCAGATTTTTCTCAATAAACTCCTTCACTTCACGGCCACGCTCGCCTATCAGGCCGACAACAATGACATCAGCATCGGTATAACGCGTCATCATGCCAAGCAATACGCTCTTGCCTACACCGCTACCGGCGAACAAACCCATGCGCTGACCGCGGCCTATGGTCAACAGGGAGTTAATCGCACATACCCCCACATCCAGGGGTTCTCTTATGGGCTGTCGTTCGAGGGGATTGATGGATCGACCACTCAAAGGCGTGGTGTGGGATGCATTAATCGAACCCAGACCATCCAGTGGCAGACCGGCGCCATCCAGTACGCGACCCAGCAAACCTGGTCCTACCTTTACCTGGTATGTGCTGGTCGAGGGAATCACGCGGGCATGCAGACTCAGGCCGCTCATGACTCCTGTCGGCATAAGAAACAAACGTTCTCCGGCAAAACCGACTACCTCAGCCTCAATCTCATTACCTGAAGGGCTTACGACTTTACAACGGGAACCAATCGCCGCATGACAACCCACGGCTTCCAGTGTCAGTCCTACCATACGTGTCAGCTTGCCTTCAACAACGATAGGAGGTGCATCATCAGCGCGCAGACGAAATTGCCTTAGAGTCTCATTCCAGCGTTGGCTGCCGGCGACAGCGCTATCCATCATTACTACCTTTACGTTCATCACCAAAAGCCTGGGCAATAATGGCATTCAACCGGGCCTCAATAGAGGCGTCAATACGTGACGCCTCGGTCAACACCTGACAGCCGCCCCGTGTCATCAATGGATCTTCAATAATCTTCCACCCTTCTTCATCTTCAGACAGAGTAATAATTTCCCGTACGCGTACGGCATCGTCGGGATGTAAATGAACCCTGACCTTGCGTGTAGAAACAGGAAGCAAGGCGACCGTTTCCCTGACCACGGCAATCACTTCGCCTGGGTCAATGTGTAATTCCCGACGTACCAATTGCCTGGCTATGGTTGTTGCCAGAACTGTTAACTGATCGATGACTTCTGCATCCAACTGTTCCAGAGGTTTCGATAGCTCTGTAAGCAATGCATTCACCTGAACACGGCCCTGCTCAAGGCCTTCTTTTCTTCCTCGTTGTAAACCTTCCTCATATGCCTCGTTCTGTATACCCTCCATCTGCTTTGCCGTCATAACTGAAGCTGCGTGCAGCTGTTCCAGGGTTTCATCAGGATGCCCATCGGCAGCACCCATAGCGGGTATCTGCCATCGCTCAATGTTTTCAAATTCCTCGGCACCTATCACTTTTGACAGACTAGACAAACTCTTCGCCACCCTTGCCTCCTAACGCGATATCACCTGCATCAGCCATCTTTCTGGCAGTGCTAAGTATTTCCTTCTGTGCAGCTTCTACTTCACTCAGACGAACAGGACCTTTCACTTCCAGATCGTCACGCAACATTTCAGATGCACGCTTGGACATGTTATTAAATATCTTTTCCTTGATTCCCTCGCTGGCACCTTTCATGGCCACTACCAGTGACTCTGAGGAAACCTCACGCAATAGCGCCTGTATGCCCTTGTCATCCACTGTGACGAGGTCTTCAAACACAAACATCAACTCTTCTATCCTCTCTGCCAGACCGGAATCACTCTCACGAACCTTCTCGATAATCTCGGACTCCGTTGAGGTTTCCATGAAGTTAAGAATATTGGCGGCCGTTTTGATCCCACCGACACTGGACGAGGCCACATTGGTGCTACCCGTAAATTGCTTTTCCAGTATTTCATTCAACTCATTCAATGCAGAGGGCTGTATACCGTCGAGGGTTGCGATACGCATCATCACATCGAAGCGAATATCATCTGGCAATAACGCCAACACATCCGCTGCCTGTTCGCTTTCAAGATAAGCAAGCACGATTGAAATAATTTGCGGATGCTCTATGCGGATTAATTCAGAGACTGCACGTGGATCCATCCACTTCAAGGTATCCAGTCCTTTTGTATTCGCGCCATGAAGGATACGATCAAGCACCGAACCCGCCTTATCTTCACCCAGTGCATTGATCAACATACTCTTTACATAATCCTGCGCACCTATACCCAGAGCAGTCTCATTCTGTACAGTGCTGATAAAGTTGCGCAGTACAGTGCTGGCTTTTGATTTGCTTACATTCTGTAGCCCGGCCATTGCCAAGCCAATCTTTTGTACTTCCTTCGGTTCCATATGCTTAAGCACTTGGGCGGCCTCATTTTCACCCATGCTCATTAACAAAATGGCGGCACGCTCTACCCCTGGTATAGCTGCTGCTTCCGCGTTAGCCATCGTTACCCACCCAGTTCTTGACTACCTGTGCCACACGCTTGGGATCTTCAGAGACCATGGACTTGGCCGCATTCAACTCAGCGTCATAACTATTATCTACAGGGGCATCTAAAAATGCACTGGCAGACCCCTCACCCCCCATGGCGCCGGCAGCCGCCGGCGCAATCTGCGCCACTGCCAGTTTAGAGTTATTTGACAGGTTGCGCATGGCGGGTCGTAGCACGGTAAATACCAACAATATCACCGCCAAGCCCCCCAATACTTGTTTACCAATATCCCATACCCAGGGCTGCTCCCATATGGCTTCTTCTAACGGCACAATCTCTTCTACAGTTGTTACATAAAACGGAATGTTGACAACCCGTACCGTATCTCCTCTATCGGCATTAAAACCAACAGCCTCCTTTACCAGTACTGAAATGCGATCAACGTCCTGCTGACTAAGCGCCTCGCTGATAGTCTTGCCTGCCTTATCCAGCCGCATTTTGTTGTCCACCACTACTGCAACAGAAAGGCGCTTGATCTGACCTGGGACTTTACGTGTATGACTTATCGTGCGTCCCAGTTCATAATTTCTCGTAGCATGCCGTGATGTATTCTCGGGGTAGCTGCCGGCAGTCGCATTCTCGTTTGCGGCACGCAAGGCCTGATCACCCTGCTCGGTAGCCGTTGTGGCGGCAACGGGGGGCTGATTAGACAGGGCGCCAGGGATACCGGCTTTAACACCCGTAGCCAGGGTTTTTTCTTCAACTATCTGTTCACTACGAATAGCTTGTGGATCGGCCTGATAGTTTTCCTGTGTCTGCTCGGTCATGGTGTAGTCCATGTCCACGGCCACTTGGGCCTTGAATTTCTCGGCTCCCAGGATGGGAGCAAGAATGGACTCGATGTGCTTTAGATATTGTTCCTGTAAACGCTGGGTATGCTCGAAGTGGGTGGCGCTGAGCGCCATTTCACTACTGTCCTTGCCGGTTAATAATCGTCCCTTATGGTCCACCACCGTAACCCGGTCTATTTCCAGATTGGGTATGCCCGATGCCACCATGTGAACGATGGCGGCAACCTGTCCTTCACTGAGTCGGCGACCCGGATACAACTTCACAAATACCGAGGCCGACGGTGTCTGTTGTTTACGGACGAATAATGATTGCCTTGGCAGTGCCAGGTGTACACGCGCCTTTTCGACATTCCTGATACTGGTTATTGTCCTTGCCAACTCACCTTCTATGGCGCGGTTGTAGCGGGCCGCCTCCATGAACTGGCTGGTTCCGAAACCGCTATCCTGGTCCATCAGTTCAAAACCCTCTTTAGCGCTCTGCGGCAAACCATGTGATGCCAGATTCAGCCTGGCGGCATTAGCATGTTGTTCATCCACCATCATGGCGCCTGTATTGTAGTCAATCTTGTAAGGGATATTTGCCTGGTCCAGCGCGGAAGCAATCTGCGTAAGGTCTCGCTCAGCAAGATTCCCATATAACAAACGATAATTAGGCGTTTGTGACCACAGCACGACTGCAACACCTATGGCAACACTGGCCGCCAGGCCTATCAACAAACCTAACTGACGCAACAAAGGCAAGCGGCTTAGGCCCTGTATGCTGGCAGGCATAGGGGTTGCTGCACTCTCAAGCTCGATTGGGACGGCCTTCGCTGTAATTGCTTGTTCTGCCATATACGCTTATAGATATAGATGCAATACAGTATGGTTATACCGGCATGCTCATAATTTCCTGATAGGCAGAAACCAGTTTATTCCTGACCTGTGTCATCGCCTGAAAGGAGATATTGGACTTTTGTAATGCAACCATGACCTGTTCAAGATTGATGTTCGGATCGCCTGTCTCAAATGCCTTGGCCAAGGCACCTGCACTTTGCTGAGTCTCATTAACTTTATTAATAGAATTCTTCAGTAATGATGAGAAGTCCACCCCATTATCAGGTGCTACTGCCTGTGGTGATTGGCCACCGGCCGCGGCGGCCATTGCGCGCAACTGTGAAACTACCTGGGAAATATCTGCCTGATTCATTGCTTGTCTGCCTTAATTTGGTTATTACTCAATACTTTTAACAGGGGATACTTATCCCCTGATCACGCATTTGTGCCAGCTTATAACGCAGTGTCCTGGGGCTAATACCCAGCTTCTCAGCAGCATACTTTCTGCTGCCGCGACCCTGATTCAATGCCTCTATGATCAGCGTCTGTTCTCGAGACTTCAGGTCATCTCCCAATGACTCTGTTTCATCTTCAGGGCTATCACCTGCTTCTGACGGCCCCGCATCCAGTTGTATATCGGCCACACCTATTGTATGTCCGGGCTGTAATATCAAGGCACGTTGCAAGGTGTTATCAAGTTCACGTACATTGCCTGGCCACTGATACGTATTCAGTAATTGCACTGCCGCTTCATCCAGCACCGGCACTGCACGACCTTCCAAGGTGGCATGTTTCCCCAGAATACTTTCTGATAGCGGGATAATGTCTTCCACACGCTCTCGAAGAGAAGGTATATGAAGTGGAAAAACATTCAGACGGTAAAACAAATCTTCCCTGAACTTTCCTTTATTTATCTGCTCATGCAATGAGTGATTAGTAGCCGCAAGCACACGCACATCCAGCTTTACCATCTTGCGACTACCTAATCGCTCGACTTCCTTTTCCTGCAACACACGCAACAATTTAGCCTGCAGACCAAGATTCATTTCGGCTACTTCATCCAGAAACAAGGTGCCGCCTTGTGCCTGTTCAAATTTTCCTGGCATAGCCTGATATGCCCCCGTAAAAGCCCCTTTCTCATAACCGAACAGTATTGCCTCCAACATATTTTCAGGGATGGCAGCACAATTGATGGCAACAAAATTCTTGTCATGCCTTTTTGAAGCACGATGGATATATTGCGCCAGTATTTCCTTGCCGGAACCGCTTTCTCCTGTAATTAATACCGTGGCTTCACTGACTGCCACACGTTGCGCCAGGCTCAATAGCTCCTTGCTGCGCTTATCCACCGCCATATACTCATTATTGTCTGCACAATTGCCCGGCAGGCAGGCTGTTACTTTATCCTCCAGCAAACCCGCATCAAACGGTTTTACGAGAAAATCCACCGCGCCATTACGCATGGCATCTACAGCCTGAGCAATATCGCCATGGGCTGTCATCATCAATACAGGGGGTGACACCGGATTTTTTTTAAGCGTAGCTAACAAAGTGTGCCCATCCATGGGCTCCATTTGTACATCCGTGATAACAAGATCATAACTGTTTTTATCTATTAATAAGAGAGCGGCGCTACCATCTGCTGCATGATCTACGTGAAACTCTGCTATCTCCAACGTCTCGACCAGAGCATCAGACAAGCCAATGTCATCCTCTACCACAAGTAAATGCCTTTTTTGTGTCATACCCGTCTCTCTGTGGCTAGATTCTGTTCTTGGCTTTCAAGATCGAAACTAGCCTGCATCAAGGGCAGGCGTATACCTATCTGACACCCTCCCCCTACTTCTGATTCCAGCCAGGCTGCCCCATCATGCGCACGTGCCACGGCATGAACAACAGCAAGACCCAGACCCGTACCCTGGCTCCTGGTTGTGAAGAATGGTTCAAATATTTTTTCTTTCTGGCTTTCGGGGATACCGGGACCGTTGTCCTGAACAACAAGGTCAATTGCATTGGCAGGAGCCATACGTGCGTGCAAGATGATTTCAGCCCGGCTGTCGACACAAGCCTGTAGTGCATTGTCAATCATGTTTTGCAGCGCACCCAGTATTGAATCCTTGTTTACGTAAACCGATGCGTTTGCGCAATTATCAATTACTTTCACTCTGGCGCCTTTATCAAGGACCAGCGGTTTTACCATCTCCTGCAGTTGCGATATTAATGTAGATACCTTTAATGCCTCTCTTCCGTTAATGCCCTCACGCGCAAAGAGCAGCATATCTTTGATCAGAGATTCAAGATGAAGTAGATTTGAATGTAGCCTGGTTGCCAGTTTTTCCTGTTTGCATGCGCTGATATTTGCTGAGCTTACATTTGATGAGTAAAGTAGCGCTGATGCCAGGGGTGTGCGTAATTGATGAGCCAGTCTGGCTACCATTTCTCCCATGGCAGCGAGTCGTGAATTATGGTTTAGTTTATCCTGTAATTGCCTTGTCTCGGTTAAATCATTAATCAGCAGGATTTGTCCAGGCTCATCTTTGAGAGTGCTTATAGAAACATTTACCAGGGCGCCGCTCTTTAGCCGCACTTCATATCCATCACTGCCCGGGATAAATGCCCTGGCGATCACTTCGCGCCATGCTTCTTTAAGCAGAGGTGTGCCAAGGAGTTTTTCGGCTGCTGGATTACATTCCCGTACTACACCGGCCATATCCAGAACAATAACGCCGCCTGGTAAGGCATGCAGTAATTGCTCAAGCCTGGCTGCAAGCTTTTCTTTTTCGGCCAATTGTTTCTTACGTTCACCATGAACTGATTCCAGCTCGCTGGTCAATGCAGAAACCTTGTGCTCTAGGCCCTGGTAGGAAACGATTAATTGTTCAGATAGTTCATTGAATACCTGAAACGCTTCTTCAAGATCTACCGACTGTGCTGCCAGATGGTTCATTTCTATCCAGTATCCTAAATCCCGAAAAGACATAGTAGTTTCTGTCCTGGCCTTGAGAGCAAAAAGCATGCCGCTTATTTTTCTAATTGATTACAATAAGATACAACCTCCCCTTTCTAAGCTGCATAATGTTCGTCAATATCCCGTCGCGCCTTTTCACTCTTGTAATCATACTTACGCAACTTCTCAACAAGAGTTGTACGGCGCATATGTAAAAGTGTCGCGGCATGGGCAACAACACCATCCGCCTCTTCCAGTGCCTGTATAATAAACGACTGCTCCAGCTGACTTAGATGTTCTTTCAGATTCATACCGTCCTCAGGTAAGCGTAATTCCCCCAGAATAATCTGGTTTAAACCATCTTCAGCAATAGTTTCTGGTATTTCCAGCTCACCATTGTGCTCGCCCTGATACTTGGCCGGCAAATCACGCGCATCGATCAAACCAGTAGGAAATAAAATCGACAGTCGTTCAATCAAATTTGCCAGCTCCCTGACATTTCCCGGCCATGGGTATTGACCCAGGCAACATATAGCCTGCGCTGTCATCCGAATGCGGGTTTCCCGTTGATGTGCCGCGCGTTCAGCAAGATCCTTGATAAGTATGGGCAAGTCTTCGATGCGCTCTCGCAAGGGTGGCATTTCGATAGGAAAAACATTGAGCCTGTAATACAGGTCCTCTCTGAATTTTCCTTCAGCAATTCCTTCTTCCAGATCGCGGTGCGTTGCCGCGATAATTCTCACATCCACATGTATGCTTTTATTGCCACCTATTCTTTCAAATACTCTCTCCTGCAAGACACGCAGCAGTTTTACTTGCATAGACAGACTCATATCCCCTATTTCATCAAGAAATAACGTGCCACCGTCGGCCATCTCAAAACGCCCCCGGCGGGACGAGATAGCACCGGTAAACGCACCCTTTTCATGGCCAAACAACTCGCTTTCCAGCAAGTCCTCCGGTATCGCCCCACAATTGATGGGCACAAAAGGCTTATCCTTGCGTGCAGAGTGGTAATGCAAATTACGTGCAACGACTTCTTTGCCGGTTCCGGATTCTCCAAGAATCAGGACATTGGCATCAGTATTTGCTACTTGCTCTATTAATGTCCTGACCTGTTTCACTGCTCTGCTCTTGCCTGCAAGGTTACGAAACAATTCCGGATTACGGGGGAAAGATAATGTTTTGTTCTCTGGCGCGCTGTACGGGAATCTCGCTAACGCATCGGCCAGAACGTTAAAGGTAAGCGGCAAGGATAGTACCTGTGTTGACACTGACAGTGTACTGACGATCTCTGGCTCATTTGCAGTCTTGTCCAATGTAAGAAACATGATGGGTGTGTCAGGTGACCAATCATTCAGTTTCCTGGCTATCTCTCCCTGTTGTTTTTCATTATTACACGGCGCTATTACCGCCACATTAAAACTATCAACACTCCCTACGACACCTTCCAGGTCATCGCTAACGGGCACTGGTAAGGCTTGACATTCTATAAATTCCACGATTCCCTTTAGGTAATTTCTTCTCTCAGGATCACTGTCAATAATCAGTACGCGTGCCTTAATGCCCATTCTCACCCACCTTATGTGTTCAAATTAGTTTAGCGTCAGAAAGATGACGATTTATTATGTTGTCTATTTTTTATAACACACAACGTCAGATAGTCATCATTAAGCGGTGTTAAATTGTGTAAAAGCGGGCTAAAGAAGTTCTGGTTAATTCAGAACTTCCTGAAGTACAAGGAAGTGCCGGTACTTTCAGTCGCGCTAAGCGACTGAAAATGAAGAAAAATGAAAATCGCACTTTTCATTTTTCGTTTCTGAAAGTTCATGGATAAGCTATCAGAGTTTCCCTAAGTAACATTCAATACAACACGTTACAATAATCACAAATATTAATGGCTGGGGGCATAGTGAAATGTGCAGGGAGCCTGTCAAAGATACAGGATATTGATATGCCGGTGAACAGATGCGGTCTAATGTTTACATTCTATTACATCAGTTCCCTGATGTGCTTTGTTTGCTGGCCACCTCGCGCCTATGACCAGTGAATACAAATCGTTCCCACTCCTGTTGCAATAAGCCTGTCATGTGATCCAGTCTTGCCGTCACATGGTAACTATCATCTGCCTTGATTATTGATATCGCGGAGCCGGAGAAGCGCAGGGGGGTGGGGATATCCCGGGAGGGGTATAGCTCTACTATGACGGCAGAACCCTCATCAGGCGGCTGCTGACAGCACCACGATATGTCGTGATATCCCATTGTCAGCCAATGTGGTTTTGGCAGCGGTGTCTGCGAGGTCAGTAACTGAGAAACCATGCTTAACAGTACATTCACCTTGGCATCCAGGTAGTGCCACTCCCGAGTCAACTCATCCCTGTCTTCAAGGGGCTCGTGGAATGAGGTATCAATCAGCCCCAACGCCCTGATTAATTCAATATTTTTTTCATTGCAAGCAGGATCTGCATGCCTGCCGTCGGATAGGGGCTTCCATGCAAAGGGGAACAGACCGGGATATTTTGGACCCGCACCCTCGTTCTCTGGGCCGGTTTCTTTCATTTACTTCTCTCAGAGATTTATGGAGTCTGTATCATAACCCTGATAACAAACTGTCGCACGTCGACCCTTTTGTATTCCGGACAAATTTGCCGCCACTTCCTTCATTCCTGCTTCACTCAGGCCGGCTGTCTTCTGATCACATACCAGAACCTGGTCTATGCAAGTTCTGACAAAATCCGCATCCTCATCAAGCAGTTTGTCGGCAAAAACCTCGGACAACAAATTGCGACGCTCGGCCTCCATGTCAACCAATTCCTGCCATTGCTTGTTTTCCGCTGCCTGACACATGCAATGGGTCAAATTCAGCAGACGGTTAAATCGATCCCTTTGAGTAGAGCCCATTTAACCCACTACCGGTTTTGATAGTGCACGACGATGTTTCTCCGCGGATATTATCACTTCATCAGGAATGTCATCCCAGCCCTGCTTGATCTCGGCCAGCAACCCCATGACCTCATCCAGAATGAGCACATTATTATTTGTATTGGATTCTACAAGACGGCGTATCATGTACTCATAGAGCCCATCCAGATTCTGGGCAACCTTGCCACCCAGATCCATATCAAGACTTACTCTCAGGCCTTCTATCATACCGATAGCCTTGCTGATGCTTGTCGCTTTCTCGGCTATTTCCTTACGTTTCATATGTCCCTTTGCTGATGCAATCCTATCCAGCACGCCTCCCATTAGCATCTGTACAAGCTTATAAGGCGATGCATAATTCACACTGCCCTGAGTTCCGACCTGTTGATACTCCTGCAATGCGGCAACATTGTTTGCTTGTTTCACAACCACCACCTCTCTGTTAACAAGGGATTTCGCAAATGACTTCAGCGATCTATAGAATTATCGGAACAAACGACAATAGCTTTAGCCCGCATAATTCATGAAGGGTTCGCGTTCAGGAACAGGACAAAGTGTGCTTTTTGAGAACAGCCAAATAAATGCTGTTGTCATCTGTACACTAGGATATCTCGACAATAACAGGCCCACCTTTATGAAATATGCGGACTAGCCTACTTCTTCTGCCAGGCCCCCGGTAAATTTGCTAACTGCTGAGTCAGGAAGTCGCTGGTACTCCTCAACTGGCTTACCATAATATCCAATGCCGTAAACTGTGCACGATAGCGCGCCTCCAATGCCTGTAATCTTCTACCCAGCGATTCACGCTCATCGCTCAAACCATCTATTTGATTACTGAGACTGCTGGTCCGGCTATCCAGCGTCCCATCGGAAGAAAGATAGGAGTCCATGAATACGCCAAGCTGGGATACCAGGCCATTTGTAAAACGTATAGTGCCGCGATCGCCTGTCGTCGTACCGGCAACATCTATCTCAAGACCCGAGCTATTGCCGACTCCTTTTAATATTCGCCCATTCCCTTCCCCGGCCTGGGTGCCCAGGGAACCCGCCACATCGACACCCACGGTGCCGGTGGCAATGGACAAACCAATCACAGTCGTGGTGTTGGCCGTAATCTCCACAGTAGATGATGAACCGTATCGGGATGATTCAATCTCCAGGTGTCCGGCTGTGCCGGTATCGGCGACATAACGCACGGTGGCGCTGACGCCGGCCGCGGCCAGACTGCTGTCACCATTGATACGGCTTTGTAGTTCAGTTGCCAGGGCAGTGCCTGACGTATAGCTGCCGGCGGTGAGGGTAATCGTGTTAGAGGCTATACCATCGATTAGCAGTGACAGGGTATTACTTCCCGCAATAATGCTGACAGGACTGCCAACGGTCGGTGTCGTAATCCCGCTGCCTGCCAACAGGCCCTGGGTTGCCAATGTACTGATATTTATACTGTAGTTACCTGATTGCGTGGCATCCGATGACGTTACAAACTCGATATCGCTATCTGTAGGCAGGCCCGTGGCAGCGAACAATCGCGAGACCGCGTCGCGATCCAGTGCCAGCACGTTGTCCAATTTGCTGTTATCCAACGATAATTTACCTTCCTTATCAGAGCTAATGCCGATGGAGGAAAGGCTGGTATAACTGCCCGTTAATCCGGGTGCAATACCGCCTATAAACTTCCTCAGTTGATTATTCAATCCACGCACAATGGAGTCACTCAGCAGTATCCCGCTTTCCTTTGTCTCCTTGTTGTAATTTGTCAGCCCCTGTATGGTCTCGGCCAGTACATTATATTCATCGACAAAGGACTTGATCGCCGACTTGATGGAGTTGTCGTCATTACTAATATTTAAAGATACTGCGCTGGTACTCACCGACTTCAATGTCAAGGTCACACCTTCTATTGTCTCACTCAATGTATTACTGGCACTGCTTACAGAAATGCCATCAATAACAACAGCGGCATCCTGCGCGGTCTGCTTCTGCTCCAGGTTCTTGCCGTTACCTACCGTGGCTTCGGGGTCATAGGCCAGTTGCGACAAACCGCTGTTGTCCAGATCACTGGCATCCGTTGTGTCAGAAACGGTAATCTTGAGACTATTCTCGGCACCCGTGAACTTTGATCCCAACACCAGGCGGTTACCACTTCCATCATTAATAATACTGGCACTGACCCCTGCATCAGCAGCATTAATCGCATCGCGTATACCTGCCAGGGTATTGTTAGTGGAATCTATGGTGATCGTAAATGTTCCGCGATCGGCATTCAGGGAGAACGCTGCCCCATCATAGTCGCCAAAACTCAGGGTCAAGGTGCCTTCACCGACGACATCACTGGTGTTGGTGAAGCTGTTGGATGCCAGGGTTTGGGCAGTGGCCAGCTGGGATACGGTCACGTTATAACTGGCTTCTGATGCATCTTTGGTGGCGATTGCTGTCAGTACATCACTGTCGCCAACAGTAACCGAACGGCCCTGGTAGGTGGCAAGATTACCCAGGGAATTCAGACTGTCTTGAAAAGTCGACAGACTCCCCTTCAAGGTACCAAAGGCCGTCAACTTGGCCTGCAGGTTAATCTCTTGTCTATCAATACGCTGGGTGACTGGCAAGGCCGTTGCGCCTACCAGCTGTGTCACCAGCGAGTTAACATCGAGACCCGACCCCAGGCCGGGTGAAGAGATAGCCATATAAACTCCTTACTTGATGACAAGTAAATTAATCGCTATTTATCAGCAATTATAGATCAGCAATTTTAAGGCCAACTAAACCTGACCTTTAAACAGTATTCCTTCGGCCTGTTCCAAATGCTCACCGACAAGCTTGGATATTGCGATAACTTCTTCATCGGGAATTTGTCGTATTAATTCGCCAGAGCGGGAATCTATGACTTTTACAATGGTACGACCCGTATCCTCATCGACACTGAACTTCAGATCCCGGCGAATCACCTGTACATATTCGTTTAGTTTTTCGGCTGCCTGTTTCACATCCTGGCTATTAACGGCTGACGCACCAGATTTGGACGGCTGCTTGTCTCCGCCATCTGGCAATTGTTGCCGGTTTGCCGGAGTTGTCTGATTCACAGACGTCGCTTTTACTGTATTTACCGGGGGCCCATGGCCCTGGTTTAATGGATTAATTGGCATGGCATTTCACCTTAAAAAAAGTAGAACGGATAAATGCGCCCGAGGTTAGACCTCGGGCGCAATTCCGTTTGTTACCACTTCCTTGATGTTGTTGTGTCTTACTGCAATAGCGCCAATGCGTTTTGCGGTAACACATTCGCCTGGGCAAGCATCGATATACCGGCCTGCTGCAGAATCTGCCCACGAGTCAGGGCGGCAGTCTCTTTCGCAAAGTCCGCATCCTGAATACGACTACGTGCAGCCGTCAGGTTTTCGGAGTTTGTGCTCAGGTTCGCTATCACAGACTCGAAACGGGCCTGCAAGGCGCCAAATTTGGCGCGCTGGTTGCTGACGATGGTGATCGCTGAGTCCACAATGGCCAGCGCCAGGTTGGACTTATCGACTGTGGTGACATCCAGATCAGCGACCTTCTGTAAAGCAGACGTCTCGTTGGCATTGGTCAGGGTTTCACCGGCGTCACCTACCAGACCGAAGGACTTGTCGGAGTCGACAACGACCTGGCCGGTGATGTAAGCAGTATCAGCTACCGCATCGACGGCCAGAGAACCCGCGCCCACGGTAACGGCACCCGCGTTAGCGGTTGTGGTATCAGCCAGGGTAATGTTTTCACCGGTCAAGTGAGTCAACGTAACGCCGGTGCCGGCGGCATTGACGGCGGCACTGACACCGGTGCTGGAACTGATGTCGTTAAACGCGGTGACCACGGTAGCCAGGGCGTCCTTACCCGTAGCAGCAGACAGGTTAAACGATACGGTCTTGGCCGCGGAGTTGTCGGCCGCGATAGTCATGGTGTATGCACCGGCAGCACCGAAGGAGATATCCAGCTCGGTCTTGGCGAAGGCCGTCACACCGGTGGTGGATTCCACTTCATTGATCTGTTCGGCCACGCGCTGGGCACTGGTGTTGGCGGCAATGGTCAGTGCCGAACTACCCAGGGCACCGTTCACCGTCAGGGTTTCACCGGCGATACGCCGTGTGGCAGCGCCGGAAGAAGCCGCACCACTGACACGATAGTCACCGTACTGATCGGTCTTGAAATTGGCGGTCGTGGCCAGGATGGTCTGGTTGGCATTGGCGCCCACCTGGAAAATAGCGGAACCGAAGGTGCCGTCCAGGATCTTCTGACCGTTAAAGTCTGCGCTCTTGGCAATACGGTTGAGCTCGGAAGTGAGCTGACCGACTTCGCCCTGCAGCGCCTGACGGTCAGAAGATGAGTTGGTGGCATTGGCGGATTGCACAGCCAATTCACGAATACGTTGCAAGATGTTAGACACCTCGCTCAACGAACCTTCGGCCACCTGTGCCAAAGAAATACCGTCATTGGCATTACGTATGGCCTGATCCAGGCCACGAATCTGGGACGTGAAACGCTCAGAAATAGCCAGGCCGGCAGCATCATCCCTGGCACTGTTGATACGCAGGCCTGAAGACAGGCGCTGCAAAGACACATTCAACTGACTCTGCGAACGGTTTAGGTTACGCTGTGCGGTCAGTGACGCGACATTCGTGTTAACAATTTGAGCCATAATGTCTCTCCTTTACGCTCCAGACAGGCCTCTGTTTTCATCACCAGAACCTGATCCGAAGTCGGTTAATTAATTTTCATGTTGAGCCGCGCGGAATTTAGACATCCCTGCGCTGACCTTACTGAACTTATCGGAGGTTTAAGGAGAAACTTTAGGGATTAAGGGAAATAAAATGCATCAGCTTACACATGGAAATTCATATCCCATGAGAGTTACCTAAAGGTAATTGAACAAGGATAACCCTTGAATGCGTATGAAGGATTGCTGCGCGGCCTGTAAACCCACCAGTTGAAGATTCAGGCGACTGCTGGCCTCGGCATAATCCAGGTCTTCTATCAGGGATATCGCCCCTTTCAACTGCAGGGAATAGGCATCATTGATATTAAACTGACTGTCTATGGCGTTCATGCGCGCACCGACATTGGTCTCGGTTTCCAGGACACGTGTCAAAGTCTGATCAATATCGGTAAGAAAGCGGTTTACGGCATTGGCAAAATGCGCGCGCCCGGCATCGTTCCCTGCCCCGGTCTCCAGCGTCACCGCCAGGTTGTCTATCGTCGTAAAGATATCCTGATTGACACTGGGACTCACGGTAAAACTGTCACCGTCCGCCGGTGTGCCCTTGATGTTGGTACGTACACCATTAAATGTAATGTCAGCACCTTCCTGATAGGCCGTTCCCGCGGGAATAATGACCGCGGCCGTGGAATCGGTGACCCCATAGGTAATAGGATCGGTCGGTAATACCTGTGTAAAAGTGATGGTATAGGTCTCACGCACAAAACTGCCGTTAACAGAACCAGGATCCATGATACCAGTACCGGTATTAGCGGCATTCTCCCGGGTCGTAAATACACCATTGCCATTCTGAATGGCACGAAAGACCTCGGTACCCGAATCGCTCATGGCGATTTGTCGATTGGGGCCTATTTGTACAAAACGTTGTCCTTCATCACCGGCATACAGATAATTCCCCGAGGCGTCTCGGGAAAACGGTTGCGTCAATCCCTGGAACCCCGCAAAAAGATATTCACCATTGGCGTCCCGGCTATTGGCACTCATCAACACTTCTTCCAGTAATTGTCTGACTTCGACGGCTATCGCACCGCGCGATACATTGGAATTTATGTCGTTACTGCCATTCACGGCCAGCTCGCGTACACGTTGCAAGGCGTTGGTAATATTATTTAATACACTTTCTTCCAGTTGCAGACGCGAAGTCGCTGTATTGGCATTGATCTGGAATTGATCGGTAATACTTAATGATTGCCGCAATTGTA
This sequence comes from Gammaproteobacteria bacterium, assembly GCA_036986275.1. Taxonomy (GTDB): domain Bacteria; phylum Pseudomonadota; class Gammaproteobacteria; order Acidiferrobacterales; family SZUA-150; genus BTRG01. The sequence goes on along the minus strand of BTRG01000008.1, from coordinate 29,774 downwards.
AAACACGTGCTGAGCCCGAAGGATCATCGGAAGGCGCCAGGATACGGCGGCCCGATGCCAGTTGTAATTGCGTCTTGCTGACCTTGGCCTGCTGTTCCAGCATGGCATTTACACCAGTGTCCTGATAGAGACGTGTTGATACGCGCATGACTACCTCCTGACCGCACCTAGTAAAATATCAAACAAGTCATTGGCAGTAGAAATGACCTGGGCCGCGGCTTGATAGGCCTGCTGGTAGCGCACCAGATTGGCGGCTTCTTCATCGAGGTTAACACCGGAAACGGACTCACGCTGTGCCACACTCTGATCCAGCATTATCTTCTGTGCATTACTGGTCACATCGGCCTCCCGTGTGGCGACACCGACATCGGCCACCAACTGGCCATAGGCGGATTGAAAATTGGCGCCAGCCAGTAAACTGGCTGCACTCTGCAGGCCTGATAACAACAGGGCATTACGGTTATCACTGACACCATTGGTGTTGGCGGTCATCACAAACTGATCGCCACTTGCCGGCGCGCCGGTCAGATCCGCGGTCCAGCCATTCACATTCAACGTGACGCCGGTACTGGGGTTATAGACATTGCCCACCGAAGGCAGACCGGCGCCTACACCAGTGATGTCATACGTTGTCGGTGAAGTAAAAGTAATCGTAACAGTCTGTTGCAAATCGGCATTGGTCGGCGGTGGGCCCACCACCGATCCGGCACTGATTTCACCGCTGCCAATATTATTAATATCGGCACTACTTCGTATCGGCGCAGCGGCAGCGACTTCGGACGGGTTAGAGATTTGCAGATCGATGTCGCGCGCGGCACGGGCAGTCGGCTGCACCAGGAAATTATCACCAATAGCAAAACCACCGGAGTTATAGCTGAGCGATATCCCATCCGCGGTCAGCGGTGTACCACCGGTGAAGGCGCCGGCTGCCAGACTGGTAACCACAGTGTTGTCCGAAATACGTGTCAGCGCGAAACTGGCGCCATCGTAATCCAGACGATAATCGCTGACAGTGAGCGCACTGACATCGGTAACACTCACTGAGATATCCGCCATCGGTGCGCCGCCATTATTTATGTTGGGCAAGACACGGGGTGAGCTTTGATCGATATCATTAAAGAAATTACCGCCCAAGGCGCCATTCAGGTCCGCACCCAACCGATTCTGATCATTAAACGTACGGGCCAGGCCCAGGGCCACTCTGCCCAATGCATTCTCCGAGCTTTCTACCACACGACTACGAAACTCCAGCACACCACCCAGCTTGCCGCCACTGAGTTGGTTTGAAATGGATATGGTGCCTACACTGGCCACATAACCCACCTCCAACTTAGCGGCATCATATTGATTATTGATCACGGCAATGGTTTGTGCCTTATCACCCACCACCAGGGTCTGGCCATTGCCGATAAAGACATTCAACGCACCATTATCTTGCAATACCGTGGTAACCGATACCTGTTCAGCCAGTTCTCGCACCAGTTGATCACGCCTGTCCAACAAATCATTGGGTAACTGGCCAGTGCCATTACCATAAACCATGCTGATATCACGGTTTACATCCGCGATCGCGCGCGCATAGCTGTTCACATCCGAGACAATATTCCTGAGTTGGCTATTGATATCCTGGTTTATGTTTTCCAGACGTTGATCTAAAAAACGAAACCTGTTCACCAGCGAGCCCGCCTCACTCAGCAAGACCTGGCGAGCTGGCAACGATACAGGATCATCGGCCACATCCTGCATGGCTTCAAAGAAGCCTTGCAGGGTAGGTGCCAGACCTGTCTGTTGATCGGCCAACATATTGTCTACCTGGCTGGAGAGATCATAAAAAGCACGCAAGTGTTTGTAGGATGAGGTAGAACTTTGAATCTGGGCGTTGGCAAATTCACTTACCATGCGGCGTATATCATCGACCTTGACACCCTGTCCCATATATCCATTTGCCGCTCTTTGCGGAGGCCGGGTACTGAGTTCTACACGTTGGCGACTATAACCCTCGGTATTGGCATTGCTGATGTTATGACTGATCGTGGTCAGGGCCCGCTGAAATGATAATAGACCGGAGATACCTACACCCAATAGACCCGCATTAGCCATGAGCAATGGCCCTCATGGTTGAATTCACTGCATGTAATATAAACGATACCATGATCATACTAACGGCCCAATCGTTATATCCTTTAATCCTGCCACGGTATTCTGGAAGCTATCGCGCTCCATTACGGCCAGAATCTTGTTGGCATACTCAGGATCCGTGGCATAACCTGCATGCTGTAACGCCCTGAAGAAGGCCTCACTATCCTCACTCTGTTGCACAGCCGGCTGATAACGCGATTGTCCCAACAGCAGGTCCGCATAATCATCAAAACTCTCACTATATGATGCATACTGTCTAAATGAAGCCACTTCGCGCCGGGCCTGACCAGCTTCGTATTCCAAAGTACTGACTTGCACACTGGGACCCTGCCAGTCGCTGGATGCCTTGATACCAAACAGATTGTGGCTGCTGAGACCATTACTGTCTTTGCTGACATGGTGGCCCCAACCGGTCTCAAGAGCCGCCTGCGCCAACAGGGCCTGCGGCTGTACACCCAGACGCGCAGCGGCGCGTTGCGCATGCGGCCATAGGGTTTTGACAAACTGTTGCTGTGAGGCGCTGATATTGGCATCCGGTATTTGCACCCTTGGCCGCAGGGACGCATTTAGTCCTTTCAGCACCTCTTCGCTGGCGGACTCGCCGACGGTACCGGCCAGCTGCTTAATCAGCAAGTCCGCAAACCCCAGGGTGCCTTGTTTGGATAAGGTCTGGCTTATTTGTTGGTCCAGCATGTCCTGATACATGCGCCCCTGATCACTGGACATCAGATCCTCGGACAAACTGGCATCGCGCATGCTCTTGAGCACCATTTGCAGGAACAGGCCTTCAAACTGACGGGCAACATCACGCAAAGCCTGCGGCGAATTTTGTCTTGCGGCACGCTTTAGCTCGCCTACACCTTTGGGGTCGGCAACCAATGAGGCCATCATCTCAGGTCTGCTGATCATTAGATCACTACCAACTCGGCACGCAAGGCGCCTGCCTGTTTGAGCGCTTCCAGTATGGCCACCAGATCCCCGGGGGCGGCGCCCACCTGGTTAACGGCGCGAACTAACTCATTTAGCGATACACCAGGCTCAAACAGAAACATGCGATTTTCTTCCTGTTCCGCTGCTATACTGGTCACCGGTGCTGCTATCGTTTCACCTTCCGCCAGGGCATTCGGCTGGCTGACTGCTATACGCTCAGTAATGGTAACTGTCAGGCTGCCATGGGACACCGCGGCCGACATCAGCCGCACATGCTGGCCGATCACCACCGTTCCGGTTCGTGAATTGACAATGACTTTCGCCGCCGCCACACCAGGGTTGATATTGAGATTCTCAACCGCCGAGATAAAGGCCACGCGCGTGGAGGGATTGGCTGGGGCGCGCACACGCACGGCCACGCTATCTATGGCCTCTGCCGTGCCATGGCCAAAGGTCTGGTTGATCACCCGGCTAATATTGGTAATTGTAGTGAAATCCGGTTGGTGCAGATTTAGTACCAGTGACTGGCCCAGCGCAAAGGGATTCGGAACGCTACGCTCTATAGTGGCTCCATTAGGGATACGTCCGACGCTGGGAATATTCACGGTAATACTGGAACCATCCCGACCGGATGCGCCAAAACCACCGACAACCAGATTACCCTGGGCCACGGCGTAGGTCTTGCCGTCCGCCCCTTTCAAGGGCGCCATCAGCAAACTGCCACCGCGCAGGCTCTTTGCATTACCGATAGAAGAAACCGTGATGTCTATGGTCTGGCCGGGTTTGGCAAAGGCTGGTAGCTCGGCATGTATGGCCACGGCCGCAACATTCTTTAACTGCGGATTCACATTGGCCGGAATATTGACACCGAGGCGGGACAACATGCTTTTCAGGCTCTGTATTGTAAAGGGTGTCTGACTGGTTTGATCGCCGGTACCATCCAGACCTACTGCCAGGCCATATCCCACTAACTGGTTACTACGCACACCGGCAATGGAAACCAGGTCCTTGATGCGCTCGGCCATAACCGGTGTGGCGCACGACATCAACAGGGCTACGATCAGGGGTTTGTTCACTCTTGTCATGCGCACGGACCTCGGCTTTTAGAAGGGCCAGTACTTGAGAAAGAACTTTGACAACCAGCCTTGTTTGCTGGCATCCGCCACGGTGCCGTCACCGCCATAGGTAATCTGGGCATGGGCCACCTTGGTAGACGGCACGCTGTTATCGGCAGCAATATCAACAGGACGCACGATACCGGTAATACGTACGTACTCATCGCCCTGATCCAGGGTAATCAGCTTCTCGCCGCGCACCACCAGGTTTCCATTCGCCAGGACTTCAGAAACAGAAACTGAGACGCTGCCCCGCAGGGAATTACTCTGATTGCTGGAACCACTGCCATCAAAAACCTGACTGGTATTCATACCGGTCTCCAGTGTATTGCCGGTACGGTTCTGTAGAGGCAGGCCCTTAAACAAACCATTTTCAAGATTAAACCCTATGGCCGAGCCAAACAGTGTCGGGTTTACGAGAGCGATTTCATTCTCCTTGCTGGTGGAAGTATTGCTCCGTTTGCTGGCATTCGTGCTCTCGGTCAGGCGTATGGTCAGTATATCGCCCACGCGACGTGCCCTGAGATCTTCAAACAAGGCCAGATCCTGACCGGCCTGGTAGATGGCGCCATTGAGCTCGGGGATTGGAATCGCCGTACTGGGACGCACTGGTGCATAGGCCGGGTCTGGTGTTGTGGCACAGGCGCTTGTCATGAGTATTACCAGAACTATCGACCATTGCATCACGGTTTTCTTTGCCTGCATTGGTTTCTGCATTAGAGTTACCTGATCAATTAAAGATTAGAGCTGACATAACCCAGCATCTGATCGGTGGTCTGTATGGCCTTGGAGTTCATTTCATAGGCGCGCTGAGTCTCTATCATGTTCACCAGCTCTTCCACGACATTTACATTGGAACCTTCCAGTGTGCCCTGCTGCAAAGTGCCGAGGCCATTTAATCCAGGCGTGCCAACTTGTGGTGCACCACTGGCGGCAGATTCCAGATACAGATTGTCACCCATACCCTGTAAACCGGCAGGATTGACAAAATCTGCTAACTGCAAATTACCGACTTGCGTAGGGGTTGCGCTGCCTTGTATTGTTACCGACACGACACCATCTGTTGCGATAGTAATGCTTTGCGCATCACCCGGTATGGTAATACCCGGTTGTATGGCATAACCATTGGCCGTCACCAGTTGTCCCTGGGGATCCAGTTTGAATGACCCATCACGTGTATAGGCCAGACTGCCATCCGGCAGTTGTATCTGTATAAACCCACGACCATTAATCGCGACATCCAGGGCATTATCAGTTTGTATGGCGTTGCCCTGGGTAAAGGTCTTTTCCGTGGACACTATGCGCACGCCCGTACCCAGCATCAAACCTGTCGGAATCGTGGTGTTTTCCGAGGATTGTGCGCCCACCTGGCGAATGTTCTGGTAAAATAGATCGGCAAAAACAGCGCGGCCACGCTTGAAACCGGTGGTGTTTACGTTTGCCAGGTTATTGGTAATAACCGACATCCTTGTCTGCTGGGCCTCTAGCCCAGTCTTTCCTATCCAGAGTGAATCGTTCATAAACCTTATAACCTCTTTATTATACTTTCCAGGAGGAGACCGTTAACTCAAACGCATCAACTGCGCATTCGCGCTCTCGGTTTCTTCCACTGTTTTCATCATCTTGATCTGCATTTCAAAGTGCCGTGACAGGGAGATCATGTTGACCATGGCCTCAACGGCATTGACGTTACTGGATTCCACAACAGCGGTAAGCACACGAATATTGGGATCTTTTTCTGCTACTACACCATCTCTCTGCTGCAGCAAACCATCTTCACGCTTGACAAGATTTACCTGATCGGGATTGACCAGTTTAATCCTGTCGACAACATTCAACGTTGATGCGCGCTCGCCCAAAGAACGAACGGACACCGTGCCATCATCCCCAATCTCTACTTTCTCAGCCGGTGGTATGGCGATAGGGCCGTTGGCGCCCATTACCGGATTTCCACTGGCCGTTTCCAGGATGCCCAGTTCAGAGATATGAAAGTTTCCAGCACGGGTATAGGCCTCACTGCCATCCCGGGCCTGTACGGCTATCCAGCCCTGACCATTGATGGCGATATCCAGCTCATTGCCGGTAGCAATAACCGCACCCTGGTTGAAATCGATGCCGGGTTGTTCGGTCTGCGCATAAACACGACTGGGATAGCCGGGACCATACAAGGGTAGATCCTGAAAGGCCGCCAGATCGGCGCGAAACCCTGTGGTACTGGCATTGGCCAGATTGTTGGTGTTATTCGCCATGGCGAGCTCGGTTTGATGCGCGCCGCTCATGGCGATATATAGACTGCGTTCCATGATGTCAGACCTTTATAAACCCTGTTATCGGATATTGATAATGGTTTGTGTGATGGTATCGGCGGTCGTGATCACCTGGGCATTGGCCTGGAAGTTACGTTGCGCGGTAATCATATTGACCAACTGTTCGGTGAGATCGACATTGGAACCTTCCAGGGCGCCGGATTGCACCAGACCCAGACTGGAAGTACCGGGCGCACCCACCAGGGCGGAACCGGAAGCAAAGCTTTCGGCCCAGCTGGTATCACCCAGCTGTTGCAGGCCTTGTGGGTTGGAGAAGTTTGCCATGGCTACCTGACCCAACACACGTGACTGGCCATTGGTATAACGTGATAACACCACACCCGTAGAATCTATATCGACACCATTAAGTCTGCCAGTGGCATAACCATCCTGGGTCAGGGCATTGACACTGAAGTTACCACCATACTGCGTGGCTGGTGTGCCGCCACTATAATCTACCGTCAGGTTAAGATTGGCGGCACCGGAACCGGTATTGAATGCAGGATAGGTAATACTGCCACCGACCGGTACGGTGAGATTACCGTTGGCATCAAACTGTAATCCGTCAGCGGTATAGGGAGGTGCAGCATTGCCATAGATTTCCTGCCCATCAACGAACAAATAACTGTTCCAGTTATTTGCCGCGGTCTTACGATAATAAAATGTTCCCAAATGCTCATTGCCCAGAGAGTCATAAATGGTCAATGAAGTAGAATTGTTAAAACTGTTGGGATCCGTAGGATCAAATATCGTGGCTACCGGAACAATGGACGCTTCCGAGTCGAGATTGATTCCGATCTCGATATTCCCAGTGGCATTAGGGGCAATGTCCGATGTGTCCAGTCGCAGATCACCAATTGCACCTGTAATATTACCTGTGGCATCCGCCTGGAATGCAGTCAACCTCTGGTTGTTGCTGTTGACTACATAACCACTACGATCGACCTGGAAGGCGCCGGCCCGGGAATAAATAATGGAACCATTATCACTGAGCCTGAAGAAACCCTGTCCCGATATGGCGAGATCGAGATTATTGTCAGTAAATTCAATATTGCCTTGTGTAAATTGCTGTGCCACATCAGCCAGGCGTACGCCTGTACCAATGGCATCACTGGCCGCACCCAGGTTGGACACGGCATAGACATCGGCAAATTCTGAACGTGACTTTTTAAATCCCGTTGTACTGGCATTAGCAACGTTATTGCCAATAATACGTAGATCGGCACCGGAAGCGATGAGCCCACTTAAAGCTGTACGAAATGGCATGTTGTTCTCCTTACTATAACTGTGCTTACATTATTTGTTTGATGTCGGATAATTCAATATCGCCCATGGTAGCCAGATTCAACGTGATTCCTTCACCGGGTCTGCCCATAGTGACACTGGCAACAGTGTCGGCGATTAACACATTGGCACCGGCACTGTTGTTACCGGAACTGGTGCTGGCACTGATTTGATATCTTCCTGGAGGAGCGACTTCACCGCTGTCGGTCGTGCCATCCCAGGCGAAATAGGCCATACCCGCTTCCACACCCCCATCCTGGCGTATACGTTTTACCAACTGGCCATTCTGATCAAAGATATCGATAGTGAGACTGTCGGAACTGGCCGGCACATCCACCGCCCCGCCTATAACACCACCTTCAACTAATACACTCTCGGTCATACCATTGGCATTAGGCTGTGGTTGCATCAACACGGTACGCCCAACCAGGGAACTGGCCTGCAAGGCCTGATTGGAAGACAGGGCGCTTGCCAATTGTGTAAACGATGCCTGCAGATCCTGTATGCCTGATACAGTACTGAACTGCGCCATCTGCCCCAGGAACTCGCCGTTTTCCATAGGCTTCATAGGATCCTGATTCTGTAGCTGCGCCACCAGCAATTCCAGAAAGTCCGACTGTCCGAGGTTGCTATTATTTGCGCTGGCCGTGGTATCGGTATTCAAACCAAGGCCCTGCAAAAAATTGTTGTCTATCGCACTCATAATATAATCCCAATCTTAAGAGCTTTTCCGTATTTACTGACCCATGGTCAGTGTTCGTAACAGTAATTGCTTGGAGGTGTTCATAACTTCAATATTGTTCTGATAACTGCGTGATGCTGATATCATATTGGCCATCTCTTCAATGGAATTCACATTGGAGAAATAAACCTTGCCATTCTCATCGGCCATCGGATGATCGGGACGGTACTCGGAACGTACCGCTGCCTTACTTTCTACAATTCCCAATACTTTAACGCCGGTGACTTCTTTATTGGCGCTGAATTTGTTGACCAGCTGCGAGAATACGGGTTGGCGTGAGCGATAGGCGTCCTTCTCACTACGGCTGATGCTATCTGCATTGGCCAGATTACTCGAAACCGTGTTAAGGCGCAGCGTTTGTGCGCTTAACCCTGAACCTGACACTTCAAAGACACTAAACAATGACATCCTTAATCTCCTCGAATTGCTGTTAACAGGCCCTTTACACGGCCATTAATGAACCTGAGGCTGGCCTGGTAACGCAGGGCATTATCCATAAAGGCAGCATGTTCCTTTTGCGCATCTACCGTATTGTTATCCAATGACGATTGCAGCGGGTTTCGATAGCGCAATGCTATATTTGACATGCTTGGGGAAGATAGCTGTATATGGCGATCATGGGTAACGGCCATAGTCCCTACATCGACTTTATTCGTTGCAGATTTTTCTGCTCGCCTCATGGCTGCCATGAAATCTATGTCGCGTGCCTTATAATTAGGTGTATCGGCATTGGCAATATTTGCCGCCAATACCTCGGTACGACGTGAACGAATCATCAAGGCAGTTTCATGTATCCCGAGTATGGAATTATTTGGCATTTTCTCTTCTCGTCTTACTGTTTGCATGATCGCAATAGCAATCGCTGTGCCACCCTTGCTAAGCCTATGAAATTGCTTGAATGGCAGTAAATAGCAGGCGATATAACAACCGGCAACGGCAATTCATGGCCGGGTTGTCGGCAAACCTGGACGGTCATGCTTGCCGCCTGATTGATGGCATTTATTGATAGCACATGATTCTCTATTAAATAATAGGCATGGAGTTTGCATTACACGCGTTGAGTTAATACCCAGGGAACCTTACTGACGAACATGCAAACCGCGGAAACACTTCTATACAAGCAGAGATACGCGACAGCGGACTCAAATTGGCTACCGTCGATTTTCCGGCGCTTCTGGCCGAACGTTCAAGAAGCCGCAACAAATACAGCTGCTGACGCCAAATTTCTGTCATTGCCTGTATTCACCATATTTGTGTTGCTGTCATCATGCTTCACACCCATCCCTGCTATGGCCAAGGACCAGAAGCTGGAGTCCCCTTCCAGGATCGTCAAGTCAGCTGAACACTTCGTCAGAAATAAACTCATTGGTCACTATGACGACGCCAAAATCACAATCATGCCCGTGGACAAACGCCTGCGACTGACGCGCTGTCAGAGGAATTTTGAATTTTTCTTTGCCCAAGAAAAATATCTTGGCAATACCAGCGTGGGTGTCCGCTGTCCGGACTACAAGCCCTGGACGATATATGTGCCCGTTAGTATCAGCGCATACGATGAGATCTGGGTGATGAAGGAGAGCCTCAATCGCGGCAACATTATTTCAGTTGACCATATAATCAAGGAGCGTCGCGACCTGTCGCGCCATCCGCAGGGCTTTATAACAAATGTTAATGAAATTATCGGCATGGCCGCCAGGCGGAGATTGCGCAGCGGCCTGGTACTCAGACCGGTGCTGCTCGAAAAACCCAAAATCATCAAGCGCGGCGATACAGTGACTATCCTTGCTAAAAGTAAGGGTTTGGAAGTCAGAATGACGGGGAAGGCGCTGATGAATGGCGCCGATGGTCAACGCATACGTGTACGTAACACCTTGACCCGAAAGATTATTCACGGCGTTGTTACTGCCAACGGGATTATCAGGGTAAATTTGTAAAAAATTGTTTCAAAAATGTCTAAAGTATTACATTTACGGACCGTTATCATATAAGAGAATAAACCAGGAGCATAATCATGCCCATCGACATATCAGGACCCAATGCGCCTCACACCCCGGGCCGTAATGACGGTTCCCAGGTCAAGCCGGTGCAACAAGAACCGGGGCAACAGCAAAGAGAGTCCGGTCGTTCAAGTGTCTCCGATACGGTGCACATTACGGATGCGGCCAACAAACTCAACCAGTTGGAAGCTACACTGGATAAAACACCGGTTGTCGATAGCCAGCGTGTAGAAGCGCTACGCTCTGCTATTGAGGAAGGCCGGTATCAAGTAGAACCTGGCCGTGTTGCCGAGAAACTCATTGCACTGGAGCAACAGTTTCAAGCGAAGACAGATAAGAAGTAACTGCGAAGCACGATAATGTCCAACGTAACGCAGGGTCGGAGCATAAACAATATATTAATTCAGGAAGTTGATACCCTGACAACGCTGCTATCATTATTGCAGAAAGAGTCTACATCACTAAGTGAAAATAACCTGGAAGCAGTGGCCAGTATTGCAGACAACAAAAAGAAAATACTGAGCACACTCGAACTGCTGGAACGTAAACGCATTAGCTCTTTCAGCAGCCAGGGAAAGCAAGCAAACCAACACGAGTTTGAAGAATATATTGATCAACACAATGAAGACACTCAGGGACAACTCGCAAATAATTGGCAGCAAGTCGAATCTCTTGGAGTCCAGTGCCAGCGACAAAACCTCATTAATGGTAACGTCATCGAATGCAATCGCCAGGCAACAGAACAAATACTGTCGCTTCTGCGTGGTAGCGAGAATGGCGATCTCACTTATGGGCCTTCGGGTAGAACCATACAACCTCAAATACTTACAAATACCCGCTCACAAGCTTAAACCTAGCGCAGCCTGCTCAATATTTGTTCGATCCTCTCCTCCGACTGGTCGGTGTGTCCAAGGCGTGAACATAGCTCCATGAATCAAACGGTATCTACACAGCAGTACATCAGTAATACTGAGATTGTACGTGATCCGGCCCGTATTGCCGGGTTGTTAATATGTGTACGGGATACGCATGCCCTGATCAATGTTAGCCTTCCCGATACAAGTGAAACCTTCAGCAGTGTTTTTCTAAATATTGATATTGAAAAACAACTCGTGACAATAGATGAATTGATTCCGTTAAGAGGTCATGCCTTGTTAACCCGATCACGAATAGCAACAATTCATACTCGTCTGCGAGGTGTCAATATCAGCTTTACTATCGAAATGGTGGGGTCCGGCCATTCATCCGGTGCCGCATTTTATCAATTCAGGTTACCGGTCAACCTGAAATACAACCTGCAACGCGCCTTCTATCGTGCTGAATTGGGAGCCAATCGGCATTATCCGGTACTACTGGGACAGAATGAACAAGGTCTGGTACTGGAAGGTATGCTGTATGATATCTCTGCTGGCGGCATAGGCTTTAAGATTCCCGAAAAAACCGCAACAGTGTTGTCAATATCTGAACGTTTTGAGCACAGTCAAATCACACTCTGTACAAATAAAATTATTGATTGCGAACTTGAGATTCGCTTTATAGGAGAGAAAGCAAAGGCTCGTTTGCGTTTTATAGGGGCCCGCTTTATTAACCTTCATAAGACGGATGAAGACGCCGTTGCAAGATTTGTTGCGGAACTGGATAGAGAAAAACGAAAAAAAATAGCATCAGGATAATTCTGTTACCAACATTCAGGTCAGGCTCACCCCGTGTGAACTCAAGAGTTTCCTGAATGCTGCTTCATCAATGATAGTGATACCTAATGACTCTGCTTTAGTGGCCTTGGATCCAGCCGCCTCACCCGCTACCACAATGTTGGTTTTTGCCGATACACTGCCCGCCACTTTTGCGCCCAATGACTGCAAACAAGATTTGGCCTCGCTTCGGGTCATGGTATATAGTGTCCCTGTCAGGACATAGGTCTGACCAGTTAAGGGCTGCTTTGTGTCCTTTGCCGGATTGATTACCGGCCAGTTCACACCTGCCTTCAGTAATTTATTGATTACTTGCTTATTATGCCTTTCATGAAAAAAAGCCTGTATGCTTTCAGCCACCACCGGCCCTACATCTGGCACCGCCTGTAAAGCATCCCTATCGGCTTGCATAAGCTCGTCCAATCCACCAAAGCGATTGGCCAGTACCAATGCTGTCGCCTCTCCGACCTGACGTATCCCCAAAGCAAAAAGAAAGCGTGGCAAAGTAGTAGATTTACTTATCTCCAGAGATGCCAGCAGGTTATCAGCGGATTTCTCCCCCATTCGCTCAAGTGCCGCTAGTTCTTCCCTGTTTAGAGAATACAAATCAGCGACATCATGGATCAGCCCCTGGCTATCCAGTTGTTCTACCAACTTATCACCCAGTCCTTCAATATCCATGGCCCGCCGTGAGGCATAATGCTTGATCGCCTCGCAACGCTGGGCATCACAATACAACCCACCGGTACAGCGGGCATCGGCTTCATTATCCAGTCTTACCACTTCTGAACCGCATACAGGGCACTTGGCAGGAATCTTGAAACGACGCGCACCTTTCTTGCGTCTTGTTTTTACCGAACTGACAATTTCTGGAATCACGTCTCCGGCTCGTCTTATAATCACAGCATCACCCACGCGTACATCCTTGCGGTCAATCTCGTCCTGGTTATGCAAGGTGGCATTAGTGACCGTGGCGCCCCCAACAAGTACGGGCGCCAGCCTGGCCACCGGTGTAATACGACCGGTACGCCCCACTTGCACGTCGATACTCAACACCCTGGTAAGCTCTTCTTCAGCGGGGAATTTATGAGCGATGGCCCATCTCGGTGCTCTGGATATAGAACCCAAATGCTGCTGGTCTGCAAATGAATTTACCTTGTAGACAACCCCATCTATATCATATGGCAAGTTGTTTCGCTTATTTTGCAAGCTATCATAATATGCCAGGCATCCTTCACTGCCCAGCACCAGAGCCATCTCCGGATTCACTCTGAGGCCCCAGTCTCTAAGTTTCATCAACATCTGGTGATGGCTAGTGAATGCTGAGCTACCTCTCACTTCGCCCAGGCCATAAAAAATAATATTTAATGGCCTGCTTGCGGTAATACGCGGATCAAGCTGTCGTAGACTTCCCGCCGCGGCATTTCGCGGATTGGCAAATGTCTTTTCTTTCTTCTCTTTTTGCCGGGCATTAAGTACCTCAAACCCCTTTCGGGTCATGAATATTTCACCGCGCACTTCGAGTATTCCGGGATAATCTTCACCCCGTAACTTCAGGGGTACTGCCTCTATGGTGCGCACATTGTGCGTCACATCCTCACCCGTCATGCCATCACCCCGTGTACCTGCCGACTGCAACACACCTTTCACATAACGAAGACTGATAGCCAGGCCATCAAGCTTGGGCTCGGCCACGTATTCAACCTCATTGCGACCAATATTTTCTGTTACCCTGCGATGAAAGTCTCTTACATCCTGCGCAGTAAAGGCGTTGGTCAGTGACAACATAGGAACCACATGTGTGACTTTGCCAAATTCCGGCAAAGGCTCGCCCCCCACACGTTGTGTAGGCGAATCATCGGTAATCAGTTCTGGATGTTTCTGCTCCAATTCCTGCAAAGATTTATAAAGTCGATCATATTCGGAATCGGGAATTTCAGGGTTGTCTAGTACATAATAGCGATGATTATGATAACGAATCTTTTCACGCAAATTATTTATTTGCGCTTTTGCTTCAGCCTTGTTCATGCATCAAACAAGCGTAACGCTGTTTCGCTACCTGGCCGTATGCCGTGGTTCTGCATGTCATGGGCCATAGTCTCAATCTGGCTTTGAATAATAGACAGCCCCCGGGAACTAAGAGGAATCTTCTCCTGGTCCAGTAATACACCACCAAGATGTGTGCATAAATCTTCCGCTACCTCTGCCATGCGCGCAAAAGTAGTCGCCGGTGCATGAACATGGGGAATTTGCATAAAAAGTGTCAGGCCTTTTATTTCAGCTGTTTGCCAATTATTCACATCAAACTCACCCGGCTCAAACAAACTGGCAAGACTGAACATATGCCGACAACCCAGGGCGCGGTCATTTTTCATGTGAAAAATATTCATGGGGCCGAAAACCATCCCCAGATCTTCTGCAACTTCCTTGATTCTTGACGCTTGAAAAGGTTTTTCTCCATCTGGCAAGATATGTACAGAGGCAATCACATCACACTTATTATAGAAATCCTGCAGTCTGATTGCCTTTGCCAGGGCATCATCAAAATTTGTTAATAGCTTGGATGGACGATCCAAGGCATCGGCTAATTTCAGGCCAATCTGACTAAATGCATTCAACTCTGATTCGCTAACAGGACCTTGCTGATCTACCAACTGGATAGCCAGCATCAAGTCGCTATATTGTGTTGTTTCGACATCTTTATCCAGATCGGACCATATACCTTCTACATAGCGAAGCCCATACAATCGTCTGGGTTTGGTAAGTTCATACTCATTCTGTTTGTAGATACCCAGTGCCTTGTTTCTTTTGACCGGACCTTTACCCGGGAGACTAATTATAAAATCTATCTGCTTATCAGGCAGGCCGCCTGCCTGATCAGGTCCAGGCTCTGCTACATCTGCGCCCAGAACCTCATCATCAAAATCGCGTAAAACATCCATCTCTACATCCAGCGGCAGACTTGCAGCCTGTTCCAGCCGGTCGATATCTTCGAAGAAGGTATGATCGATTTTCTTTGCCTGGTGACTGGGAATTCGTACATCCTGTTTCAGGAATTGTTTCCTTAGATGTGTGAGCGGACCAGGATTGATATCCAACCGTGACTTGATTTGAAA
The DNA here is from genome assembly GCA_036986275.1 of Gammaproteobacteria bacterium. Classification (GTDB taxonomy): domain Bacteria; phylum Pseudomonadota; class Gammaproteobacteria; order Acidiferrobacterales; family SZUA-150; genus BTRG01. The sequence goes on along the minus strand of BTRG01000008.1, from coordinate 14,454 downwards.
AGTGCTCTCTATAGTAGAAAGGGCCTCCTTGGCCAGATGCTTTATCTTGTGTTGCTCGGATCTGGATTTCTTAAACCGCCGACTTATCCTGGCCTTGTCATAAGCGCTAAGACTGACTGCAGCAACTATAACCAACCCGATTAGTAATAGCGCAACCTGAAGGCCCATGCTTACACAACCATCTCCAATGCCGCATCTACATCCACCGCCACCAGTCTGGAGACACCAGGCTCAGACATGGTGACACCCAACAACAGTTCAGCCATTTCCATGGTAATCTTGTTATGTGTGACATACAGCAATTGTGTTTCACTACTCATTTCTTTCAAGGTGTCGCAATAACGTTCAACATTGGCGTCATCCAAAGGTGCATCCACCTCATCCAACAGGCAAAATGGCGCGGGGTTGAGTTGAAATATGGAAAACACCAGAGACACAGCTGTCAATGCTTTCTCGCCACCAGATAACAAATGAATGGTGCTGTTACGCTTGCCTGGTGGTCGCGCCATCACGGTCACGCCAGTATCCAGCAAGTCATCACCTGTCAATTCTAGATAGGCATGACCACCCCCAAATAGTTTTGGAAAAAATGTCTGAAACCCAGTATTAACCCTGTCGAAGGTTTCCTTAAAACGTGTGCGCGTTTCCTTATCGATCTTGTGTATAGCACCTGCAAGAGTTTCCAGAGCCTGTGACAGGTCCTCAAACTGCTTATCGAGATAGCTCTTGCGAGCTGATTGCTCATTAAATTCTTCGATGGCCACCAGATTGATGGGGCCCAAACGATCGATACGGCGAGTTATTTTTTGTAGATGCTCGGCCCATTCCTGTTCATTGGCCTCCTCCGGTATCTCGGCCTGCACCTGCTGCAGTGTCATCTCAGTTTCGTGTAATTGCTCCTCCAGGGTATCGCGACGCACCAGTAATTCCTGCCTCGCCATGCGTCCCTTTTCAAGTATTTCGCGTATGGCCTGAACAGATTTCTCTTGTTGCCCGCGCGCCTTTTCCTGATCGCGAATGGCATGATCCAGACCGGAAACACTTTCGCGCGCAGTATTCAACTTTTCTTCTACAGACAGACGCTGCTGTAACGTGGCTTCCAGTTTTTCCTGTAGCGCCAATTCTGGATTCTCACCTTCGGCCAATAAGGTGGCCAATTCATCACGACGCTGTATCAGTTGTTGCAACTGGGTTTCTAATCGCTCCACACTCTGGCGCGTTGAATCCAGCGTTGTTGTTAAACGCTGCTGTTCTATTTCATGTTCATGCAGGGCATCACGTGCAAGGGTTACCTCCCGGCGCGCCTGATCCAGCGATTGCTGCAGGACCTCCCGTGAAGACTGCAAGTGTTCACGCTTCTCACCGTGAGATCCCGAGAGCTGCTCAGCTTCCCGTAACAAATGCTGCGCTTGTTGTACGGTATCGTTATCCTGGTGATGTTGCTTGCTGATTTCTTCCTGTTCCTGCTGGATCTGTTGCTGTCTCTCGGTAAGTTGTGCCAGCCGGGCTTCTTCACGATTAAGTGCCGCATGCACATCGGTACGCGTGCGACTGGCCTCATTAAGTGCCTTGCGGGTTGCGTCACGCCGCCCTTCAAGCTCCTTGACCTTTGATCGGAAAGACTCCAGCAATTGTTGTTGCTGCTCGATACTGCTTTCAAGCTCTGCGATGGATTCTTTCAAGACATCCATATCACGCTCACGTTCCAACATGCCCGCGCGGCCGCCAGCAGGCACACCCAGATGAATCCAGTTTTTCCCCACCCAAACTCCCTGACGTGTAATGATGGACTCGTGATCGGCCAGGGCCTGGCGTCGCGACAAGGCCTCATCCATAGACTCAGCTGTCTGCACACTCGAAAGCATGGAGCTCAAATCAATGTCTGTTGTCAATTTTGCCGATAGCGAATCTGTGACTTGCGCCGTAGCTTCTGAAGTACGACTCTCTATCAGCAATAATTCGGATTGCTCCAAACTGGCAGCATCCTGGGCATAGTTATTCAGGTCAGCAACACAAACACCGGCAAGCATGGACCCCAAAACGCGTTCGACCGCGCGCTCCCAACCGGCTTCCACTGCCACGGCAGCCGATAAACGCACGGCACTGTCCAGCCCATGCTGTGCAATCCAGCTATTCAGGGCTTCGTCGTGCTTGCCTTGTGCGGCATCCTGCAATTCCTGCAGCGAAGCCAGCCTGGCCTGGGAAGACTGAAATTCTCCACGCAGACCATCCAGTAAAGTCGAGACCTCATCACCTTGATTACGTGCTTGCTGTATCCCTTGCTCGATACTTTCCAGATTTTGTTCCAGCTGCTCTGCTTCCCTGTCGCTGGTGTCTGCCCGTAAACGCAATGACTCTATACCGGCCTGTTCCAGCGTTTGTTCTAACCGGAATAGCTCCGATTGTAAACGGGAGGACCGGGTTTCATTTTGCACCAGATGTCCCTTGATCTGCTCGATGCGGGAACGCTGTATGTCCATGGCCTTCTCAGGCTCTGCTGCCAGGGTATTAAACTCCTGCCACTCCTGTTGCCAGTTTTGCAGGGCATTCTCAGCCTGTTGCAATTCAGTCTGTGCTGCTTCATAGCTCGCCTTGCCTGCTTCAATAACGGGCGTAGCAGCCTGCAGCTTTGTGATCAGCTCTTCTTGCAGTGTCTTATCTGACTGCAAATGTGCGCTGGCCTGCTCCCAAGCCTGATTGACCTGCTCTTGGTCCTGCTGACGTTGTGCATGGGTTTCACTGGCGTGCTGGATTTGCTGCTCTATGCCGGTGATATCGGCACCTAATGCGTAATACGATTCCTGTACGGTATTAAAGGTATCAGTGGCTTCCGTATGTTGACTGCGTAAGGATTCGATCTCGGCTTCCGTTTCACGCTGCCTGGCAAGCATGGCCTCCATCTCGGTTTCACGATGCGATAACTCCTGCACATGCACCTGGGCCTGCCTGTCCAGATCGGCCCAACGTAGCACCAGTAATTGCGCACGCAGCAGCCGCTCCTCCTGTTTCAGGTCTTTATATTTTGCCGCTGCCTTGGATTGACGCTGTAACTTCTGCAACTGGCCTTCCAGCTCACCGCGTATATCTTCCAGGCGCTCCAGATTTTCGCGAGTATGGCGAATGCGATTCTCGGTCTCGCGGCGTCTTTCCTTGTATTTGGATATGCCGGCGGCCTCCTCCAGGAATCCGCGCAGATCTTCGGGCTTGGCTTCAACAATTCGCGTCACCATACCCTGCTCAATAATCGAGTAAGTGCGCGGCCCCAGTCCTGTTCCCAGGAACAGGTCGGTAATATCCTTGCGACGACAACGTGTCTTATTAATAAAGTACGTGGACTGGCCATCCCTGGCGGCCTCACGACGTATGGCAATTTCGGCAAAGGCCGCATACTGCCCCGGGGCACGTCCATCGTTATTCTCAAACACCAGCTCCACGGCCGCCTTGCCCACCGGCTTACGCGAATTGGAACCACTGAAAATGACATCGGCCATGGAATCGCCGCGCAAATGCTTGGCCGAACTCTCGCCCATGACCCAGCGCACAGCATCTATAATATTGGACTTACCGCAACCATTAGGGCCCACCACCCCTATCAGGCTGGATGAAACGGGGATGGTGGTGGGATCTACAAAGGATTTGAAACCGGATAATTTAATTTTTTTAAGGCGCATGAGACCCGATGATTAAACCTGCTTGGACAAAAGAAATTGGCTACAATCCGCCGCGAGACGCAAAGTAGCACACGGAAACAAAAATGCCTACCAAACCGACCACAGAGCTGGAGACCTTTCCCAATCCGCATCCAGAGCGGGATTATATCATTGAGATCGAGACACCGGAGTTTACCTGTCTCTGCCCCAAGACCGGACAGCCCGACTTCGCCACCATTCGTCTGCAGTACGTACCGGACCAGAGCTGTGTCGAACTGAAGTCATTAAAACTGTATTACTGGTCCTACCGTAGCGAAGGGGCCTTTCATGAAAAAGTCACCAATACCATACTGGCCGATCTGGTGGCGACCATGGCGCCCCGGTATCTATGCGTGGAAGCAATATTCAATGTACGCGGAGGCGTCTATACCACAGTCACCGCGGAATACCGCAAATCAGGCTGGACCCCACCGCCCCCGGTCCCGGACCTGCCAATTGAAACCCAGGAACTGCCTATCGAAACGCGCGGTATTCCTGAAGGTGCGCCAGTACCGGCCACCACTTCGATAGCACCGGAAAAGGGATCGCAACGATTTCGTATGTTGCGGCGCAGGCGCCGCAAAGACAGCCCGGCAATATCACCGGCAATGTCCGTGGATACGATCCATGCCCACACCGGGACCGTAGCCACCCCGCGGCCAACCACTGATCCAGCAATACCCAAAGAACCTGAAGTGCCTGTTTTTCAACGCACCGATCCCGTATACCTGGGGATAGATGTCGGTACGACAGGTTGTCGGGTAATTGCCATTGATGACCAGGACAGTATCGTGGATCAGGCCGGGGCGCCCATCGCCCTGCCCCGGGAAGAGGACGACCGGGTCACCCAGGACCCCAATTTATGGTGGCAGGCCGTACAAGCTGCGTTGACGAAACTCTTTAAAAATCTAGATCCACAACGGGTCCACACCATCGCCGTGGATGCAACTTCCAACACCGTGCTGTTTTGTGATCAACAGGGCGAGCCCGTCTCACCCGCCCTGATGTACCGGGACAGCCGCGCCAAAGATGAGGCAAGGAAAATTGCCGAGGCGGCTGAAAAAGAATCCGGCTCCCACGGCGCCAGCAGCAGCCTGGCCAAAATGCTATGGCTGCAAACCCACAATCCAGGCAAAAAGGTGGCCCATATCGCCCACCAGGCGGACTGGATTACCGGTAAACTGTCCGGGCAATGGGGGCACAGTGACTACAACAATTGCTTGAAACTGGGATACTACCCCGATGCCCGTGAATGGCCACAATGGTTTTCCCGGCTCGATGTAAACACCGATTTGTTACCCATCGTCCACGCACCGAGTGAAGAGATCGGCAGCCTGCACCCCGATGTGGCCAGAATGTTTGGCATGCAGCCGGATACCCATATCGTGGCAGGTACTACGGATGGTGTGGCCTCGTTTCTGGCCGCCGGCTCGGACACACCCGGTCAGGCCGTGACCTCCCTGGGCAGCACCCTGGTTCTGAAGCTATTGTCCGACAACCCGGTGTTTTTACCCGAACACGGTATCTACAGCCATCGTCTGGGAAAACACTGGCTGGCCGGTGGCGCCTCCAACTCGGGTGGCGCGGTATTGCTGCAGTATTTCAAGATCGAACAAATGAAGGAAATGACGCCCATGCTGGACGCGACAACACCCACAGGTCTGGACTACTACCCGTTACCCTCTGTCGGTGAGCGCTTCCCGATTAATGACCCGGGCATGGTGGCGCGACTGGAGCCATTGCCATGTGACAGCGTAGAGTTTTTCCAGGGCATGCTGGAAGGCATGGCCATGATCGAGGCCCAAGGCTATCAGCTGCTAGATAAACTGGGAGCAACTGAAGCCATTGAGATACGCACTACAGGGGGTGGTAGCCAGAATCCAGCCTGGGAAACGATACGTGCCAGAATCCTGGGTATACCTATCGTCAAGGCCCAATCCCAGCAAGCCGCCTTCGGTAGCGCCCGTCTGGCTCGCGGCGTAGCCATCAGCACATAGCGGCCTACAGACCTGCAAAGAAAGGTCCCGAACCTGCCAACACTTTAGCCTTCGACAATAGTCTCTATGCTGCCGCTCTCACCTTTGTTGTCACTCCAGGTAACTTTCACCTTATCTCCATCCTTGGCATCGGGCAGACGAAAACCCAGCAAGGGGTCTTCTGAAATAGCGATGCCGAGATTGGCTTGAGCGGCTACTTTACCATTGTGATACAAGACCATCTTCTGGATGTAGTGAGCTGGAATGATTTTCTTTGTCTTCTTGTCCTTACGCAGACCGGTCTCCATGGGATGGTTGACCAGGGTCAATATTTCTATCATACCTTGTTGCGTACGGGTACGAATCTTCATCTTTCTTGCCATTTTACAAACTCTCCTCTTGGATTAACGACGGGTGATGGGATCGGGGGATTAACCGCCGCAACCGCCCACCGTTACCTTGATTTTTGCGCTGGCACTATGCAGCTTGCCGCCTGACTTCACGACTACCTGCACGTCAGAGGTCTTGGCCATTTTGATGCGGCCACTGAAGAAACCGGCAGCCTTGGACAAGACTATATTGGCCGTCAATGGACGCGCATTCACATTCACGAAAATACTGAGGGATTCAGGATCAGGCAAAGAGGTTGACACGGCGATGGGCACGACGGCGCCATTCTCTGCCTGAATCGGGGCCTTGATCTTGATGGCCTTGCTCTTGGTCACCGAGTTACCACCATAGAGGCTTTTCAGGGCAGTATCGATACTCTTGCCAGCGAAAGCACTTTTAGGCCAGGCAGCCGCCAGCACCTCTACGGGCTTGAGGAGCCCGGCCGAGGCGGCAGTCACAATCACGCCGCTGGCGAATGTCCCTTTTAACAGGGTTCTACGTTTCATACTTGTCACTAATTTTCTCCTCAATTCGTGAGTGATAAATTCGGGCCGCCTGAACCGCATAACAGTGCCTCAACCTTGGGCCCACAAAAGCGGACAAGCGGCCGCTGCACATAAACTGGCCAACAAGCTATTCAGTAGACGCGGGGTCATGGGGATTTATTCCACCGTTGGCAAATTCAGGCATCAGATGGGCATCAATTATAACGACTTTGCCAAATAATCCTTCGATTCTGAACTTGGGATAGTGCAGGGCAGGCGGTCACTTGGTTTCGTAGGTGTGTACGCCTGTCCAGTCTTCAGGAAGCCGGGACGTACGGAGCCGGTGGATGCGCTCCAGGTAGACAGTATAGAGCCGGGTCTCGGGAACAGCATTGGTCAGGGACTCAAAGATTGATAGCGCTAGCTTCCAGTCCCGCTGACGGTAGGCCGCCAGACCCTGATGATAACGCTCAACTTCATTGGCTAGCTTATCCGGGAGTTCCGCATCCAGACCCATGGGTTCGAAAATAGAGACCACTTCTTTTTTGCCTTTTACCTGCACCCTGTCCAGTTCGCGGTAGGCATAGTCGGCAGCTGCGTCACGCGTGCTGCCACTGGTAATCACGGTGGCGCCGTATTGCTTGGTCAGACCTTCCAGCCTGGAGGCCAGATTCACGCCATCACCCACGACAGTATAGTTCAAACGATTGTTTGAACCCATATTCCCCGCCACCACCTCGGCAGTGTTTATCCCTATACCGACACCCAGTGGCGCGAGTCCACGTTCCACTAATTCAACATTCATCACCGACAGGGCATCGCACATACCCAGGGCTGTTGCGACAGCACGACTCGGGTCGTTATCATGTTTCAGAGGGGCGCCAAACAAGGCCATCACGGCGTCACCTATATATTTATCCACCACACCCCCGTGCTCCTCAATCACGGCACTGACCCGGGTGAGGTAGTTATTTAATAAGGTCAAGATCTCCGTTGGTTTCTTGCCTTCACACATGCTGGTAAAATTACGCACATCGGAGAATAGAATCGTGACTTCACGTTCTTCCCCACCCAACTCGATATCCTTGCGCAGCAGTTCTTCGGCCACTTCAGGAGACACTACCTTACCTAACAGATTACGTACTTTATCGCGCTCGGCAAGTCCGGTAACCATGCTATTGAATGATTCGGCCAGCTCACCCATTTCATCCCGCTGTGTAATATTCACATGATGGTTGTAATCCCCTTCACGAATTTTCTTGGCGCCTTCAGCCAGGAGTTTTACCGGCTTTGTCACCGAGCGCGCCATAAAGACACCACCCGCCATTGATAAACCCAGGCCCACAAGGAATACCATCATCAGAATATTACGCAATCTCCTGTAAGGTTTGAGCGCGTCATCCAGTGAGCGCTGCAAGACGGCCACCACGCCCCTGGTTTTATTGCCCCAAACAGTGGTCACCAGGTACACGTACTCCTGCCCACCCAATGAGAACAAGCGGCTCCTATCGATATCCCATTGATTCTTGTTTAGCTCAACGGGAAGCATCTCTCTCAATTGCTTATCCAGTGTGCTGGCTACTACTGTTGATTCCCCCCGTTCCGATACATGAAGCAAAGACACATGCGAGTGCGTGTGTTTTTGCAGGTCTCTGGCAAAGACATCTGAAATCAGAAAACCGCTGATAATCCAGGCGCTGGGTGCAGGGGTAAACAACGGCACGACTACCACTTGATAGGGCTTACCGTTAAAGAAACGGATATCGGCTGCCTCCCCGTACTGATCCTCTTCCGCCCGCTCAATGAGCTCGGGAAATTCAAACGGTGTAGTGGATAATTCAGGCCGTAACGTGTCGGCAATGACATCAATATCCAACGTCAACAACATCATGATATTAGCGAAGACACGTGCGGATTGGTTTTCCAGCGCCGACAAGATCGTGCCGTGCTCACCCGTGGCATAGGCCTGCTTGAATGGATAGTCTCGCGACATCAAACGTGCTGCAGACAGTAAACGCTGCTCTCTGTCTTCTATGGTTTTATGAAACTGCCCCGCAGTAATTTGCAGGGCATCATCGATTTGCTGGCGGGCACTTTGTATGTTGGCGGTATTCACCGCCAGAAATACACTGGCCTGCACCAACAGGAGCAGGCCAGCAATTAAAACCAATAAACGAGTTTGAAAGCTATGGAACTGTATAGTGCTTTACCTGTAAGTACCACCAACCATGGTCGGCGCGCGTCTCACACTCCACAAACGACGTTGCTTAATGTTTATGTTTACGTTCTTCCTGGAAGAAGCCGACAGCGCCACCGACTGCGCGGTAGCATCCGAATTACCTCGCAACTGGGGATGCCAGACCTTCACATTATATTTTCCTGCCGGCAGGTTCTTGATAGAAGCATTGCCCTGCTTATCCGTAATACCAAAATAAGATGTGTCAGTGATATAAATATAGGCCGACATCCAGTCGTGGATATTACAACCCAATACTACAACACCCGGCTTGTTAAAAATAACAGGTTTGGCGGGCGTCCCCAAATAAAGCGGGATCTCAAAAGTCTTGGGCTTTGAAAAGGAATACACATGGTGGCGTATCTGATCATGGTTCGGAAAAGATATCGGAGTCCCTACCTTAACCACAGTGACATAATCCACGAACTCCTTGTCCACCTGATCGATAACACCCCGCTTGGCAGCCTTACGCGCAGCCTTTGATTTCGCCACAACGTACACCACTGCATCTTCCACAGGTTTGCCCTTGTCATTCTTGACCAGGGTAGTCACAGTGGCTGCATAAACACCCGTACAGAAACCGGACAAAACTGACAGCACTACCAATAATTTTATTACTTTAAACATTTCGTAATACCTCCAATCATGAACGCTTAAAATCTCGCTGTTACGTTTGCGCGGATAATCCTGGCCTCGTAGTCAACCACATCGGCTTTAGATGCGACGTCTTCATAGCCAAGATTAGCGGAAAAATTACGGGTTATCCCGTAGCTGATTGCCAAAGATGTAATATTGGTGGTTGCGCCCAAACGATAGGCACAAAAGGCCGGTTGGCTGCCATCATCAAAAGCATCGTCAAGCGTAATGGCTTCGACATTATCACCCTCGCTAGACAGGACCAGAGCGGCATTGTCTGCAATACATGAAGAGGTAAAATCTCCTTCAGACCGGCTGTAGCCCAGGGAAACCGTAAGATTGCGCAGTGGCGTGAGATTGGCATTGATAGCTAGGGTACTGCGCTCCTGATCAAAAACATTTGCTCCAGAGCTATCACCGCCCTGACCATCACGCCTCATTTGACCATACTTTATCGATGCATCCACCCAGGGTGTGAATCGCATTCCCGCACTCAGGTCGATAGTAGTAATACTGCCATCACGTAAATCTGAAACCACGTCTATGGTCCTGGATGTGAAGGCCCCTTTCACCCACGGACGGGCAAGGCCAATACCAAACTTATGGCGGATGCCAGCACCGATACCAAACATGGTGCTGTTCAATCGATCCCAGTCCTGGTGTTTTCTTATTTCGGCATCACCTGTCAGGCTTGCCCGGGTAAAGGTGCCTATCTGATAAATCCGTCCTAATGAAGCATTGAAAACCGTAATCTGGTCGCTTTTTTCATCATCGACTGTCGCTCCCGCCTCGTCTCCTGAGAACGCCGACCGGTTCAAATTACTGTCATTGACAACACTGAGTCCAACATCCGTGATCCATTCCACCCATTCTGCCTGCGCGACTGTTGGCATAAAAACCAGGACGCCAGCCGTCATGGCACCAACAAACTTTAGCAACGCATGTTTTACTGACACTAACAACATACGCACTCGCAATATCATCAACTCCATAAAACTATCCCCTTTTGACTGAAATACTGCTTTTCCTTTATGAGAGCTAGATTACGCACCCCGCCGATAAGCCGCAAGACTATCACCCATTAATATAAGCGATCCCTAATATTACAAACTCACGACCATCATATTCGAGGCCGACTCACAGATAGCTTACAGTTGAGAAATCAGCGCTTCGTTGTGAAATTCGCCTCTGTGTTGAGTGAACCGTGATTAAAGTCACCCAGCTCCACATCTTCATTAACATCCCGGGCATGGATGCGCCAGGCATACCAGCCGTCCTTTTGAAGCAATCCTTTAGGCAAAATGTATCGGGGCGTATTAATAAATTTGGAGGTATGGATTAATTTCCCATCATTCCAAAGATCACGAATATAGACTTTGTAATATTTAGCGCCCGGGATGGCATCCCAGCGCAATTCCTTGGGCAGCGGGATATTCTGGCTCTCATGAGCAGGCCGGATATTACTGGCCCGCCCCATAGACTGGATAAGGACCCTGTCCCGGGCTTCGTAACGCCGTCCATTTCTTAGTGTGACTTTGCCAAGATACCATCCATCCTTTGCACCCTTGGGTACCGGTATCTGGGTGATAAAGATACGTTTCTCAGGTTTGCCTTTTTTCTTGACCACCTTATAGCGTTCAAGATTCAATGTTCCAAGAGACTGGCCTGCAGGCGATACCACCTCCACACTTGCAACATTGTCAAACTGGGTGGTTGAAAACAGGGCCAGAAAAAACAGCGGGCGATCAGGCCAGTTACACACATGGAGATCAAAAAATCCGCCAGCCGTTTGGTGGGGATCATCGACTTTCTTTTTCGGTGCCGAATACAGCGGTCCGGAAAAAACAAACGACAAGGTCAACAACGATAGAAGAGTAGATTTTAACTTCATGCCAACTTCTCTCACAAGTTGCTACACATGTTTTACGTGCCTGTGGGAATCCCTGAGTCGCAGGCTCAAACTACGCATGATACCTAAACTTAATTCCGGATAGCGAATGACTAAAGCCCTTAGTTTGCTCTTGCCTATTGCCAACAGGATGCCATCCTCCAGAACATGGGCTGTTGCCGAGCGTGGTTGATCGTCAAACAGGCCCATTTCACCGAAACATTCCTTGAACCCAAGCTCCGCGATAAAATCTTTGATTTTCGGATCGGTATGTATTGATATGCCTATTCTCCCTTCCTGAATGATATAGGCCTTATCGCTGGGATCATGGATATCAAAAACCCTCTCGCCGGTAAAACAGGGTTCTTCCCGCAGCTCCTGTGCAACCACCCTCAGGTCCTCGGTAAGTACGGCAGAGAAAATAGGCGCCTTTTTCAGTAATAGCACACGCTCAAAAAAATCAGGCATGAGGCGGTATCTTCATATTCTTAAACCTCACTTGATCCGGACAGCACATTCCTGGACCCAGGGGTCCTGCTGTAAACGACACCAGCTCAGCACAGCCTGCAGAGTGGCAAATCTGGCACGTGACGATTTTCTTGTGGGCGCATCACCCAAATCTATTATTCTGGCCAATTTTTGCGAGAATCCCTTATGTTGCAAATCTTGCAAAGCCTCGATCGCATTCGCCCGCTGACGAGGATCACCACTTCGCAACCCCGCCCGGATGATATTTATGCTGCTGCCTTGCTCCTGTTGTGCTTGCGCAAGCAACGCAAGGTCAACATACTCCCACATCCTTTCACGCAAGACTATGGCCAGAAGCTCGGCACCTTTCTTCTCCTGAAAACCGTGCAAATATTGTAACGCCTCAAGACAGGATTCGGCATCTCTAACCTTGGCATCCGCAATCTCCTGAAACAGTGGATTGCGGGGCATTCGAAGCGCCAGGGCTTCAATAACTGAGTGTTGTGCCCTTGGGTTTCCGGTATTTGACCGTAGCCAGTCATTAAGCTTGTCCCAGGCGTCAAATTGGAGTGCCTGCAGACATTTCATGGCAGCACGACGAACGGCAGGATGCTGATCACTCAAGGCATTAATCAGTGCCGGCATAATATCCTTGCCTTCATAACGTTCGTAACAGCGGATACTAAGCATGCGTATCTCTGGGTCTTCGTGTGTGATTAATTCCTGAATAGCATCGAATGTAACGGCAGCTTCATCAAGTTTCATGATGAGCTGCAGCACAGCTTTTTGAACGCGCACCACAGGGCTCTTCAGAATCGCGGACAGCATCGGCAAGAGGTCTTTGCCGGGCAACTCTGTTAACAGCTCCAGTCCCGCCAATACCTTGCCTTCGTTATCTCCTTCGAGTAATGCGCACCAGGCAGTATCGGCAGAGGACTTCATCTCTTGCAGATCATATTGATACACACCATAGATACCGGCAGCAATTAACCTGGGATTTTCTGAAGCAAGACAGCCCTCAACCTGGTCTGTTACTTCCGGTGCCCGGCTGGCAAACAACCATTTCAACATGGTCGTCTTATGATGTGTGTCACCTGTACCATGCTCAGCTAACAGATAATCATGCAATTGTGGATGATCGAAGGGAAGTATTAATTTTATCAGGCGATCACGTAAAAGCGCATCCGCGCTCGCCAATCTTTTAAGCACGGCCTCTGTGGCTGCAACTCCTGTACTGTTTACCAGCAGTCGGGCATGAGAATAGGTTAGTTCAGGGTCATCGTGCTGTACGCCCCGTAGCAGTTGTTGACATAGCTCATCGTTACTTGTCGCTTTAATATTCGACAATTTCGCATCAGGAAGAAAGAGTCTTTCCTTCAGCGTCACCAGTATGGCTTCTACATAAGCCCGATTCATACGACGACAAAAGTAGAAATAGACTATACTTGCTACCAGCCCCACGCCCAGAAATGAATAGGGGTTATCTGATCTCTGGGCGATATAGAGAAAGGTACCGGTCACTGCCAGTGCAACAGGCATTACAACAGCAACTGATAACGCCCGTGCCCGCCCTTGCATATAATCCGGAAGCGCCGCAAAGAACAGGTTACGGGTAGGGTTGCGTATAGCCGGCATCAAGGCATCTTTATTAAAGCTGCCAAATATTGCACTGGGTAAGGCATAATTCCCCATTAACAATAAAAAGCTGACTATGCCGGTAAAGGGAAAGATAAGGTTTATTTTCTTGATACCGAACCACTGCAATAATCGACTGGTAAGAAAAAGCTGTATCAATAAAGCCGCCAAACCATTCAAGACCGTCAACAAACCAAAAAATTCACTCAACGATTCCTCGGTGGCAAAGCTTGCCGTGTAAATCCGGTTCACCGAGTAGCACAAAACGTAATAACCGGTGACCATGAAAAACAGCGCCAATGATGATGCCTTAACCAAATTCGACCGTTTGGCAAACTTAAGACCCTGGCCTATCTGACTCAGGGAATAGGCCAGACCCTTGCGCCCCCTGGCACTGGGGCTGTAGTAAGGCGAAACACCGACACGAAAATGCCTGATATAAATCATGACCATGACAACCAGCCCCAATAGCACCCACAGCAGCAGCAGGTGTTGCACACCGACAACGGATGACAGCGACATCAATGCCGCCCCACCGAGAATCTTGCCAAACTGCGCAGCGGCAAAGATCAGCGGAGTCAAGCGTTTGGCCTGCTGAGTCTCGAGATTCTGACTCATATAAAACAAGGCATGCATAAGCAATAGCTCTGACACGACTTCGTAAACCAGAAAATAGAGTGGATAGGCTATTTCCAGATTACTGAAGGTAATCAGGGCCCAGCTTGTCAGCAATGAAACTGCCAGAATGGCAAATACGGCTTGAAAGAATCTCTCAGAAGGGATGCGGTCGGCATATGCAGCATACATCATACTGATAACAGCCAACAGGGCACCGAAAATAATAAACATGACGGGCAGATATTCGACACCGTAACGCTTAAAGAACAATACATCGGCGGAACCTCGACCTAATGCCAGACCGCAGCCTATCAACAGAAAGATCGTAATAAAATACAGTACGAGCCATCTTTCAGAAGGCCTGATCAGAAAAATTTCTGTAATGCGCTCTGCTACAGACATCAAGAGTCCTTTATTGGCTCTTATTATTAAG
>BTRG01000007.1:0-58587 GCA_036986275.1 Gammaproteobacteria bacterium | reverse complement strand
ACCAGATGGACCCTACGATATTGCACGACATCCGCGATGCTTTGAATCAGGAGTTGGTAATAGGACGGGGGGACTTTAAAGACAAGATTGCTCTCATGACCCAGCGACAAACCCGGGAAGGCCAACCCGGACGTCCTCGCATTGAGGAAGAGAGCGGGGTGTATTATATTGATTAGTATATTAGGAAGAATTGTTCTCTGACCCGGGGTTTTGCGGGTTTTTCGGTATAGAAGATACACGACGTGCCCTGGTGGAAGCACGCCGCCAGGGCATACACCCCTACTGCATCACCATAGACACAGAGGCCAAGGATTATTTGCCCTATATGTATGGCGATGCGGCCTACACCGTCATTGATGAAGTACGGCAACTACCGTTAAAGGTATCGGATATCTACCGCAGACTCACGACGTAAAAAATGCCCTCCGATGAGGAGGGCAAATAACGACGTGCTTCAGGAGGAACTCTTTATTCAGACTCGGCTATGCACCAGCCGCAATCCGGAATTCTGATTACTCATCACATTGGCGTAGACCTTCATGGTGTTGGTAGAAGGTTCTATACCTAATATCGTGGCCAATATTTTCTCGCAACGTTGATAGACTGCCTTGGCTTCAGCAAAACGCCCTTCTGAAACCATGCATGTCATTAGACGCCGATATAAATCTTCAGCCAGCTCATCAATCTCCAATCCCTTCTGATAGATTGCGATGGCGCTTTCAATATTTCCCGCACGCTCCAGATAACCACCTGCTGTCAGGATTGCGCGTAACATTCGGCTACGCAGACGTTCACGTGTGGCTAATTGCCAGGGTTGACCGGAATTTTCATCGCCAAGGAAATGGCCCTGGTAGAGTGCAAGAACTTTTTGAGTCAGCATGTCTATGTCCCCAGGTTTACCCTGCTGGCACTGCTGCTCAAGCTCGGTCAGTTGGCGCTGCAATTCCCAGCTATCGACCCAGCAAAACTGGTTATTCAGACTCAGCATGCTGTCACTCAACAACACGGTGTCGTTACCCATCATCTTGCGCAATCGATACAAGGTGACTGTAAAACTCTTGTAAGCAGCATCTCCTTCCTGATCGGGCCAGAGTTCATCGCAAACACGCCCTACACTGACACCGCGGCCCCCTAGAGAAATAATCAGCTTGAGTAGTTCCAGGGGCCTATGCTGCGCCTTGGTGGAAGAGATCATGGGGTTTCCGTCTATCACCAGCGAAAACCGGCCCAAAGTATAGAGACGAACCGGCCACGGCCATTGTTCACAACACCCGCCCAACATGGCCGGCATACGTTGCTCACGAATGAACTCCCGCACCACATCCGTCTGCACATCTTCGACCAGAGCGCGGGCACACAGACAAGATATGACATCAGCCGGCAACTGGCGCAATATCGAGAGATCCTTGCCGCGCGCCATTTTTAGAGTGCGTTCGAGGGTGATAGACCCGGCCTCATCGTCTCCGGCCGAATACTGGAACTGGGCCTCTAACATACCGCTGAGCATCTTTGTCTTGCTGTCCATATTGCTTCCCCTAATGCTGTGTCACCAAGAATAGGGGATAAAGGCGAAAGCTGACGTGAACCAGTTCACACTGATTTTTTATGGATTCAGGGAAAGCGCCGTAGTGTGAACTGGTTCACATTTCAGCCAAGCGGGATTAAGAAAGGTCAGAAAATAAACGGGTAAGATGAATGGCGGAATGATGGGTATGGTCACCGTGGGGGCCTCCCTCTGGTTGAAAAGCCCCCCATAGGGCCACCAAACCTGATACCAGGATGAGCGCCGCCAGCGTGCGCTTGACCCACTGCTGGTGCAGCCATTGACGTGCCCGAGCGGCGCCTGCCCCCAGCAGCCAGGTAGCGGGCAGGGTGCCCAGACCGAAGGCCAACATAGTCGCTGCCCCCAAACCCCCCTGCTCCGATGCCAGCGCCAGCACCAGTGCGGCGTAGACCATGCCACAGGGCAACCATCCCCACAGCATACCGGCCAACACCGCCTGGGGTAATCGTTGCACGGGCAGCAGTGCACGTGCCCAAGGCTCGATCCGGCGCCAAATCAGGCCACCCAGTTGCTCTATGGGCGCCATAATGGGTGTCCACCCGGCAATATAAATAGCAACAAAAATAGTGAAGACCGCAGCCAATATCTGACCGACCCTTATGCCGGTATCCGCGGACTCCGGCATCACCCAGCCTCCCAGGACTGCGATCAGGCCTCCGGCGAGGCTATAACTCGCGATACGACCCAGGTTATAAAACAATATATAGATAGATAGGCGCAGGGGATCTTCGCGAACCTGTTGCGGCAGGCCCATAGCCAGCGCTCCGATGATGCCACCACACATACCCAGACAATGTACTGAACCTGCCAGACCTAATAAAAGCGGCGGCAAAAACTCAGTAACAAGGGGTGACAAAAAGGGATTAATTCTGTGAGGGCTGAATCGTGATCTGTTTGCTGCCGGGCCATATCATGCGATCGACCAGGCGCCAGTCTTCGGTTTCCAATTGCACGTGCCAGCTTCCATCAACAGGCACGCCTGGCAAGGCAGCAAAGTAGGTGCCTGCGGGTGTGCGCAGTAACTCAAGATCTATATCTTTGCCCGAATGCGTGGCATGTAACATACGAAAACGTAGGGTTGCCGGCAGGCTGACTTTTTCCGCGGCACTAAGTTTCACAATCACGGTGTTATCGCCCCAATCAATGTCCGCTTTTAATCCTAGCAATGTGGCTTGATGATCTCGCTTCAAGACACGATTAATTTCCTTGCCTCGCTTGTAATAATCATCTTCAACCAGACCATCAAATGTTTTAACCGAGAGCGTTAGCATTACCATGCCCACTACCACGGAAGAAAGGGGCACGGCCACCAGAAACCATACCCATGGCTCACGATACCATTTGCTTTCAACCGCCATCATTTTCTTACAGGGCCCAGAAAACGTGCATCTTCCCGAACAATAAGCTTATCGTCATCAATTGCACAAAGGTCAAAAGTAATCAATGTACTGCGTTTTTGTAGATCGTCGGGATCGACACGTAACCAGACAGGTACTTCCACTACTTCACCGGCCGGTACACGAATTACTTTCTTATTCATATCCAGTGTTAAATCCTTAATGCCCTCTACACTCAGTGAGTATTCATGCTCAATAGCATCCATATTTAAAAGCTTCAGCGTATAAACATTTTCTATCAAGCCTCCCATTGTCTCTCTATACAATGCATTCCTGTCACGTATGACATCCAACTCCAATGGTATACGTGCGTTCAACGCATACAGAAGTGACCCCGTAATAAGAATCAGCAGGGCACTATAAATAATTACCCTGGGCCTGAGTATATGCTTGCGATTCCCCTGCATCGCATTTTCCGTGGTGTAGCGAATAAGACCCTTGGGATAACTCATTTTATTCATGATATCATCACAGACATCTATACAGGCTGCACAAGCGATGCATTGATATTGCAAGCCCTGTCGAATATCTATGCCCGTGGGGCAGACTTGCACACACATTGTGCAATCAATACAGCGCCCCAGTCCCTTGGCCACAGGGTCTTCACTTTTCTTACGTGAACCTCGTGGCTCACCAAGCTCTTCATCGTAGGAAATGATAAGTGTGTCTCTATCAAACATCGCACCCTGAAAACGGGCATAGGGACACATATAGATACAAACCTGCTCTCGTAACCAGCCTGCGTTTCCATAGGTCGCAAAACTGTAAAATACGATCCAGAAAAATTCCCACGGCCCCAATGATAAAGTGCTTATCTTCTCTACAATGCCAGTAATAGGCGTGAAATAGCCCACAAAGGTGAAACCTGTAAAAGCTGCGAGCAGGATCCAGATGATATGTTTGCTGGACTTTACGAAGATTTTGCGTCCGGTCCATGGCATCACATCCCACTTTATCTGCTTCATACGATCGCCTTCTATCTTGCGCTCTACCCACATGAAGGCCTCGGTCCATACAGTCTGGGGACAGGCATAGCCACACCACAATCTTCCTGCCAGGGTAGTAAAAAAGAACAACGACAACGCAGCAATAATCAACAGTACCGCGAGATAGAAAAAATCCTGCGGCCAGAATGTAAGGTTAAATATATAGAATTTCCGTTCAGGCAGATCAAATAATACAGCTTGACGCCCACCCCATCGCAGCCACGGCACTCCGTAATAAATACCCAGCAGTACCACGACGCCTATTGTGCGCCACATGGCAAAAATGCCATGAACCTCTCGAGGATAAATCTTGGTGCGCTTGGCATAAAGCGAAGCACTGACGTCATTCTCTTTCGTAAATCTGGAAGATCGGTTTTCAGACATAACTTTAGCTACAACTGAATAAATAGACTATGGGCTGACGGCACTACACTACATTCCACTGTGCTCGAATAACTGAACGTGAAACCTAACGCCTGTCTTGCGAGTTACAGGGTCGTTGGAAATAACATGTCAACATACACGACGAACTAGTCAACAGCCAAAAAAGAAAGAAGCCCACGGTGTAGGCGCCAAGCCGGCTGACATCAGCAAAACGCGTATTCTGCAATAATTGCTCAGGATCAAAGGCAATAAAAAAAAATATGTTTGCCAGGCCTGCTACCAGAAATGATGGCCACATGACAGCAATAATTCTTTGTATGCGTGGTGTAGCAGGAGGATCATTGCCACCGCCCAAGGATATCGGTTCACTCATAACAATTCACCTTGTCAGGTTCTCGGCCGACAGGCTGTAAACATAGGCCGCCAACAAATGGACTTTGTCTTCACCCAGAAACGCCCTGTGAGCCGGCATCTGCCCTTGGCGTCCTGCAGCAATAGTCTGCATGACGGTTTTTTGTGAGCCGCCATACAGCCACACATTGTCCGTCAAGTTGGGCGCACCCAAAGCGGTATTGCCCTTGCCATCCATCCCGTGACACGAAGCACACATTTGTTTGAACCGGGACTCGCCTGCGGTAGCGGCTTTCACATTGACCCTGCGATTACTCAGACTGAGCACATACTCAGACACATTGAAGACACCCTCCCGGCCCAACACACCTTCCCATCCCGGCATCATGCCATTACGACCATTCATGATAGTGGTTTTAATTTGTTCGGCATCGCCACCATATAACCAATCGCGATCCCGCAAACTGGGAAAGCCGGGTGAACCGCCGGCATCAGAACCGTGGCATGTCGTGCAGTAATTCATAAACAAGCGTGCCCCAGTCTTCATGGCCTTGGCATTGTGCACTAATGAGCGCAGGTCCTCCTGTGAGTATTGCGCATACATGGGGGCATAACGTTTCTCTGCCTCGGACATTTCGTTTTCATAGCGTCCTTTGGAAGACCAGCCCAGCACACCCTCGTAAGCACCCAGACCAGGAAACAAAATAAGATACACCACCGCAAACACCAGCGTGATGTAGAACATATTCAACCACCAGGCAGGTAAAGGATTATTGAGTTCTTTCAGATCTTCATCCCAAACATGGCCCATAGGCTTGGCCTTGCCCGGAGCAACCGGGCTCTTTTCTGACATCCAGCGAATCAGCAAAAAACAAAAAATCAGGCCGCCTATACTGCCGATAGAAATGAACCAGCTCCAGAATCCGCTCGTAAAATCAGCCATGATTGTTCTCCCCGCTTTTTACTTCTGACGAGAATTCTTTATCGTCTTCCAATGGCAGATGTGCTGCCTTATCAAAGTCATGCTTTCGCTGTCCACTCCAGGCCCAGACAATAATGCCAATAAATACTGCGAACAGCAGTACTGTCCAGATTGAATGAAACAAACCCATATCAATTGCATTCATGATTACACCGCTATCGCTGAATCTTGATTGATGTTCCCAGCCCCTGCAGATAAGCCACCAAGGCATCCATCTCTGTCTTTCCCTTCAGGGCAGCAGGCGCATCACTAATCTCACTGTCCGTATAGGGATGCCCTAATGACCGCAATACTTCCAGTTTCTTGCTGATGTGCCGCGCGTCCACCGGGGTATCTTGCAGCCAGCGATAAGCCGGCATAATAGACTCTGGTACCACATCTCTTGGGTTGTTCAGATGTACACGATGCCACTCATCACTATATCGCCCACCGACGCGATGCAGATCAGGACCTGTTCGTTTGGATCCCCACAAGAAAGGCCTGTCATAGACAAATTCACCGGCAACAGAATAATGTCCATAACGCTCTGTCTCGGCACGGAAGGGTCGTATCATTTGTGAATGACAGGTATTACAACCCTCGCGCACATAAATGTCGCGACCGGCCAGCTGCAAGGCAGGGTAAGGCTTCAACCCCTGCACAGCCTCAGTGGTCGACTTCTGGAAAAACAGCGGCACTATCTGTACCAGCCCACCGACACTAACCGCCAGCAGGATCAGGACCAGCATTAAGCCGATATTCGTTTCCACTTTTTCATGAGATGCCATTGTTCAGGACTCCATTAATGCGCAGGTAGCGGGATAGCATCTTCTACAGCCTTGGCGCCCTCAATCGTACGCCATACGTTATAGGCCATGACCAGCATGCCGACAAAGAAGAGTCCGCCACCGGCAAACCTGACAATATAGAATGGGTGCATGGCCTGTACACTTTCGACAAAGCTATATGTCAAAGTGCCATCAGCATTGATTGCACGCCACATCAGGCCCTGCATCACACCTGACACCCACATGGAGGTGATATAGAGAACAATTCCTATGGTCGCAATCCAAAAGTGCACTTCAACTAATTTGATACTGTACAACTTACGACCAAAGAGACGCGGTATTAAGAAATACATGGTGCCCATGGAAATCAACGCCACCCAGCCCAGTGCACCGGAATGTACATGCCCTATGGTCCAGTCCGTATAATGCGACAGGGCATTCACCGTCTTGATGGACATCATGGGACCTTCGAAGGTAGACATACCATAAAAAGAAATCGAAACAATCAGGAAGCGCAATACAGGATCGCTGCGCAGTTTCTGCCAGGCACCGGACAAGGTCATGATACCGTTAATCATGCCACCCCAGCTGGGTGCCAACAGCACTAACGAGAACACCATACCCAACGACTGGGTCCAGTCGGGCAGAGCAGTGTAATGCAGATGATGGGGTCCGGCCCATATGTAGGTAAAGGCCAGCGCCCAGAAATGCACAACGGACAGGCGATAAGAGTAGACAGGCCGGTTTGCCTGCTTGGGCACAAAATAATACATAATGCCCAGAAATCCGGCGGTCAGGAAGAAACCCACTGCATTATGTCCATACCACCATTGCACCATGGCATCCTGTGCGCCGGCATAAACTGAATATGACTTCAGGGCACTGACAGGTAATGCTGCACTATTGAAGATATGCAAGATTGCTATCATGACAATGAAGGCGCCAAAGAACCAGTTGGCAACATAAATATGTGATATCTTGCGTTTAATAATCGTACCAAAAAAAACTATGGCGTAGGCCACCCAAACCACGGTAATCAATATATCTATGGGCCATTCAAGCTCAGCATATTCCTTGGCGGTACTGATACCCAAAGGCAAGGTAATTGCAGCGGAAAGAATAACCAGTTGCCAACCCCAAAAAGTAAAGGCAGCCAGTTTGTCGCTGATCAGGCGCACATGACAGGTACGCTGCACTACATAATATGATGAAGCAAACAGGGCCGAACCACCAAAGGCAAAGATGACAGCATTGGTATGCAATGGTCTCAGACGCCCGAATGATAGCCAGGGCAGGTCAAAGTTCAGCACTGGCCAGGCCATCTGTGCGGCAATCAGTACACCCACAGCCATGCCAACAATGCCCCAGATAATAGTCATGATGGCAAACTGTCGAACGACAGTATAGTTATAGGTTTCTTGCGTGGCCATAAACCCCTCGATATAACATAAGACGTGAAATGAAATTAACTGGTAAAGACCGGGGCAATACCCGCACCCCAAAGGATAACGGTGGCAGCCAGCAGGGCAACCAGCATCACCATGCCGACGGCCAGCACGGCACTGGCAAAGAGAAAGCCTTTTTCTTTAGAGACTCCCATCATCACCGGCACACCGGTGTAGAGCAGGTAGACGGTATAGGCCAATGCGGGTAAAGCTATAATAAAATTAAGCCACAAGACGGGATAGAGTCCCATGAGACCAATTAACAAAAGCGGTGTTGCTGTATAGGCAGCCAAGCCTATACAAAGCGGCAAGGATACCTTGGCGCCATAGGTCTGCGCCATCCAGTGGATCATCTTGCCCACGCTGAATATTCCGACAAGGATAGCAAGGTAGTAGAGTATGGAAATGGTACCAGCACTCTGGGTAGTGAGTTTAACGACTTCACCTCCCCCAATTTGCCAACCTATCCTGGTGGTGCCGATAAAACCCGAGACCGGGGGGATGGCAGCAAGAATTAACACATGCGTGCAGTAGCAACGACCTATTCCGCAGTTTTCCTTACGTATGGCCTTCCATTCCTTTTCCGGGTGGGTAAGCAGGCCCCAAATATGCCGAAAAACCATAAACGCTATCTCCTCTCGTGATTCACTGTATGCACTCCTAAAAGCCTGCCCTCAGCCTGCCTGTAGAATTCGAGTCATAAGGTATTGAATTCGTTGATTATTGGCACAGTTAACCCGCGCATTATATTCTAATGCCCACTACACGGGGAACTCTATCGCCGATGGTTATCAGGGTCTTGACCCAGATCAATTTTACTAAAAGAATTTTCCACCTGGAGTATATTCCTGAAAATATCGTAGCAATCTTGCCGCTACTTAACTATATAATGTCATTGCCAGCCCATGCACAACCCAACCCACCACACTACTTCGAATACCCCGTGTTTTCATTGCGGTCTGCCCATCCCCCAGGGTATATCCTTCTCTACGATTATTGATGAAAAGGCACAACCCATGTGTTGTCCAGGCTGTAAGGCTGTGGCCTCGGCTATAGTCGCCGCCGGCCTGCAGGGCTACTACCGCCATCGTACCGGCAATCCGGACAGGGTGCAGGAAGCGCTGCCCGAATTCCTGCAAGAGATTACTATCTACGACAATCCGGAAGTACAAAAACAATTTGTTGTCCATGAAGGTGATGTCTCCGAGGCCTCCCTGATACTGGAGAATATTGTCTGTGCTGCCTGTGTCTGGCTTACAGAAAAACACTTACAACAACTGCCTGGCATCATCAGTGCCAGCGTCAATTATTCAACGGGTCGCGCGCGAGTACGCTGGGATAAAACAAAAATAAAACTCAGCAAAATCATTGAAGCCGTAGCTGCCATAGGTTATCGCGCCCATCCCTATGACCCCAATCGTCAACAGGCGCTGTTTGAGCGGGAGCGTTCACGCTATTTAAAAAGACTGGCCGTTGCCGGTGCCCTGGGCATGCAGGTCATGATCCTGGCCGTTGCCTTGTATGGGGGTGAGTGGTGGACCATTGAGACCCGGTTCAAACACTTCTTTCAGTGGCTCAGCCTGGGGCTGACCCTGCCCATAATAACCTACGCAGCCCAACCTTTCTTTATCTCGGCCTGGCGCGATTTGATGCGCGCTCATGCCGGTATGGATGTACCGGTCACGCTTGGTATCAGCATTGCATTTATTGCATCGACCTGGGCCATTTTTACCGGCAAAGGAGATGTCTATTTTGATTCCGTAGCCATGTTTGTATTTTTTCTTCTCAGTGCACGCTTTCTGGAACTGGCAGCGCGCAAGAAGTCCTCTGAGACCATGGAAGCCCTTACACGCATCACGCCACTAATGGCCACTCGCATTACTGAAACTGGGGAAGAAGTGGTCCCGGTAAACGAGCTTGTGATAAACGATAGTGTGCTGGTCCGTGCCGGCGAAACCGTGCCCATAGATGGCAAACTTGTAGAGGGACGCAGCAGTCTTGATGAATCCCTGGTCACCGGTGAGAGCATGCCTGTTACTAAAGATATTGGCGATATGGTCATTGGCGGCACCATCAATCGCGAAAGCCCTGTGACCCTGCAAGTAATACAAATTGGCCAGGATACCGTGCTGGCAACCATGATGCGTCTACTGGACAGGGCGCAAGCAGAAAAACCCACCATCGCCCTGCTGACCGACCGTATCGCCGGCCACTTTGTTACAGCCATTTTATTGTTAGCTGTCGTCGTTGCTGGTTATTGGTGGTCTCGTGGTTCTGACCAGTGGCTGGCCATTACAATTGCCTTACTGGTAGTGACCTGCCCCTGTGCCTTGTCGCTGGCGACACCCTCGGCCATGAGTGTTGTCACCGGGCGATTGTCCGCTCTGGGATTATTGACCGTGCGGGGTCATGCCCTGGAAACCCTGGCACGTTGTACACATTTTGTTTTTGATAAAACCGGCACCCTGACACAAGGTGAATTAAAACTGCTTAAAGTGCATCCCTTTGGTGAGTATCATGCCGATCAATGCCTGCGAATTGCCGCAATACTGGAATGGCAATCGGAACACCCCATCGCCCAGGCCTTACGTAATGCCACGGCAGCACCCGTCACCAGTATTGCAGCAGATGTGATCAATACACCCGGTAGTGGCATGTGTGGGCGGGTAGATGGGAAATACTACGCCATTGGCACACCTGCCTTTGTAAAAGGAAAAACGGGTGCAGGCTTTGATAGCAACAGCCTCACGGCACTGCAAAACCAGGGACATAGCGTCGTGGTGCTGGCCAGTAATAACGAAGCCCTTGCCGCCTTTGTCCTGGGTGATGTCATGCGCAAGCATACAGCAACCGTCATACAACAACTTAAACTGGCAGGCATCTCGTGTTCGGTACTGAGTGGGGATCAACAGGCAGCGGTGCGGAATGTGGCCAATATCCTGGGTATAGACAAGCCGGTCTGGGAAGCAACACCGGAAGACAAGTTAAAGTATGTTCAACGATTGCAACAAGACGGCGCCACCGTAGCCATGATAGGTGACGGGATTAACGATGCACCGGTCATGGGTGCCGCCCACCTGTCCGTTGCCATGGGCTCAGGCACCCAACTGGCCACGGCTACAGCCGATATGATCCTGCTGGGACAACACCTCACGCCTCTGTTGCAAGGCAGGGGCCTGGCGCAAAAAGCACTGGGTATTATCAAGCAAAACATAGCCTGGGCCCTACTTTATAATGCGATCGCCCTGCCCCTGGCCGCCCTGGGTTATATTGCCCCCTGGATGGCTGCCCTGGGTATGTCCGCCAGCTCATTGGTTGTTATCGGCAATGCCCTGCGATTGCGTTCTCTCAAAACCTAAGCCGCCGGCACTCATTCAGGTTAAACTGGCCCGATGGAAGTCATATACATTCTCATCCCTATCGCCTTGTTAATTGCCATCGGTGCAATTGCCTTATTCTTCTGGGCAATTAAAAGCGGGCAGTTTGACGATCTCGAGGGACCGGCACACAGGATATTGATGGACGAGGATGGTATCAAAGAAGAGCATGAAAGCGATCAATAAAATGATGCCCCGTTTCGCTCCCACCTCTTTCCCCTCGCAAACAGCTGTCATGTGTATAATTGATTTGATTCAGGCCTAATCCGGTTCCTGATCCAATCCACAACAAACGCTGTAAGTCTCCGGGAAGTGATGTTGCTCCATCACGCTACCTGTTACTGGATTCGGCCTGAAGGTCGTGCACCCCTTTAAACCCGATTCGTAGGCCTGTGTATAGATATTGGAGAACCGCACGAAAGAAGTTTGTGGCGAGATATTGATTGTCTTGGAGATAGCATTGTCCACGTAGGGCTGCACAGCAGCCTGCATAGCCAGGTGCTGTTGCGGTAAAATACCGGTAGCAGTCGTAAAGGCTGGCGGCAAATGAGATACAGGATGAGGATACAGCTTGCGCCAACGCCTTAGTGAATAAGCATCTTCCTCAAATTCTTCAACACTCCCCCATTCATTACGCACCTTGCGGGTATAGCTGGCATCAAACACGGGTTCCAGGCCACTAGAGACATTATTGGCCAACAGGCTGATCGTGCCAGTGGGCGCGATGGCCAGTAAATGACTGTTACGAACACCACCTTGTTTGATGGCAAAGCGAATATCTTCCGGCAGTGATCGAATAAAAGGCGTGCTGGTATAAGCCCTGGCATTAAAAGCCGGAAAGTTGCCTTTCTCCAGCGCCAATTCAACGGAAGTCTCGTATGCCGTGTTACAGATTGTTTCCATAATCATTGCTGCCTGATCACAAGCTTCCGGTTCGGCGTAATCCAGACCCAACATAATCAATGCATCACCCAATCCAGTTATCCCCAGACCAACGCGCCGGCTACATTCTGCCATCTCTTTTAGTTGTGGCAAGGGAAAGTCTGAAACATCGATCACGTTATCCAATAGACGCACTGCAACGCGTACGGTTTCAATAATGGCCTGCATATCTATGGACGCATGATCTGTGAACTCTGCGTTTATAAACTTTACTAGATTGATCGCCCCCAGATTGCAGGCACCATAGGGCGGAAGCGGAATCTCACCACAGGGATTGGTGGCACTGATATGCTCACAATACGAGAGATTGTTAAACTGGTTAATTCGATCAATAAACAATACGCCCGGTTCAGCATAACTATAGTTTGCACGCATGATTTTGTTCCATAGTGCACGGGCACGTATAGTATGTATAACCTTATTCCCACCCTCTTGTTCTCCTGAGGCACGAGCGGGGAATACCAGTTCCCACTCGATGTCTTCTGACACCGCCTGCATAAATTCATCAGTTACGAGCACGGATAAATTAAAATGGCGTAATTTGCCCGGCTCCTGCTTGGCTTCGATAAACGCTTCGATGTCGGGATGATCGCAACGCAAGGTAGCCATCATGGCACCGCGGCGAGCACCGGTGGACAGCAAGGTGGCACACATACTGTCCCAGATATGCATGAATGATACCGGGCCCGAGGCAATACTGCCGACACTGCGCGCAGGCTGACCCTTGGGGCGCAAGCTGGAAAAATCCAGCCCCACGCCTCCACCTTGTTGCAATGTCATCGCGCTTTCCCTCAAGGCTAAAAAAATGCCATCCAGTGAATCCTGGATTTCACCCATAACAAAACAATTAAATAACGTGACTTTATGTGGACTTCCGGCACCGGCAAGAATACGGCCACCGGGAATAAAACGGAAATCCTCCATGACCTCATAAAACTGCTGTTCCCAAACTTTCGGCAGCTTTTCTACTGCTGCCAGCACCCGTGCCACACGCTGCCATGTTTGGGTTATGGAAGCCTCGCCATGTAGGCGGTACTTTGATTCCCATATGGTTCGCGATAACGTATTGCTAAAGTATCGATGACCCATGAATCCCTCGCAAGAACGCAGTCCGGTGTTTTGATATACACCAATACCTGTATGTCAATTCCGTCCATGGTGGCATTATCAGGAACAGGAAGACTACTATAAATCCCGTGCCACCCCCAATACTTCCCGAAACATCGCATGGTTGCCGGTGATGCGGTATTGGCGGCATTGCATTCATCATCCCAGGGACTGACGGCAGACGAACCGGTTTAGATACCCAAACCTGAGTCCCACTCCAGCGCAGCGACACATTGCTGCTCTTTGCGCGCCAGCTCCCCGATCCATGGCTTTATATTCTCTTGTTTGTTACCGCAGTGTCTTTGATCGTAGGCAAATATACCGACGGTCTATTTACTGCCAGTATACTTGCTCTGCGCCAATCGGCATCTTTCAGGAGTGCTCAGCACAACGCTGAAGCCCTGCGGAGCCTGGTCACACATTCCGCACGGATTAAACGCAGTGGCGAAACCTTCGAAATGCCCGTTGGTGAACTCGTCACCGAAGACAGGGTATTGCTTGAATCCGGTGACTGCGTACCCGCTGACCCGTGTCTATCAGCTAGCCAGGTTCTGGATATCGATGAATCCCTGTTGACACCATCTGCAAAATTGATGCGCTTAGCGGAGGCTGAAATAACGTGGCCTTCTCCGGCACACTGCTATCCCGGAAGGCAGCCTCCAGCCTACTGACGCAACACTGCCGCGCCACGATACCGGCAAACGAGGGGTTTCTGAGGCGTCGCGATGGTGTTTGGGCCCATCACCGCGATACGATCTTACTGATTATAGCGCACAAAGCCAGTATGCATCGCGTTGAAATAACAATCATCTACCTGGAGCTGGAATGCATCCCATCCGAATCGGGTAATCAGTATTCGTCCAACATCCACCAGCTCTTGGATCAGTCCACGATATTTGTTAAAGGCACCATGGGTTCAGCCAGTAATTCATCCGGAAAAATCTTTATACCAGGCATGAGGCCTTTGTGAAAAATGTATGAAATTTGTTGACACTTTTCGGATATCCGGTAACCGAGCATATCAAGAAACGTCCGTGCTATATTTACACCTGCATTCGTAATATGACCCTAATTTCAAGGTTTTTATCTACCCGGAGACAATTTTCGCCTGCCTGCAATCACATTGTCATATTAATGTCATCTACGACTGATTAGCTTACGATTAATGATCACCACGATGGGATGAAACCGGTTTGAACAAAACCATATTAATAGTTGATGACGAACGTGCTATTCGTGAAATGGTATGTATGGCGCTACGTCATGACGGCTATGATTGCGTAGAAGCCGCCAATGCCATGGACGCGGAGCGCCAGGCCCTGCAGGATCCACCGGCATTATTGCTGATCGACTGGATGATGCCCGGGATCAGTGGGACCGAACTGGTGAGAAAGCTGCGTCGTAACGAAAAAACAAAACGCATACCCATCATAATGCTTACCGCCAGGACTGAAGAAGACAACAGGATCTATGGACTTGACAGCGGCGCCGATGATTACATCACCAAACCCTTTTCCACCAAGGAGCTACTGGCACGCATACGTGCTCATCTGAGAAGAATTGATGTGCTACAGGGGACCGCTATCCTGTCTCTTGGGGGTCTGACACTGGATATAAAATCACACCGGCTGCTGGCCGATAGTATCGAGGTCAATATCGGCCCCACTGAGTTCAAGCTGGTAAAATATTTTCTGGAAAATCCTGATAGAGTATTGAGCCGTGAGCAGGTACTCAACCACGTTTGGGGAGAGAATGTCTACATCGAAGATCGCACCGTTGATGTACACATTCGCCGTCTGCGCAAGGCATTGGAACCGACAGGTCACGACAAATTGTTGCAGACTGTGCGCGGCTTTGGTTACCGACTATCCAGGATCTTCTAGACAGGTCGCACAGTGAAAAGGGAAATCACTATGATCGCACTACTAGCGGTCCTGTCCCTGTTTATCGGTTTCCTGTTGGGTCACCCCTTCCTGATACTCAGTGTTTTTCTCGCTGTTTCACTGTCCATCTCCATACACCAGCTTTTAAAACTGAATGACTGGCTGATTTCTGAACGCAAACCAGAATCCATCCCCGTTTCAGAGGGCACATGGGGGGACATCTTCAACGAAATCCATATACTGGACAAAGAGTCCCGTCATACTCGTGAGGAACTGACCAATATGGTCTCGCGATTTCAGGATGCAGCGGCTGCCTTGCCCGATGCCATGGTCATCCTGACGCAGGGTAATGAAATTGTCTGGTCTAATCCAACATCACAAGGCCTGCTCGGTATCAAAGAACCTTATGATATGGGCCAAAACATCACCAACCTGATTCGTCAGCCCGAATTCCGGGAATATATTGAAGGTAGCGATTACAGTCATAACATCACTATCGAACCAGCGGTCAATCCAGATACAACGGCAACATTGCAAATCATTCCCTATGGAGCCAATCAAAAATTGTTGATTGCTCGTGACAGCACTCATCTCACCAGGCTTGAAACCATGCGTAGTCAGTTCATCGCTAATATTTCCCACGAACTGCGCTCACCGATAACGGTGATATCGGGTTATCTCGAAACCCTGAAACCCCTGTATGCCGCCGATGATAAAGATCTGACTCTGGCAATGGATAATATGAACAGCCAAACCAACCGCATGGAACATCTGGTGACTGATCTGCTGGCGCTTGCCAAACTCGAGACCGAACCCAACAGGACCGATGATCAACCGGTAAATGTACATGAGATGCTTCTGGGCATCACCGAAGCGGCCAACATATTAAGTGGAAAACACAAGCACAGTATCACCCTCAACAGCGATGCTAAAATTTGTGTACTAGGCAATCGGGAACACCTCCATAGTCTGTTTTCCAATATTATTAATAATGCTGTGCGTTATACCCCTGCGGGTGGCAATATCGACATCAAATGGAAAACCGACAATGGCGGTGCTGTGTTCTCGGTCAAGGATTCAGGTCCGGGTATATCGCCTCAACACCTGCCACGTCTGACGGAACGTTTCTACCGCGTCGACATTGATCGCTCACGCGAAAGCGGGGGAACAGGTCTGGGCCTGGCCATTGCCAAGCATGTGCTGGACCGACATGATGGCAAACTAGATATTCAAAGCGAGTTGGGGAAAGGCAGTGTATTTACCTGTATTTTTCCACAGCATCGTATCATCTAGCAGTCACTGAAATATCATCTCTCTGTCATAGGTAATTGATAGCGTCACAAACATCACACTAAAACTGACGCCCGTTATGACAAGGTCTACCTTAAGCAGTACTGCCAGCTTGCAAGCCGGGATAGTGCTTGCCCGAACCATTAATCTACTAGCCCTGGGATTGGCATTGACATTATGCCTGTGGATGGCCACTGGACTGGTCAGCCTGATGATTGACCTGATCAATAATGCTTACCACAACTGGGAACACACCGCAGAACAAGTGGTGGTTCGTTCCTTGATGGTGCTGGCGCTACTGGAAATCATCCGCACATTACAGTCTTACATCAAACTTGGTCGTGTGCGCGTGACCTTCATCCTGGATACGGCACTGGTGGTGCTCATTAGTGAATTGATGGGTTTGTGGTTCAAAAACTACCAACCGGAAAAGGTATTGCTTAGCCTTTGGGTCATTGCCACGCTGGTGGTCCTGAGGATAGTGACTTCACGATTTTCGCCGGAAAGCGCTGAGATCTAGTTTCAAATAAACGCAATAATACTGTCATCAAACTGTCACCTGACTGGTTAATCATTACCGCACTCTTTTAATAGTGTTCCGCAAGGAGAAAAATAGATGAAGATGAAAATTTTCGCACTCATGGTTACGGCCCTACTGCTTGTCAGCAATAGCACCTTTGCTGCAACCAAGCTGGACAAGACCATCCCTAATTACAAAAAGTCCAGCGGTGTATCCGGTAATCTGTCCAGTGTGGGTTCCGATACCCTGGCCAACCTGATGACTCTATGGGCCGAGGAATTCAAACGCCTGTATCCTAATGTCAATATTCAGATCCAGGCTGCCGGTTCTTCCACCGCGCCACCGGCCCTGACCGAAGGCACTTCCAACATCGGCCCCATGAGCCGCAAGATGAAGGATAAGGAATTACAGGCCTTTGAGAACAGGCATGGCTACAAACCAACGGCCATTCCTGTCGCCATTGATGCCCTGGCGGTTTATGTGCACAAGGACAACCCCATCAAGGGTTTGACCATTCCGCAAGTCGATGCCATTTTTTCCTCCACCCGCAAGTGTGGTTATAAGAAGGATCTTTCGAAATGGGGTGGCGCCGGTCTCAAGGGTGCCTGGAAATTCCGTAATATACAGATCTATGGCCGCAACTCGGTATCGGGCACATACGGCTACTTCAAGAAAAAAGCCCTGTGTAAAGGTGATTACAAGACCACTGTAAACGAGCAGCCTGGTTCTGCCTCAGTGGTGCAATCAGTTTCCACTTCTATCAATGGTATAGGCTACTCCGGGATCGGCTACAAGACGTCGGGTGTGCGTGCTGTGCCCCTGACCAAGAAGGCCGGCAAACCCTTTATCAGCGCCACGGCCAAGAATGCCGCTTCCGGTAAATACCCGCTAAGCCGTTATCTGTACATCTATGTAAACAAAGCTCCCAACAAGGCCCTGCCTCCTTTGGAACGCGAGTTTCTCAGGATGGTTCTGTCCAAAACTGGCCAGCGAGTGGTTATCAAAGATGGCTACATCCCGCTGTCGGGTAAAAAGATGAAGAAGATTCTCGGTTCTATCAAGTAAGCCCAGTCCCTATGTCAGCCCCGCCGCGGCGGGGCATTTTTTATTAATTTCTGCTACCTGAAACTCATTTCTGCTGTTATCAAGTTTTCACGCAAGACATCATTGTAATATTTCTGCAATACTCAGGATCTATTATTGCAGCTTCCAATGAAGCCTGCTTATGCCTGATTCCCAAGCATCTATACTCACCACTTCGATGAAACGCCACCGCTGGCGTCGCAGCGTAGACCGTCTGGCCACGATCAGTATGGGGCTGGGCGGCGGCATCGTCATCGTCGCCATCGTGATGATCTTCTTTTATCTGCTCTATGTGGTCGCACCCATATTCGCGCCGGCAGATATGAAGGAACTGAAGCAATATTCATTGCCAGCTGCAACCGCCGGCAAGACCCTGCTCCTGGCCATAGAGGAACAAAACGAAGTGGCCCTGCGTTTGACCGACCGTGGCCAAGCCGTGTTTTTCAAGACCGGATCCGGTGAGGTCATTCTGACCAAGGCGCTGTTGGGAGATCGGGCTAGCCCCAGCAGTTTCGCCATTGGCCGCACATCACATGCCGCCTTCGCCTACGGCCTGACCAATGGCCGTGTGGTGGTGGCACGCCATGTCTATAACGTGACCTATCCGGATGATCAAAAACTGGTAACACCCAAGGTCGAATACCCCCTGGGCCAACAAGCTCTGCGCGTGGATACAAAAAATCGTCCGCTGCTGCAACTGGCACTTGAGCAAAACGAAGAACAGACCACGATAGTAGCCTTTACCGATGACAAACGACTAATACTGGTGAATATCAAGAAGGAAGAAAATCTGCTGGACGAAGAGGTGGCAACAACGGAAATCACTCGCAGCACACTGGCAAATGCCGACGATGTGAAACACATGCTGATTGATCCAGAACAACAAATACTCTACACCACCAGTGAGAACGGCCGGATTACGGTGTTTGACATCAGGGACAAAGCGGAACCCACATTACTGGAAAGAAAACGCGTCGTACCGGCCAATGAACGTATTACCAACTTTCGTTTTCTGACAGGTGGCATTTCTTTGCTCATCGTCAGTTCCGAGGGTGTGATATCGCAATGGTTTCCGGTCAGAAGCGAAGACAACACACCGGTCCTGACGCGCATACGTGAATTTGAAAAGAGTGACCGTCTCATTACCGATGTGGATGTGGAACAACGCCGCAAAGGTTTTATCACAGCAGATGAACGCGGCAATGTGCGGGTTTTCCATGCCACAGCCAAGCGCCTGCTGTTGGATGAAACCATTTCTGAAAATGCTCTGACCCATGTCAGCATATCACCCCGATCAGACCGCCTGTTGGCAGAAGATATCCGCGGCCAAATTGTAAGCTGGCAAGTAAACAACGAACACCCGGAGATCTCCTGGGCCGTATTATGGGGGAAGGTCTGGTACGAAAGTTACAAGAAACCCAGTTTTACCTGGCAATCCTCCTCGGCCAGTAATGACTTTGAGCCCAAATACAGTCTGGTGCCTCTGTCTTTCGGCACACTGAAAGCCGCGTTTTATGCCATGCTGTTTGCCATCCCGCTGTCTATTATGGGCGCCATCTACACTGCCTACTTCATGGCCCCGGCTATGCGCGCCTATGTCAAACCAACGATAGAGATTATGGAAGCGCTACCGACGGTGATACTGGGTTTTCTCGCAGGCCTGTGGCTGGCACCCCTGATTGAGCATTACCTGCCGGGGGTGTTTCTCATGCTTATTGTGCTACCGATAGCCACCTTTCTATTTGGCTATGCCTACCATTGCCTGCCCGGTTACATCCGTAACCGCATACCCGAAGGCTGGGATGCTGCGTTGCTGATCCCGGTACTTTTGTTGTCAGGCTGGCTGGCCATGGGCCTGAGCCAACCTACTGAACAGATATTATTTAATGGCAATATGCGCCTGTGGCTGAGCACCAGTCTGGGGCTGGACTTTGACCAGCGCAATTCCCTGGTGGTAGGTATCGCTATGGGCATCGCTGTCATCCCGACGATTTTTTCAATTACCGAAGACGCCATCTTCAGTGTTCCCAAACACCTGACACTGGGATCGCTGGCCCTGGGGGCGACACCCTGGCAAAGCCTGGTACGCGTAGTACTGTTAACCGCCAGTCCCGGTATTTTCTCAGCCATCATGATAGGCATGGGCCGGGCCGTGGGCGAAACCATGATAGTTCTCATGGCCACGGGTAATACACCTGTTATGGATTTCAGCATCTTCCAGGGCATGCGTACGCTGGCGGCCAACATCGCTGTCGAAATACCAGAGACGGAAGTGGGCAGCACCCATTATCGCGTATTGTTTCTGGCAGCACTGGTCTTATTCATGTTCACCTTTGCCTTTAACACCGTCGCCGAACTGGTACGGCAACGTCTGAGAAGGAAATACAGCTCATTATGATGCACGACTGGATGAAAAGCGGCTCCCCCTGGATATGGATGAATGCCGCTGCCGTAAGTCTGAGTATCATTATTGTGCTCGGCTTGCTGGCGCTGATTGCAGTAAGAGGCCTGGGCCACTTCTGGCCAGCGCGTGTTGTAGAGCAGAATTACAACCCACCGAATGCCCAAGCCTTACGCGTGATCGGAGAGATACATGACACGGAGGCCGTATCAGCCGAGAGCCTGAAAGATATGGGCCTGGCGCTCGAGAGTGATGCCAAATGGCTACAACGACGACTGATTAAAACCGGCAATCGCGATATATTGGGCAGCGACTTCCGTTGGCTACTGGATATCTATACCAGCGAGTCGCGTTACCCTAAAGAGGTCATCACTATAGAACGCCGTGAATGGGGTAATTTCTATGGTTTTCTCACGACCATAAAAGAAAACGGTATCGTGATCGCCGAGGGGGAAGCCGCATGGCAAGAGACCCTGAAACGCCTGCAGCGTGCTCAGGAGATATTTAAAGAAATTCGCTATATCGAAAAAGACGAAATTGGTGACATCAATTATGGCATTGAGACATTGCGCCTCAAGCAACGCCGCCTTGAACTTAAAAAAGAATTGACCGAAACACGGCATCAGAATATCGGCCGTGAGCGCGCCATTCTGCAGGGTGAGTACCGGAGACTACAAAAAACGCTATCGACCCTGTACAAGGACATAGGACGAGATAGCATTACTGCTATAGTCATGAACGGACAAATAGTCACCATACCCCTTTCCAAAGTGGTACGCATGTATCGATCCAACACACTCAATGTCTTTCAGCGCCTGGGATTATATTTCTCCAAGATGTGGGAATTTGTATCTGACGAACCGCGTGAGGCCAACACTGAAGGCGGTATCTTCCCGGCCATCTTTGGCACGGTCATGATGGTGACGATTATGTCACTCATGGTCACACCTTTCGGTGTAGTCGCTGCGATTTATCTGCGCGAGTATGCAAAACAGGGTGTGATTACACGTACAATACGTATCGCCGTAAACAATCTCGCTGGCGTACCCTCCATTGTATACGGTGTGTTTGGCTTGGGATTCTTCGTCTACTTCCTTGGTGGTAACATAGACCAGTTATTCTTCCCCGAGGCCTTGCCGGCTCCGACCTACGGCACACCGGGTATCTTATGGTCATCACTGACTTTGGCCATTCTTACTGTACCCGTGGTCATAGTCGCTACCGAGGAGGGTCTATCGCGCATTCCACGCGCTATTCGTGAAGGCTCGCTGGCACTGGGCGCAACCAAGGCCGAAACCCTGTGGCGCACGGTGTTACCCATGACCACACCGGCGATTATGACAGGGATGATTCTGGCAGTAGCACGTGCCGCCGGTGAAGTGGCGCCGTTGATGCTGGTGGGCGTGGTAAAGCTGGCGCCCTCATTGCCGCTGGATGATAATTTCCCTTTCCTTCATCTGGATCGTAAATTTATGCATCTGGGCTTTCATATTTACGATGTCGGTTTTCAAAGTCCCAATGTTGAAGCCGCACGCCCGCTGGTTTATGCCACAGCGCTACTGCTGGTACTGGTGATTGTTATCTTAAACCTTGCTGCGATCTGGTTGCGCAACCGACTAAGGGAGCGTTATCGAGGTCTGGAATCCTAACTGAAGAACTGCTATGTCTGATCAAACACGTACACACGCCATTAATATGGACACACTGGGCCGTACTCATCCATCCAGAAAACTGCGGGATGAAACTATTACCTTACAAGCAAAGAAATTGAACCTGTTCTACGGCGAAAAACAGGCCCTAAGAAACATTGATCTGATGATACCTGAAAATCGGGTGTCTGCCTTTATTGGCCCCAGTGGTTGTGGCAAATCCACCTTGTTGCGCTGCTTTAACCGCATGAATGACCTGGTGGACAACTGCCATATTGACGGGGCCATACATCTACACAAAAAGAATATCTATGCACGCGATGTGGATGTTGCCGAATTACGCCGGCGCGTTGGCATGGTATTTCAAAAACCGAATCCGTTTCCCAAATCCATCTATGAAAATACTGCTTATGGTCTGAGATTGCATGGCATCAAGAACAAGCGTGTGTTGGACGAGGCCGTAGAAAAATCACTGCAGGCTGCAGCACTGTGGGACGAAGTCAAGGACCGTTTGCACGATAATGCTCTTGGTCTTTCCGGCGGACAGCAACAACGTCTTGTTATTGCCAGGGCCATTGCCATTGAGCCTGAAGTATTATTGCTGGATGAGCCGGCCTCGGCACTGGATCCCATTTCAACGTTGAAGATAGAAGAACTGATCAACGAACTCAAGGAAAATTACACGATTGTTATTGTCACCCATAATATGCAACAGGCTGCACGTGTATCCGATTACACAGCCTTCATGTACATGGGCGAATTGATTGAATTCGATAATACTGAGAAGATATTCACTAATCCTTCTGCTAAAAGGACAGAGGATTACATTACGGGTCGTTACGGCTAAGCCCGGCACCAGGAGGTAGATATATGGATCCCATCGGTCATCACATTTCTCAACAGTTCAACGAAGAACTGGAAGACATTCGTAACAAGGTGCTAGCCATGGGCGGTCTCGTTGAGGAGCAAATTAAGAATGCCATTATTTCCCTGGTAAAAGGTAACCCGCAGTTGGCTGATCAGGTTATAGAAAATGACGTCAAAGTAAATTCTGCCGAGGTTGCTATCGACGAAGATTGCAGTCAAATTATTGCCCGTCGACAACCTGCTGCGTCCGACTTAAGGTTGGTTGTTGCCGTAATTAAAACCATCACCGACCTCGAACGGATTGGCGATCAGGCAGAGCGTATAGCTCGCGTAGCGACCCGCCTGAGCGAAGTTGAACGACCTAAAAATCAATATGTTGAAATTCAACACCTAGGCGATCATGTTGCCAGGATGTTACACGATACACTGGATGCCTTTGCCCGTATGGATGTGAAGGCCGCAGTGGACGTCGCCAAGGAAGACTTGGTCGTAGACCAGGAATACAACAGTGTTATGCGCCAGGCAATCACCTATATGATGGAAGATCCGCGCTCCATTACCCGCATGTTGGATGTTATCTGGATCGCACGCGCCATAGAACGCATTGGTGACCACTCCCAGAATATCTGTGAATATATTGTTTACCTGGTCAAGGGAAAAGATGTGCGCCACACCAGCCTGGAAAAAATGGAGAGGACCGCGCAAAAGAAATAAGTAGTCTATTTTACTTCTGCTATAAATGATTCATAGCACCATCACTAAGCCGATGCATGCTCCTGCGAAATTAATTAAAAACGAATTTACAGGAGATAATTATGCATCATTTGTCAGAAGAGTAGCGACACTGGAAGTTCATGCGCCAAGTTAATGAATTTACCATCACACCTGCACGCACAAAGCAGAAAAACCTCAATACTCTGTTGGGTGAATTCAGAGCATTTCAGGAAAAACTAATTCCCGCTCAGCTAAGAAGCCCGACCTGTTAAGTCATAACCAACTTCGGCAATCTATGGCACATAGGAATATGTCTCAGGTTCAGCCAAAGACTGCGTCAAACCCCAAATAGGGAGATATATTGGGAATATTTTATCCCTGATTGTTATATCTGCCGATTATATGCACCGAAATCAGATTACTTTTTATACAAAATGGTATATCCAAAAAGACTTTACTCGAAACAGGATTGCAATATTTCCTATTTCAGGAAAGACAGATATTGACGCATGTTTCTGATGAGTCGGTGATGCTGGACTGACCATGGCTGTTGCCAGTTGAGGCCGGGGCGCATCATTGCCTTGCAAAGCTTCAATTCGGCGTTGATATCATCCATGTGTACAAATTCGGGAGCCGGTCCCCCGGGCTTGAGACAATCTTCACCACCTTCATACCCCTGGTTATGATAATTGCCTAAAGGCAAGGAAATACCCACTACAGGAAAACCGTATACTGTTGCCGCTGTTGCCTCGCAGGTGCCACCATCCATGATTCGTTTTTGGTGCTTACCTTTCAGCGCTTTTTCCGCCACGTCGGATAGTACTTTCAAGCTGTTAGCATGAAATACCGTGCGCCTGTCACCTAAACGCACAACGGGGCCCTTGCCTATGTGGGCGCCTGGTAATGTGCGTGATGCCTCTAAACTTACTGCCACCAGTGGGCGTGTATGCTGCTGTAACCAGCCCAACTCAAAATGTGCCACAACACCGACAAAACCCACTTCTTCAGCGCGGGTCAACAAACCAAGAAAGGGGACATTGCTTGCATGACCGCCCTTATACAATTTGATTGCGGTGTGCAATATGGCAAACACACCGCAAAGATCATCCGCCGCATTGGTATAGAGACGTTTACCGCGCAGCCACCATGGTTTGCGAAATCGAAAGCTGCCGTAGAGTTTTCTGGCTGCCGGTCGACGCTGCTCCTTGAAGACCCGAGCGGAGAAAACAAGCTCGGCTGTGTGAATGGCCCATTTACCCATGACCAATTGGACCTTACGCAAGGCCGCTGTAGTAAAAAAGGTTTCTCCGTCTGTCACATA
Organism: Gammaproteobacteria bacterium; assembly: GCA_036986275.1. Lineage (GTDB taxonomy): Bacteria > Pseudomonadota > Gammaproteobacteria > Acidiferrobacterales > SZUA-150 > BTRG01. The sequence continues at coordinate 33,557 of BTRG01000007.1, read as the reverse complement.
CAGGTCCGCGCCGTGCAAGTGTTTTACCGGTGAACCACCATGCCACTTGATCTGCAAGCGGCCATTATCCAGCCAACGCTTTCCATGAAAACCCGGGTGGTCCATGTGGGCGATGAACAGTCGCACAGGCTCGTCACACCTTGTCTTTATCTTTTTTAGATATTCACTTTTGTTGTTGGCCCCAATGATTACGTTACCCGCGGGGTCCATAAAATATGGAACAGTATTTTGTTGCAGCGCTTTAATTGCGACATCACGCACGCGGTCTTCCCTGAAGGGGGCTGTCGTTTGTGACAACAGCTCGGTGAGAAGTGAGAAGTCTTTTTTATTCATACAGCCCACTATAGCGGGGGCATGGATAGCTGTCAGCCCTTGCTGTTTGCCAGGCGTGTCATGGCGACCGAGGTCTCTCGACATACCATTTTGAATTGCTCATAGGAACGCTGATCCAAATCGCATCCTGTAACGTGACGATCCGCATAAATTAATCCTACAGGCCGGTTGCGGACAAAAACTGACATGGCCAGGAATGAGTCCACGCCAATCAATTTCCTGAAGCCTTTTGGCACCAGGGGCCACATTTTGCTACGGTTACTGTCATTGATCCAGATCGATTGCGGCTTCTCCAGCAATCGGGAAAACAGGTGGCGTCCGTTCAGATCCAACTGGAAGCGGTTAAACTCAGGGTCATTATCCGTGCCTACCATAAATCGCGCCTTTAGCATGCTGCGCTCACTGTCCAGCAAGGCAAAAACAGACCGATTAAGGCCCACACCTTCGTGCAGACCATGCATCACGATGCGCATCAGATCATGAAGCAAGAATCTTTCTTTAGGATTCTTGATTAAGCGAAGGGCGTTATTCAGTACATCCGTTCGGGGTATCAGGCAGGCCTTGCTGACCTGTTCTTCTTCCTCAGGCTCTTCTTCCTCGACAGGAATCATCACCAACTTGGCTGCTGCCGACATTACTCCAGGAAACCTGGCCTCATGCGCAGACTTAATGGCTATACCATACACCTGCTGTGTAACTTCATCTTCTTCTATATCCAGATAGTCGGCAACAGACTTTAATACGTTATCCATTTCACCGTGATGCCAGCCACGTTCCGCTGCGCGGGCCAGTTTATTGGCCAACATGATACCCAATGCGCGGGGAAGCAAGGCATTCTCGGGTCGCAGGCTGTTTTGTACCAATTCTGGTAAATGCCAGGCTAGTGATAAGTGGCGCGCGACCTGATCGACACCGCAACCCAGCACCACATACTCGACCTCGTCTTGCGGCATACGGCGTTCGCACAACATCTTTTCGATACGCAGCATTTTATCCGGCACATGGGCCCAGAGCATCATGTCACCGGCATTGTGCAACATGGCTGCCACAAAGACCTCTTCCGGCGCCATATCCTTGCGGAATGTCGCCCAGTTCCAGGCCTGAAAGGCCGCGTGGTAGGCACCGGACATAACCCGCAGGAATCCCAACCGCCCTTCCGGTCGCACGCTCTTCTCTATGACAGGCAAGCGCCCGGGTAGGCCCTGTACTTTGCTAAGCCCCAGCATAATCGCGGCCTGCTCGACGGTGGCCACATTTGAGCGTAAAAAACTTCGCTGGCCACCATTGGCAAGTCGGATGAGATTTGTTGCCAGACTGGGATCCTTCAGTACCAGATTATCGTAGGCACTGATGGGAATATCACCGTCTTGCGCCAGGGCTTGCATGGCCCGGGCACTACTGCCCATTACCGGCAGGGGCCTGCTGGCGAGTTGATCCAGCCTTTCACTTAATCGGGCTTGAGACATAAATCGTTATTGTTGGCCAAATCGTTATTCACACCACCAGGGTAGTGCGCGTCCATGGCATGAACTTCGACGTCCACAATGAAAACTTTAACCCGCCTCTGAATCCACTATAAAAATTCGGGGTAAAGATCATGACCGCGCTACCGATACTTTCTCACGAGTACTTAAGATAAAGATCTGCCAGGACACAGAAAAATCATGTTCATTATTATTGGAATACTCGTGGTATTCGGAAGTGTAGGGGGCGGCTTTGTGCTCTCGAAAGGTCAACTCATTGCACTCTGGCAACCTTTTGAGCTACTTGTAATTGGTGGTGCCGCTTTCGGCGCCTTTCTGATCTCCAATCCAGTAAAGGTAATCAAGGCTTCTTTCGCAAGCATACCGACCGCGATCAAAGGCTCGCCTTACAAAAAAGCGATATATCTGGATCTGCTCAATCTGATGTTTGATATCTTCAATAAGATCCGCAAGGATGGCACGATGTCAATTGAAAGTGACATTGATGAACCTGAAAGCAGTGAACTGTTTAATAAATATCCCAACATAATGAAGAACCATCATGCGATGGATTTTATATGCGATTACATGCGACTCATGGTCAGTGGCAATATGAATGCCTTCGAAGTAGAGGCACTGATGGATGTGGAGCTACAGACTCACCACCAGGAATCTGCATTAGCCGCCGATGCCATCACAAAAGTCTCTGATGCCCTGCCAGGATTCGGGATTGTCGCAGCGGTGCTGGGTATTGTAATCACCATGGCCTCATTAGGCGGGCCACCAGAAGAGATTGGCGCCCACGTGGCCGCCGCTCTGGTAGGAACCTTTCTGGGCATCCTGCTGGCCTATGGCTTTGTTGGCCCTTTGGCGAATTCCTTAGAACACCTGGCGCGTGAGGAAGGAAAATTTATCGAATGCATCAAGACCTGCATCATGGCCACGCTTAACGGTTATACCCCGCAAGTAGCCGTAGAGTTTGGCCGCAAGGTCATGTACAGCACGGAACGACCGAGTTTTTCTGAGCTGGAAGAACACATCAAGAATAACAAATAAGTCCTGGCTCACACATGGACAACAAGAAACAACCGATTATCATCAAGAAAATCGTTCGTGGTGGCCACGGTCACCATGGTGGTTCATGGAAGGTGGCCTTTGCCGATTTCGCCACCGCCATGATGGCCTTCTTTATGTTGATGTGGCTTATGGGTGGCACCAGTGACAGCGAGAAAGCAGCCATCTCTGAATTCTTTGTCAATCCCAGCGCTGCCATCGGCACAAGCAACACACCTACACCCACAAGTTCCGCCTTACAGGGACCCGGCGGCGCCAGCACCAGCATGATACAACTGGGGGGGGCCATGGATCTGTCCAAGGGAGAAGGTCAGAAACTCAATGAAAAAATGCCGGATGACGAAAAAGTAATAAAAAAAGCCGAGGAGCTAGAAAAGAAACGCCTTGAATCCTTGATGGAAAAATTGAAAGAGGCGATAGAGGAAAGTGGCGCACTAAAACCCTTCAAGGATCAGATGAAAATTGAAATCACCCCTGAAGGCCTGCGCATACAGATAGTAGACAAGGAAAATCGTCCGATGTTTTCTTCCGGGCGAGCTGATCTCAAGGACTACAGCAGTGAAATCCTTTATGAACTGGCCAGTTTCATCAATGAGGTGCCTAACCATATCAGCATTACAGGCCACACCGATGCCACACCCTATGCGGGCAAGCCAGACTACAGTAACTGGGAACTCTCGGCAGACCGTGCCAATGCTGCACGACGCGCCTTGATCCTGGGTGGCATGGGCAAAAATAAAATCGGTCGCGTTGTGGGGCTGTCCTCAACACTTTTATTTGACAAGAAAAATCCTCTCAACCCCATCAACCGGCGCATCAGTATTATTGTCATGAACAAGGCCACTGAAGAGGCAATCGAGCGAGAAGAGGGCACACCAATAAAGGAACAAGGCAATCCAGAGACAGAATTTTCGGGTAGCAAGTAAACGCGGCCTAACTGCGGCGGCGCTGTACCTCTGTTACATTCGGTAGTTGCTCCAGTTTGGCCAGTACACGACTCAGTTTTCCGATGTCAGAGATCTCTATCGTAATCTTCATGTGGGCCACGTGCTGCGCCTTGTCCGTACTGGACTCTATGGCCAATACGTTCACATTTTCGTTTGACAGCAGACCTGTGATATCACGCAACAAACCAGACCTGTCGTATGCCGTTAGCAAGACATCCACAGGATAAGTTTCATCAGCCTCTCCTCCCCAGCTTACTTCCACCAACCTCTCGCCTTGGTCGGATTGATAGCGCAGGATATTCGAACAATCACTACGATGTATACTAACACCCCTCCCCCGCGTGATGTATCCTACAATGGGATCGCCCGGGAGCGGATTACAACAACGCGCCATTTGTGTCAGCAAATTACCCACACCATCCACTTTGAAGCTGCCTTGCCGGCCTTTATGTAAGCGTGCCCTGGGAGCCTTCACAGGTTCGCAAGTCTCGACATCGACTGTCGTCAGCGCCTTTAATGCACCCAGTAACTGGCTCGGCCGTATATCACTGCGACCGGCTGCGGCAAAGAAATCTTCCACATCTTTATAGCCCAGTTGTTGCGCAAGACGTTCATGGCCAATCTCGCTGTAACCCAGACGTTTTAGCTCCCGCTCTATACTGGCGCGCCCTGAAATTACATTGTTGTCGTAGTCCTGATGACGAAACCATTGCTGTACCTTGGCCCGCGCCCGCGATGTCTGCAGGTAACCCAGATAACCGTTTAACCAGTCACGGCTGGGGCCACCTTTTCTCACAGTCAGTACTTCCACTTTTTCCCCAGTACACAATGTATAGGTTAGCGGCACGATATGACCATTGACTTTGGCTCCCCGGCAACGGTGACCGACTTCCGTATGGATATGGTAGGCAAAGTCCAGCGGCGTGGCGCCCCGGGGCAGGTCAACGACATTGCCCATGGGTGTGAACACATAAACCCTGTCAGCGAATACCTCAGACTTGAATTGGTCAACAAAGTCACTGGCCTCTGCCACCTCATCCTTCCACTCCAATAACTGCCGCAACCAGGTAATCTTTTCATCAAAACCGGCATCGGAACGGCCACCCTCTTTGTAGCGCCAGTGCGCGGCTACACCGAACTCGGATTGTTGATGCATATCACGTGTACGTATTTGCACCTCTACGGTCTTGCCGGCAGAACCGATCACCGCGGTATGAATCGAGCGATAATTGTTTTCTTTGGGCGTGGCAATGTAATCATCGAATTCACCTGGGATATATTGCCAAAGGGTATGCACGATACCGAGTGCGGCATAACAGTCCTTGATTTCATCTGCCATAATACGCACGGCACGGACATCAAAGATTTGGTGGAAATTCTTACCTTGGCGCTGCATCTTTTTCCAGATGCCGTAGATATGTTTAGGTCGTCCGGTAACCTCGGCCTCAATACCTGCCTTCTCAAGCTCTGATTGTAACTGGCTGACAAAATTGGCTATGTACTGCTCACGGTCAATGCGGCGCTCATCCAGCATGGAAGCGATTTGCTTATAGGCCTCTGGCTCCAGGTAGCGAAAGGACAAGTCTTCCAATTCCCATTTGGCTTGCCAGATACCGAGGCGGTTTGCCAATGGTGCAAAAATTTCCAGCGTTTCACTGGCAATGCGTTGTTGTTTGGCCACAGGCAGGGAACCGAGAGTACGCATGTTATGCAGGCGATCGGCGAGTTTGATGAGCACTACTCGTACATCTTCGGCCATGGCCAGTAACATCTTGCGCAGGCTTTCAGCACGAGAGCGTTCTTTTTTACTTTTTTCGGTATCACCACGGAAGACTTGTATCTGCCCCATCTTGGTAACACCGTCTACCAGGTTGGCCACGTTCTTACCGAATTCAGCACGCACCTCATCCAGCGTCACATCGGTGTCCTCCACCACATCGTGAAGTACTGCGGCAATCAGCGTTTCATGATCCATTTGTATGCCTGCAAGGATGCCGGCAACAGACAAGACGTGCTGCACATAAGGTTCGCCTGAGGCCCGTGTCTGATCGGCATGGGCCTCGTTGGCCAACAGGCAAGCCCGGCGTATGGCCGCGGCATCTTCGCCGGTGCGACCCTTGAGTAATACCTCGAGCCAGTCATCCAGCGTAACATTGTGCTGCCGGGCAAGATCAGCATGTTGACCTGCCACATTCACCATATCCATGCCCTCCTGTGCATAGGCATTAGTATGGTAGCAATAACAGAAATAAAAAAGCCAAAATTGTAAAAAATTTGTGCAGAAATAATGGGTTTTCAGCTCTGTAACTAGGCGTATAAATCGTCTTTCAGTACAATCGATTCTTTCCCACACCAGACTACAGCTACCATGATAAAAAAACTGCATCAGTTCTTTGAGCGTCAATTGCTGCCCACGGAAACCCATCCCGGCCACCACTCACAGGCACAGTTGCATCTGGCTACAGCCGCCCTATTGCTGGAGATGACGCGTGTCGACCATGATATACAGGAGCTTGAACTGGATACAGTTACGCGCGCCCTACAAACGACCTTTTCATTAACCGGTGAGGAAACTGATGAACTTGTGCGACTGGCCGATAACGAACTGAAAGAAATGACATCCTATTTTCCCTTCACCTCACTCATCAACAAGCATTACTCACCACAGGAAAAAACCAAAATCGTTGAACTCATGTGGCAAGTGGCATTCAGTGATGACAAATTGGACAAATATGAGGAACACCTGATACGTAAAATAGCGAATCTGCTTTATGTGCCGCGGGAGGAGATCGTTGCCGCCAAACATCGAGCACTGAGAAGCTGATGCTTGACAACGCCCTTTAGACGTAGAGATTTATGCCTACCCATTACTTCGGACCCCTGGGACGTGTTCCCGGATGCGTCATTCCCGGATGCGTCATTCAAGGCCCCGGCATGGCTGTACGCAGTCAGGCGCAGCGTAACACACGGGTTTGGCGAGATTATCGCCTGTACAGATCCTACCTCAAGCACCCCACCAGGTTTACGCAGCTGATGATTGCACGATATTGTGGCTGTTTGTAGCGATCCACATGGACAACACTCTGGTTGCGTGGAACAAGAATACCGCAAACATTGCTGCTATCTTTAATCCTGTAGCTTGGTTCCTGATCACAACTGTGAGAGATATTCTTGGGTAAAAAAAGAGGTATATTCCGTACGCTTCGACAGCTTGCGTTGCTTGCGCTCTTTTTGCTTGTTGCATGGGCTACCTACCAGCAACAGCATGCCAGCCATGATTGGCGCAAACCCCTGATAGTTACGCTTTATCCGTTAAATAGTGATGGATCTGATGAGGTAGATCGGTTTATCAAGACCTTGTCCAGCTCCCACTTTGCTCCCATCACCCGTTTTCTGCGTAAAGAGGCAACGGCCTATGATGTAAAACCATTACCTGATATTCGTCTTACACTTGGACCCGCGATCCATTCCCTGCCACCAACACCGCCAGCTGACAAAAGCGATCGCTGGAATATTGGCTTATGGAGTCTGAAATTACGTCTCTGGCTTTATAACAACACCGGATCTTGGGGCCTGGATGCCCGCCACGTCCGCCTGTTCGTGGTTTTCCATCCACGTAATCGCAGCGGCAAGTCGCTGGCACATTCCTTCGGATTGCAAAAAGGTTTACTGGGTGTAGTGCATGCTTATGCCTTGCGTGGCCAGATACAACAAAACAACATCATTATCACGCACGAGTTATTGCATACATTAGGCGCCACAGACAAATACAGTGACGAAGGCCAACCTGTATTTCCTGAAGGATTTGCCGATGGCAGTCAATCTCCCAGGTACCCACAAACTCATGCCGAAATCATGGCAGGCCGCATCCCATTATCACCAGTATCAGCGGAGATTCCGCGCTCCCTGGATGAAAACGTAGTCGGCGAGAAAACTGCCGCGGAAATACACTGGTATTGATTGACATTTATATCAGTGCGCCGGCATCGTCTGGTCTGCTGCCATCGTATCCGTAACAAATTAGTTGGTAAACTTTTTATCAAATACCTCCATGACTTCCTTTGTAATGTCTTTATTTCCAGCGACATACAGCAAACCAGACTGAGTTTTCTCAACGACTACGTCATATTTTTTATCCTTGGCCATTTTTTCTACAATATTCTGGATTTCATATAGCGCCTTGTTGGCATAGGCGGCCTCTTTGCGCTTGACCTCCTGTTCTGACTCGGCTGCTTTTTTCCTGTAGGCCTTTAATTTTTCCTGGAACGCCTTCTGACGTTTCTGTTTTTGTGACTTGCTCAGGGTTAATTTATCCTTTTCATATTTTTTTTGCATGGCCTCGAGTGCCTTTTCTTCCTTTTTAAATTCAACCTGACGTTTCTTAATAAACTTTGTAATCTTGTCTTTCTCTTTCTTGCCTGCCTTGCTTTGTTGAAGAATGGACTGTAAGTCAACATAGACATAATTAAATGTTTCTGCTGCCGGGACCTGAGTTGCCAAGAGGGTGAAACACATCCCCATTAATACAAGACTTCTTTTCATTACATACTCCTTGGATTCAATAACATAAAATAATCAATCACCCGTTAACTGTGACAGTCCTTCCATTGCCTCTTTGGCGATTTCACGTACCTCGGGAGACTCATCTCCTTCCAGGATCTTTAATACAGGTTCCGCACTCGCATGATGCGTCAAACCAAGAAAATAGGCGGCATCAGCGCGCACACGCCTTTCTTTGTGTTTGACCAATCTTGATAATCCTGGAATCAACTCGATAATTTCCTTTTTACCTGCCCTCTCTTCCAGTAACGCGCTTACGCCAACACGAACCTGTATATCAGTCTCTGGATGAGAAATAATCTCCGGCACCTTCTCCAGCATGGATGGATGCTGTTGCACAAATTGCCCGGCCGCCTGCAACTGCCCGGATCCCAACAGCATAAGCACATACTCAGACCACCCTCCGGGATCATCGCTGGCATTTGCCCATCGTTCAAGCTCGGCGTATGTATACATACCTTGCAGCTCAAACGGCCCTATTTTTGTCCACGGTACCGTACGAACCCCCAATTGCCGCGCCATCTCCGGCCTCTGCTCTATATTAATCATATTCAATACACCCAGTCTCCCCAATTTCAGCAATTCACCGAGATTCCGCATAACGGCGGCACAATGGTGGCATGATGATGAGACCAGCAATGTAGCGTCGTGCATGACCATGTGTCCTATTTTTCTCAGAGCGGCATTTTATGTGCAATCCGGTCGTAATCCCAATATTATCGACTCAGTCTATCGACAGGTGGCATGCGGATTGGAGGCTGCACTGGACCCCACTTTGGCTATAATAGGCCCATGGCTGAATTAACCCTCAACACCCTCCAGCACTATGCCCTGCCGGTCTGGAGTGCTTTCACACATCGTATTGGCAAAGAACGTCTTCTTGGCATGCTCAATCTCAGCGCTGTGATAGTACTAAGCTGGGGTGCGGCACAATGGACGTGGCAATTGGCGGAACCCCGACTTCCCAATATCGTTGTCCGGCCCGCACTCACGGAAAACGCCACACAAAAACTCGACACACAGGCATTACTCAACGCGAATTTATTTGGAAAAGTCGAAGCCATAGGTATTAGTGATGTGTCACCAACAGAAGTTCCTTTGAGCAGCCTGAACCTGGTGCTCACCGGCGTGGTAGCCGCTGGCGATGCCAGCATCGCCCTGATCAGCGTCGATGGTCAACCCCAGACTCCCTTTACTATCGGCGAGGTGGTGGCCCATGGCGCCAGCTTACAAACTGTTTATCCTGACCGCGCCATTCTGCAACGGGCTGGTGTTCTGGAGAGCCTGGTGCTGGAAGATGTAGCAAAATCCTTACCCAGTCAATCTGTTTCAGTGATCAACCCTCGTACTGTCGCAGCTGACAGGATTCAGCAACTTGGTGACAATAATTATGTCGTACCACGGAACATAATAGGTGAGCAATTAAAGAACCCCGACTTTCTAAGGCAAGCACATATTGTTCAATACAAAGATGGTGGCTTCCTAGTCAAGCACATTAAACGCGGCAGTCTTTACGAAAAATTAGGCTTGCAAAAAGGGGATGTTATTAAGAACGTCAACGGTGAGCCCCTAAACTCCGTAGCCGATGCCATGTCTCACTACCAGAAACTCAACACACTGGGGCAAGTCCAGATTGAAGTAACCCGCAATGGCCAATCTCAAGTCCTTCAATTCCACTTGGAATAAATTATAACATAATATAAAAGACCTCCTTCGAAAGGAGGCCTTTCTTGCAAATACTTTTCTGCTTAACCCCTATGTTACATAAAGGCAGCTAATAGCTGTAAGACGTCGACAACAATACAGACAGAGTGCTGGCACTGGCATCGGTTAACTCTGTTGAGCCTTCTACTACTTGCGCCAGACCTGAACCAATAGAATAAATAGCCCCCAGAGTCACGGTAGAATTCCTTGTCACATTACTCAGGCTCAGGCTCGTACCATAGAAATTGATATGTGGATTCTGGCCTGTTTGACCTTCTACCAAACCGGGTGTATTTGCATAATTAGAGAAGACACCACCCCGTAATACCAGGCTACCTGTCATATAGTACTCAGCACCAAAAGCAAAATTAGTAATGGCATCCCGTGTACCCGTTATTGCATCTTCTGTCGCGGTATAATGATACAAATCACCTGAGATCATTAATTTATTTGTAGGAAAATAAGCGACGCCAAGACTGAATATTGTCGGCATTTCACGTTTATCAGAAATCTTTACAGTCTGCTGCTGAAATATACTATCTGTGAAGGCCTTCTGGATTGTTTGTGTTTTCGCCTTGGAGCCAGTAATAATTGTCTTTGTAATATTTAAACCCAGAGAAATCTTGCTGAATGGATTCCACATCACACCCAGCATTGGCTGGTATCCACTTTCACGAGTCTGGAAATAGGAATTGGATAACTGGTGCTCACCTAATGTATTCACTGCAACCTGATTAATAATCCGTTCGCGTTCACGAAAATGCAGATACAGCGTTGCACCTACAGACAAACCCTTCGTTATCTCTATCGCATAACTTGGACCGATCTTGTATGTCTGGTCTTCATCATTATAATTTACCGTCAGACGGTCCCAGGCAGGATTTGGATTCAGAAACTCCTGATCCTGGTTTTCTCTAACCGAATCGGGTACCGCATAGGAAAATCCCACCATGCCCGGGCCCATTGGCTGTATCACCGCAAAGAAATTTGGCAGAAAGGCCGATGATGTACGCTTCCAGTCCTGACCTGCCAGTGCATTTTCAAACGTCGTCTCGGAAGTGTGATACGCGTTCACACTGGCTGATAAACTGCTGGATTGTGCGTAAACGATCCCTGCCGGATTGTAGTAAAGACCAGATGGATCATCGGATACAGCTGTATAGGCTCCACCGAGACCACTGGCTCGTTCTCCTACAATCAAGTTCTTGTAGTGAAATTGATCCGCAAACAATGCGCCATGAAACAATCCTGCAATGAATACTAAACTGGTTACAGCATACTTATTGGTTATTTTTAACATATTGATTGAACCTGGATGTTACTGTAGGAAACTTTCCTGAATCTATACCCAAACTTGCCAGCTGCATAGACAAGGCCTTTAGTCTGTCCTGGAAAGATGGGTGCGTAGAATTCATCACGCTGAGTCTCTTGGATTCCAGCGCCTTGATCCGATTAATGTATCGTTTCAGCGCCGTGGGGTCATAACCTGTGGTTGCCAGGTAGACGGTTCCCGTATTGTCTGCGTCCAGCTCATCCTCTTTAGCCAGACCTTTCTCAAAAAGTATACCTACTGCCTTGTTTACTGCCTGGGAAAAAGCAACTCGTCCCGCATCACCTGCTCCACTGAGAAAACGCGCCAAACCAGCTTGTGTGCCTGAGTCACTGCCCCGTATGTTTAAAGCATTAACAATATGTTTACGCGTAACATGCGCCACTTCGTGAGCCAGCACCCCGGCCAGTTCCGCCTCATCGCGCATGAGACCTATCGCACCGCGTGTAACAAAAACATAACCACCTGGTGCCGCATAGGCATTGACATTATCTGTTTCCAGAATAGCAAACCGAAACGTCAACTCCGGACGCCCGGCATGCAAGACGACGGCGTTACCTACCAAGTTGACATAGCCGGATAGCGAGGAATCATCCACCATGGGATAGCGCCCCAGTATGCGTGCTGCAATGCTCTGGCCAAACTCAATTTCTGCCTGTACATCACTGATCGTTGTGGCGCCTGATTGCTGGGTATCGCCACCCCCACGTGCACGGAAATTCTCAGCTTCCGCTTGCGCAAATGAAAAACCGGCGAGGGCCAGTATTGCAAATACCAGGCCCCGCCAGTTGCTAATTTGTGAATATTTTTGTTTGCGAGATGCTTCAGCCACCCTTTAGCCCCTGTTGAAGAAAACTCATGACCTGGTCTTCATCCACGGATATCTGGTTCATTCTCTGCAATGCCGCATAATCAACCAAATCCTCGCCTCGACCGATCGCCCGCGCCCTGTCGTCTGCCGAAAGACCGCGTACTGCACCTACGACTGTCACACGCGATGCGCGCCTGCGTGCATCGTCCTTTTTAAACATATCATTAAATTTCTGGAAGAAACTGATTTTCTTCAAGGGTCGACGTTTGGCGACTTGTAACCTGGACACCCAGCCCTGTTTACCCTGGTATTCAATACGGTACCAACTACCATGGCTGAACTTTGCCGTGACCTTGCTGCCTTTAGGGACACTTGCTATTACCTTGGCATTAAAAGCCGGCCCGGACAGGATATTGGCTCGAGCACTTTGTACATACAGGGTCTCCGCGGCCTGACCTGGCACAGAAAACAAGAATACTGATATGGCAAAAATATACTTTTTCATTTCACACCCCACTTACAATAGTCCTCGGGTACCATCTCTCACATGTTAAGTCTAGACGGGGCCGCCCTCCCTTGCCGTGATGCGGTTCACACTATATACGATCTAGGCGCCTTACCGATACCCGATAATTCTATAGTAAATCAATAGGTTATTTACTACTCAGGGTGTTAATTCCATCCCAGGACTTTACGGGCGCCTTTCTCTGATATGACCGGCAACGCGCAATCGCCAATTCCGTCCAGCCTGATTCGGGCAATTGGCTATAGAAGGTGATGGCCTGCTTCCATCGTCTCGATAAATACGCCGCAAACGCAGCCTTGGCTATCTCGGCCTGCTCTGCCGCGGCCTGCCTGTCCGATGACTTAGCTCCACTACTCACTAACGGCATATAAATCCCCACCGCTTCCTGTTTACCTTTGACCCTTACAAGATCAACTATAGCGCAGGGTATCCGATCTTCAACAACATCCCGGGTCGCCTCGGATATCAGTATCGGGCAGTGATATTGCTTGGTCAAACCTTCCATCCGTGATGCCAGGTTCACACTGTCACCGATAATGGTGTAATCCAGCTTTTGCTCAGAACCAATATTTCCGAGCACCACATCTCCGGTATGTATACCGATACCTATATCGATCCGGGGAAAGCCTTTCTCCTCAAGACCGTGGTTCACTTCTTGTAGACGGCGATACATCGCCAAAGCAGCCTCGACGGCTTGATAGGGATGATTGTCATCCCGAATCGGCGCCCCCCAGAATGCCATGATGGCGTCACCAATAAACTTGTCCAGGGTCCCATTGTAGCCATTAATAATAACATCAGACATCGCCCCCAGATGGGCGTTGAGAATTTCTACAACTGCCTCGGGCTCCTGGCTTTCGGCTATATTTGTAAATTCCCGAATATCCGAAAACAGCACGCTGACATGCTCTTTACGTCCTATTTCTGTAGATATAGTATTTTCATATTTATCGACGACCTCGGCAAGTACAGCTTTGGAGACATATTGTGACAACATGCGTCTGACTTTTCTTTTGTCCTTGCCTTCAGTGAAGGTCAAAAATGTCATGGTACTTAGCCATGCCAGAATGATGGCGGTGACTGGAGGAATCACATCAAAAGCAATATTGAAACCAAAGCTGACTGTTGCCCAAACGATGTACAACAAAACCAGGCCCAGCGGTATTGCGATCTGCTCGATAACACGGTGGCAACGCAAAATCCCCAATACAGTCAACCCGGCAACCAGGATAATTAACAGAATTGTTGTTGCGGCGCCTACGGGTTGCACGAAATCCTGCGCCAGAATATTGCTGGTCACAGTGGCATGAATCAACACCCCTGGCACCAGCCCCAATGATGTTTGTTTAATATCCTGTAAACCGGCAGCACTGGTACCAATATATATGATCTTGTCTTTGAACTCCGCGGGGTTGACTAACAGGTTCTCGATATCACCATTGGCAATGCTGGCCATGGAAGAAAATATCCCGCCGATAGAGTATTCCTGATACTGACCATACATATTGAACAGAAACCTTTCGTCCTCAATCATTGGAACGGCGATGTCATCCACCTTAAACATCTCCGCAGATGAAATATCCGTCTTGCTGCCATTGGCAACCAAAGCAGTGGTAGACAAGGCCGGAAAGGCTGCACCACCATAGTATTCAAATAATGAAGTACGTCGATATACGCCATCCCGATCGGGTCTCAATCCTACAGCTCCTACACCCTTGGCCGTTTGATATAGCTTTTTAATAGGTATCCCGTATCTGTTATATGGCCAATATTGCCTGTCGCCTGGACCAGGCACCATGAACTGTTTTTGAAAATCAGCAGGCAAGGGTTCCAGACTCAACGCACTGCCGTTGGTATCCGGCAATTCCTCGAGCAATTCCATTGCATAATATGTAAAGGGATGATCCCGGGTTGCCTGTACCAGACGTCTGTCATTGCTCCCCAGGCGTCCGGGCCGGACACCTGTCTCTTTCTGGTTTTCGATGAACAAAATATCGAAGACGACCGCTCGGGGCTCACCTAGTGCAAGAAAATCCAGCAGATCACCATAGATAGCGCGCGGCCAGGGGAAACGGCCCAACGAATCATTCATCAGGCTCAACGAGGATTCGTCGATCATGATAACCGCCACATCCGGATGAGCCGCCTTATCGCTACGGTGCAAGACGACGCGTTGATCGTAGGTAATCCATTCCAGGCGCTCGAGCGTCCCGGTAAGAAATAACAGGATGGTAAACAAGGCAGAAACTACGCCTATAGCCACACCCCAAAGTGTTTTGTTCTTCTTGATATTCGGCATCATCCTTATCCGCCTGTATCGAACTCACCATTGCTGTCCTTGATAGCAACTGTAGCACAGCCATATGCTGTAGCCATGATAGATATTCATAAAAAAAGGCCCCGTTCAAGCGGGGCCTTTTTGTCAGATTATGGCTGTTTTCTACTTGCAGGCAATCTCCTCCAGCTGGGTCGCCCTGACTATGTTACCGTCCAGACCCGACTCCTTGGCATTATGACCATAGGCCACGGCCATCAACTGACTGTAGTAGGTCACCGGCATCTTGAACTTGGTGCCATACTTCTTGTTGATCATTCCCTGATACACCTCAACATTCAACTGGCATACGGGGCAAGGTGTTACAATCATCTCGGCGCCATGATCATAGGCTGATTCAATAATTTTCTTAATCTGGTTCTGGCTCTTTTCAGGCTCAGAAAAAGCCAGGGCACCGCCACAGCAAGTTACCTTTTGGTCGTACTTCTCAACCGGCTCGGCACCCATGGTTTCCACCAATTTATCAAGATACTTGGGATTCTCAAACGATTCACCATCGACACCAAAGGGGCGGTTGGTCTGGCAACCGACATAGCCGGCAATCTTGATGCCTTCCAGTGGCTTCTTGACCGGCTTGCCCAACTCATCATAGCCGAAGTCCTCAATCAACACTTCGACCATATGTCGGATATTGACTTCACCTTTATAATCCATATCCAGACCAGCCTCTTTTAAGGCTTCCTTGGTATCAGCCAGCAACTGATCAGACTTGGACAAGCGCTCATGGGTCTCTTTGGTGCCCAACCAGCAAGCGGCACAAGTGGCGACAATATCCTGACCGGGGTTGTTCTTCTCTGACAGGGCTATATTGCGCGCATTCAGGGAATGACGGGGTAACTCACCACCCTCGGCATAGCCAATAGAGGCGCCGCAGCAATTCCAGTCAGGAATTTCGTTGAGTTTTACATCCAGGGTCTTACACATGGATTCCACCGATGTCATGTAATTCACCGCCGAAGCCTTACGCTCGGAAGAGCACCCAGGATAAAAAGAATATTCTTTAGCCATTACCGCAACTCCTTAAGACGCTAAACCTTTGCGCTTATCTTCAATTTCTCTGGCCTTCTTTAACATGGCATGAAGACCTTTAGTGTCTTTAATCCCGGTATGGGAAATCAGGCACATGGGATCGAGTCGCTTGGTCTTCAGCATATCAAGACCCATCGGCAGCATTTCCAAACCCTGCTTGATACCGGCAACGATACCATCCATAAAGTACAGGCTAATGGAGAGCTTGAGCTCATTGGCACGACCGGTCTTGGTGACGTTGTCCCAGAAGATCTTGGCAAAACGACGTGTCGGGTTCATCTTCGGTGCAATGCCCAGACGGTGCGCATAGTTGGCCAGGCCGTGCATGATGTGCGTAATGGGCAACTCACGCGGGCAACGTACGATACAGTTATAACAAGAGGTACACATCCACATAGAATCAGATGTCAGCACATCTTCACGCTTGCCAGCGCGTATCATCATAAAAATTTCCTGAGGCGGATGATCCCAGGCATTACCCAAAGGGCAGGAACCGGCACACACACCACACTGCATACACATTTTCACCCAGTCGCCTTCCTCTACATTAGCCTCTACTTCTTTGAGGAAGTTATTGCGGTATTTTTCAACCATTGCAGCGTTGGAATTACTCATCAGCAATCTCCTAGAACTTGAACGGACTCATGCCGATCTCATCAACCATCTTCACGGCTTCATCAATCAACTGGGGTACACGATCCACATCGGTGATCGCAATCTCAAAGGTCTGGACACGCTCGGCCTCAAGATTCAGTTGCTCCAGCGTGTCACCAATCTTACTCATACGAGTATGGGCAATCTCCGAACCCTTCACGAAGTGGCACTGGTATTCGTCGCCGCGCTTGCAACCCATCAACAACACTGCGTCGTAACCGCTGTTCATGGCATCCGATACCCAGATCGTGTTGACCGAGCCCAGGCAACGTACCGGAATCACACGCACAAAGGCGCTGTACTCGCGGCGATTCATACCAGCCATATCCAATGCAGGATAGGCATCATTCTCACAGGCCAGCACCAGTACACGGGGCTTCTCTTCGAATTCATCGGGCACATCCACGGCCTTGAGTTGTGAGCCGACAGTTTCCACCGAGTAGTTATCAAACGAGATGACACGTACCGGACAGGCGCCCATACAGGTTCCACAACGGCGGCATCGGCCTTCGTTGAACTGTGGATAACGCTCTTCGTCTTCATCAATAGCGCCGAAGGGGCACTCTACCGTACAGCGCTTACACTGTGTGCAGCCTTCCTTACGGAAAGAAGGAAAACTCAAGTCGCCGGAGCGTGGGTGGGCTGCGCGGCCGAGCTCGGCATTCTCAACCGCCTGTATCGCCTTCAGGGCCGCACCGGTCGCATCCTCGATTGCCTGAGAGATGTCCATGGGGCGACGCACGGGTCCGCATGGATAAATACCAGTACGACGACTTTCGTACGGGAAACAAATAAAATGTGAATCAGCGAAACCATGGCTCAGATGCGGTAGGTCTTTACCCTGACGATAGGTCAGGTTCAACACAGACACGCCTTCTTCTTTGGCTGCCACTGTCTGTTCGTCACCTTTTTCATCCTCGACGGGTGCTGCCGCGGCCTCAATATCCACACCGGAGTTTGGTACCTGACCCGTGGCCAGAACCACCAGGTCGGCCTCCATGCTGGTTACTTCATCAAGAATGGCATCCTTGAAATTGACATTCAGACTACCATTGACGACCACATCTTTGACAAAACCCTTGGTGAAGGTCACACCCTTTTGCTGGGCACTGCGATAGAAGTCCTCACCATTACCCGGCGTACGCAGGTCATGATAAAGAATATTGGTATCGACTTCCGGATTGGCATCCTTGAAGTACATGGCCTGTTTCATGGCAGTGTTGCAACAATGACCCGAACAGTAGTCCAGCATGTTGTCATCGAAGGGATTACGCTGACCGGCACACTGAACAAAGGCTACGCTTGTAACTTCCTTGCCATCGCTGGGTCGCTTGATAGCACCTCCGTTTGCAGCCTTTGCCAGCTCTTCCAATTGCACCTGATCAATCACATCCGGACTCTTGCCATACCCGAGGTTGTCGAGCTTGGTGGCGTCAAAGACTTCAGAACCAGAGGCCTGGATAATGGCGCCGATGTTCTCTGTTATCGTAGCACCGGATTCCTGGCTGATATCAACACTGAACTGGCCCGGCGCACCACTGGTGCGTGACAAGGTTGAATTCAGGTGAACGGAGATCTTGCTGTTGCCATTGACGACATCGATCAAGGCATCGATGCCGGTATCGACAGGTCCATCAAAGGGCTCTACATCGGGTACGCGCTTGTACAGCTTGGCTGCCCAACCGCCGAGGACGCCGGTCTTTTCTACCAGCAATACTTCATAACCGGCCTTGGCAGACTCCAGTGCAGCGGTCATGCCGCTGATACCACCACCGACAATCAGGATACGCTTATTGCTACCGTGATTAGGATTGGGCTCAGGTACACGCATGGCCTTGATCTCGGCACAGGCCATGCGCACATAGTCATCGGCCATTTCCTGTGTGACTTCGCGCCTTTCTTCGGTATCCGGTTGTGACCAGATGACACCTTCACGCAAATTCCCACGCGATACCGCCACATTGTTAAAATTAAAGGCCTCCACCTTGGCGCGGCGCGAACAGGCACAAATGGCGACGTGTGTGACACCATCGCTTTCAATATCGGCACGTATCATGGCAACCCCTTCAGCGCTACACAGAAAATCGTGTTCCTTGACAACCTGGCATTTGCCTTCGCGCTCGGCAATGGTCATGAGCTGTGGTGTATCCAGGCGATCACCCAGACCGCAGCCCTTACAGATGTATGCAGCGAGTTTCTTTTCGTCAGCCATGATTACGCCTCTGCCCCCGACACTTTATTAACGACCTGTATTGCACGCAGTGCGGAGGCCGTAGAATTCTGAACAGCCCGGTTCACATCCAGCGCGTTGCTGGCACAACCGGCGCCAAATATGCCGCCATTGTCCTCATGGACCTGGATAAAACCACTGGCATCGGTACTGACACCGCTGGTGACCTCACCGATATTAGCGTTCGGCTCCATACCTATGGCCAGTACCACCAGATCATGCTCATTGGCATAACGGTGATAACCCTCGGTATTCACACCATGCAGGATAGGATTGCCGTTTTCCTGATTCTCCACGATGTTAGCCACCTTGGACTTCACGAACTCAACGGTCTTCTTATCACGCACCATTTTGAAGAAATCTTCAAAACGGTCGATGGCGCGGATGTCGATATAGTAGATAGTGGCCTTGGCGTCCTCGGCATCCTCACCGTACTGCTCACTGATATAGGTTGCCTGCTTCAGTGACGCCATACAGCAAATACGAGAACAATGGGTCAGGTGATTGCGGTCACGTGATCCGGCACACTGGATGAATGCAATGTTCTTGGCTTCTTTGCCATCTGATGGGCGCAACAACTTACCCCCAGTGGGGCCAAACTTATCCATCATACGTTCGAATTCAACGCTGGTGATGACGTTATCATAACGATCATAACCATAAGGCTGAATCTTGGCGGCATCATAAGGTTTCCAGCCTGTGGCCCAGATGATTGCACCGACGTTCAAATTCAGCGTCTCTTCCTGCATGTCGAGATCTATGGCGCCATAGTTACAGGCCTCTTTGGCCTTGTCGGCATCGGCTGTGCCAATAATGCTGGGGTCAATGACATAACGTTGGGGATGCGCCATATTGTGTGGCAAATAGGCGGCCTTGATCTTGTTCATATTATAATTGAAGGGGTTGTCGATCTCGGCTTCTACGGTTTCGGAGCAGGCCCCGCAGGCGGTGCAATTTTCATTAACGTAACGCGATGCAATCTTCACCGTAGCATTGTAGTTGCCAGTCTCACCCTCAATCTTTTCCACTTGGGCCATGGTCAGCACGGTGATGCGCTGATTGGCCTTCATGCGACGTTGGTTGATTTCCAGCCCACATGTTGGAAAACACAATTTTGGGAAATACTTATATAACTGGCTGACGCGGCCACCCAAAGCGGGGGATTTCTCAAGCAGAATAATGTTCTTACCGCATTCAGCGGCCTCAATCGCGGCGGTCATACCGCTGATGCCACCACCGACCACCAATATGGTCTCATTTGTCGCGACTACATCCGTCATTGACCACCCTCCAGTAGGGATTTTGTGTTTCAGAATACCAACTACAGCGAGAGCGCAACGATACTCCCCTCACTCTCTGTACGCTACCGGTCGGGGTTCATTCCAGATTGAAATTTCGTATAGACAGATAGACTGTTTATATCGAACAGACAGTTCATTTCCCTGCCTCTGTCTCTGAAGCGGCGGTATTGTCAGGCGCACATGGCGCAAGGTCAATAATTCCTAGAGGAGCTACTTCCCGATTTAGTATGAATACTAAAGATTGAAAATCCGTGTCAAATTGGGTGCCGGCTTGAGAATCATCCAAACATCGCGATTCTGACCATACTTTAGTACTGCTTTTTCTTGACAATTTTCATGAGTATTACTTAATAAGATGTTGAATTTAAACAAATTAGATAAATTCAGTACCTGTGCTAAGGTATTGGAAAGCTTGTCCGAATCCTCCGCACCCCATCTTTCGGACGGCTTATAAAACAAAAGCTTGACGGAGCACTGGATGGAGAATGAGGCGGGGAGACGGCGTTACTCCGGTGACAGCCTGAATGCAGCATTTAACGACTTTCTGAATATCCAGCAAGCCGAACGTGACCTGTTATGCCAATATCATGACACACTGCTGGAAGGCGGTGAACAATTCGCTAAGGTCTTCTTTGATTACCTTCTGCATTCGGATGCTACGGCAACCACGATCGAGCAGTACCAACAGCATGGGGGCAATCTTGAGCACCTGGTTGAGAAACAATTAGCACATTTCAACGACCTCATTTCCGGCGATACCAGTGCTGTTTCAGCGCAACGCCTCGAACATATTGGCAAGGTCCACTACCAGCATGCCATTGAGCCGGTCTGGATAATGGGTGCCTATTTACGTTATCAGGAACACCTGTTCGGCATCACCCGCCACCATGGTGGCATTGCCGACAAGGACCGCACGCAACTGGAAGATGCAATAGGAAAAGTTCTGTTTCGTGATATGGGCCTGGTACTGGAAGGCTATTGGCACAGCGGTATACATGCACTGGACCAGGAACAGGCCAAGGTCTCTGAATTACAAACACACATGACCAGCTTGCCTAGCAATATCCCGCAGCTCCTGTGGTCAATAGACGTCACATCCAACCAACCGGTCTATATTAGTCCCAATATCAATCTGATCTGCGGTCGTGAAGTGGATATGCCCATTCCCTGTATCAACTGGACGATTGAAGAGGACAGGGAAATCGTGACCCAGGCCTGGGCCAGAGCACTGGATGGCAAGATTACCGAGGTCGAGAGCCGGGTTCGGGACCCGGATGGTAACGAACGCTGGTTTAGGCGTGTCTTCCACCCCTACCGAGATCAAACCGGCAAAGTCATACGCATAGACGGGATCATGGAAGATGCCACAGATTCTAAAGAAGCGCTTGCACGCCTGCATACCCTGGCTACCACTGACAGCCTCACGGGTTTACTCAATCGTGCACTGCTTACCGACAGGCTGTATCAAGCCATTGCAGTAGCACGACGACAGAGCAGTATGGAAGTGGCGTTGATCATTATGGATCTCGATCAATTCAAGGAAATCAATGATGCTCTGGGTCATCCTGCCGGTGATGAAATACTGGTGATGGCGGCCCAGCGATTGAAGGAACAACTGAGAGAATCAGATACACTGGCCAGACTGGGGGGAGATGAGTTTGCCATCATGGTCTCCAGCCCCAATGGCCGGGCACTGGCCCAGGAAATTGCACGCAAGGCGCTGTTATGTTTCAGCAAACCCTTTCATTACCAGCAGCAGGAACTCTACCTCGGTGTCAGCATAGGCATCGCCCTGTTCCCGGAACATGGCGATGACGTCAACAGCCTCATGAGCCGGGCAGACGTCGCTATGTATAACGCCAAGCGCAAAAATATGGGTTATTTGTACTATGATGCCTCACGCGACCCCAATACACAGAGCCGTCTGCTAATGATCAGCGAGCTGCGACGGGCCATGAAAGAGAACCAGCTGGAACTGTATTTCCAGCCCAAAATCAAAATCGACCGTGGCATTGTTGAGGGAGTCGAGGCCTTATTGCGATGGCACCACCCCACACGCGGCATCATCATGCCAGATGACTTTATTCCGCTTGCCGAGTCTGCCGGTCTAATGAGCTCTATCACAGACTGGGTCATACGTACAGCAGGTCGGCAGTGCCGACAATGGCATGAACAAGGGTACTTTATGCGACTGGCGGTCAACATCTCCGGGCGCGTCTTCCAGGATCCGAAACTGCTGGAGCGAATCAAGGACGCCCTGGAAAGCATTAAAATACCACCCGGCTACCTGGAAATTGAAATAACAGAAAATGAACTTATGAGTGATATTAGTTATGTTTCCAAGTTACTCAGCAATCTCAGCCAACTCGGCGTCTCTATCGCCATTGATGATTTCGGCACCGGTTATTCCTCACTGGCTTATATAAAAGAACTGCCTCTGGACACACTAAAGATCGATAAATCCTTTGTATTAAATATGGCCAATGACGATTCCGATGCCGTCATTGTTCACACCATGATAGACCTGGCCCACAATCTGGGACGTAATGTTGTTGCAGAAGGAATAGAAGACAGCGACACCTGGGACTTGCTTGCCATACTCGGCTGTGATACAGGTCAGGGCTTTTATATCAGCCACCCACTGCCTGCGGGCGACTTCAATCACTGGCTAAAGACGTCACCCTGGCACCCACTGCGTTTCAACGAACAATAAGCAGCTTACCCTGAAACATTTCGTTTCGACTCACCCCTGAATTTCTGACAGAATGTGCGCCGACCCGGTTCACAGGATTTTACTATGTCAGCTCTTATTTGCGGTTCCTTTGCTTATGACACCATTATGGTATTCCATGACCAATTCAAGAATCACATCCTCCCGGACAAGGTCCATATACTGAATGTGTCCTTCCTGGTGCCTACCATGCGTCGGGAGTTTGGCGGTTGCGCCGGTAATATTGCCTACAACCTGCATATGCTGGGGGGCGAGGCCCTGCCCATGGGCACAGCAGGCAAAGATTTCGGGCCCTATGGCGAATGGATGGATAAACAAGACATTGATCGCGGCCATGTTCGCATTCTGGAAGATACCTATACCGCTCAGGCCTTCATCACAACTGACATGGATGATAACCAGATTACCGCTTTTCATCCTGGCGCCATGAGTCAATCTCACGAAAACAAAATCAGCGATGCCCAGGGTGTCACGGTGGGCATCGTCTCACCCGATGGGCGTGACGGTATGATCCAGCACGCTGCCCAGTTTGCCGAGGCCAACATCCCCTTTATCTTTGACCCTGGACAGGGCATGCCCATGTTCAATGGCGAAGAGCTGTTGACCTTTGCCGACCAGGCCACGTGGATTACCCTCAATGACTACGAAGCCCAACTCATGTCAGAGCGCACGGGAAAATCACTGAAGGACCTGGCGCACAGGGTCGAGGCGCTGATAGTTACCCGTGGTGGCGAAGGCTCCCATATTTATCTCGATAATAAACACCTGGAGATTCCAACGGCGGCCATCAGTGCCGCCAATGACCCCACGGGTTGCGGTGATGCCTACCGGGCCGGACTGCTTTTTGGACTCATGAACGAGTTGGACTGGGATACCACAGGCCGGGTGGCTGCACTGATGGGGGCCATAAAAATCGAATGCCACGGTACTCAGAATCACCAATTCACGCCCGCGAGTTTTGCCGAGCGATACCAGGCCAGTTTCGATAGGGCCTTGGACTAGACACGGAAATTACCCTTTCCCGGTGTAGACCTAGGCCCCTCCTTATATTTGTTGGGCAAATAAATCGGGAACTGTCTATACCATAATATATAGGCAGTGTGCGGAATGGTCTTTCAGCTGTTTTTTCACCTCCCTTTGCCTCAGTGAATCGTCTCTGCCGTCCGTCAGAAACTCTTGCCAGCAGATTCATTTCATATTGGACAAGGCTTCCTCTTGACACTTTTCCGTCTTCGGGTGTACCTTTGCAAAACCACTAGATATTGTGGTCACACAATATAATTAAAACTAGATGTTGTAGATATAAAAATACTAGAGGCTACCATCACCGTGCCTTAGGCAAAGGAGACGACAATAACAATGAAAGCAGCGGAACTGGCTCCCCAACTCGACACCACCACCGAGATACCCCTGCAACCGACATCGGCCGATATCTGGGATAAAAAATACCGACTGAAGGACAAATCCGGCAATGCCGTGGATCAAAACGTGGAAGACACCTTCAAACGTGTGGCCCATGCCCTGGCCGATGTCGAAACTACGGAAAAAAAAAGGGAAAAATGGTATCAGGAATTTCTCTGGGCCCTGAAACATGGCGCCATCCCCGCTGGCCGCATCACCTCCAATGCCGGTGCCCGGGAACACAAACCTGCCACCAGCACCATCAATTGCACGGTTTCGGGCACGGTGCCCGATTCCATGGACGGCATCCTTAGCAGTGTGCATGAAGCCGGCCTCACCCTGAAAGCCGGCTGCGGCATAGGATACGAGTTCTCCACCCTGCGTCCGAAAGGCGCATTCGTCAGCGGCGCCGGAGCGCATACCTCCGGCCCGCTGTCTTTTATGGATATCTTCGATGCCATGTGTTTTACCGTGTCATCGGCCGGGGGTCGCCGTGGCGCGCAAATGGGCACCTTTGATATCTCGCACCCGGATATCGTCGACTTTATACGTGCCAAGCGTGAAGCCGGTCGCTTACGTCAATTCAACCTGTCCTGCCTCATTACCGATGAGTTCATGCAGGCTGTAAAAGAAAACGCACCCTGGGAGCTGGCCTTCCCTGCCAGTCAGAGCGAAATAGATGAACCCGAAAACAAAATTGTCTGGTGTTACTGGCCTGATAACAAGGGTTATATCTGCAACGACATCGGACAGATCGCCTGTAAGGTTTATAAAACCATGCCGGCCCATCGTCTGTGGAATCTCATCATGGCTTCCACCTACGATTACGCCGAACCCGGCTTCATACTCATTGATCGTATTAATGAGATGAACAACAACTGGTACTGCGAGAATGTGCGCGCCACCAATCCTTGTGGTGAGCAGCCCTTACCCCCTTATGGCTCCTGCCTGCTGGGCTCTGTTAACCTGACACGCTTTGTCGTGAATCCCTTCACCGAAGATGCATACTTTGACTGGGACGCCTATCGCAAGACCATCGGCATCTTTACACGCATGCTGGACAACGTTGTTGAGATCAACGGACTGCCACTCGAAGGTCAGCGCCATGAGATCCAGAACAAACGCCGTCATGGCATGGGTTTTCTGGGTCTGGGCTCGACCCTGACCATGCTCTGTAAAAAGTATGGTGATGCTGACTCGCTTGAATTTACCGAGCGTGTTGCCCGTGAAATGGCGGAGACGGGATGGAAAGTGGGTATAGAGCTGGCTGAAGAAAAAGGTCCGGCGCCCATTATGGAAGAACTGTTTACCGTGACGGAAGAAATGCTGACCCATCGTCCTGAAATGCGCGAAGACGGTTATGAGGCAGGTGATGAAGTCGCCGGGAAAATACTAATGGCAAAGTACAGCCGCTATATGCAACAGTTCGATAAAGAACTGACTGATGAGATTGCCGAAAAGGGTGTGCGTTTCTCGCACCATACATCCATTGCCCCTACCGGTACCATCAGCCTTTCCCTGGCCAATAATGCCAGCAACGGTATAGAACCTACCTTCGCGCATCTCTATAGTCGTAATGTCATACGTGAAGGCCGTAAAACAAAAGAAAAAGTGGATGTCTGTTCTTACGAGCTACTGGCCTATCGCGCCATGATGAATCCGGATGCAACACCCTTTGCCGAAGATGAGGCTAACCAGTTACCGGATTATTTTATTTCCGCGGATGACATCGCGCCCAGGCAACATGTCGATGTGCAAGCGGCTGCACAAAAATGGGTGGACTCATCCATCTCCAAAACCGCCAATGTGCCTACGGATTTCCCCTTCGAGGAGTTCAAGGACATCTACCTCTATGCCTATGAACGGGGTCTGAAGGGGTGTACCACCTTTCGTTTTAATCCTGAGGCGTTCCAGGGCGTACTGGTTAAAGAGGAAGACCTGGAGAACACCACTTATCGTTTCACGCTCGATAATGGTGAAACCTTGGAAGTCAAAGGCAATGATGACGTGGAATACGACGGCGAAATTCACTCTGCCGCCAACTTGTACGATGCCCTGAAGGAAGGGTATTACGGTAAATTCTAGGCCCGTCGCGCAAAATAGATAACAGGAGGATGCCGTCATGGTCATCAAAGTGGAAAACAAGATCACCGGATACGATGTGGTCAAAGAAGAGACAACAACAGCGGCCGAAAGTAATGTCGTGCACATGCACGAGAAGCTTGAACGACCGGAAATGCTGGTGGGTAGTACTTACAAGATCAAAACTCCTCTCACTGAACATGCCTTATACGTCACAATTAACGATATCGTGCTTAATCCTGGTACAGAACATGAAAAACGCCGCCCGTTTGAGGTATTTATCAACTCAAAAAGTATGGAACACTTCCAGTGGATTGTTGCATTAACACGAATTATCTCCGCTGTGTTCCGAAAAGGAGGTGATGTCACCTTCCTGGTAGAGGAATTGCGCAGTGTTTTTGATCCCAGAGGCGGTTATTTCAAAAAAGGCAAGTACACACCCTCACTTGTTGCGGAAATCGGTGATGTTATTGAGTGTCATATGAAGATGATTGGCCTTATCGCTCACGAAGAGGAAGATGAACATCAGAAGCAATTTCTTGCTGCGAAACGTGCAGAGTTTGAATCAAGTCAGAAAAAGGGAGAAGAAACGGATGAATCCGCAGAAAGTTTTCCTCCCGTATCCCAACTTTGCAACAAATGTCTTACCAAGGCCGTTATCAAGATGGATGGCTGTATGACATGTCTTAATTGTGGTGACTCAAAGTGCGGATAGATAAAAATAAACAAACTGGAACAAGTTGAGAGGACAAATACGAATAACGAAAAGAAAAAATTAGTAAAAAAATTTGCATTTTTAATTTTTAGTAATTACATTTACGCCTTGACACGGTATGTGTCTGTGCTAGACAGAGTTTAGTAAGCAGTTTAATACGGTTTTACTTAAACGAAGTTGACTTAAACAAAGTTGAAACGAGCCAACAACAGTCACGATTTAACGCAACAAAGACTCTGTGTTGGTAAATGTAAACGTTACAGAGGTAACTCTGAAAACGGAGCAAGACAAAGGTTTTGATGCAACCGCGGCTTTGTCGAAGCCCTGGTAAAGACGCACTACCAGGCACGGCGCGCCCCGTAAGCGGGGCAAAATGGGACTCACTAGTGTGGAAGTCGATGAAGACAGCCATTGTGGCTGTCTTTTCTGTATGTCCATGT
Source organism: Gammaproteobacteria bacterium (assembly GCA_036986275.1). GTDB lineage: Bacteria > Pseudomonadota > Gammaproteobacteria > Acidiferrobacterales > SZUA-150 > BTRG01. The sequence continues at coordinate 5,891 of BTRG01000007.1, read as the reverse complement.
GACACGTCTTTCTCGTTGGTATGGTCCCCCAAAGTAGTAGATGTCCTCTAACCACAACCCAAAGGAGTATTCACATGGCTACCAAGAAGAAAGCCTCAAAGAAAAAGGCCGGTAAGCGAAAGGCCTCTAAACGCAAGAGTTCTAAGAAGAAAGTAACCAAGAAGAAAGCCTCAAAGAAGAAGAAGAGTAAGAAGAAATCCAAGAAAAAGAGCAAGAAAAAGTCTAAGAAGAAGAGTAAGAAGAAATCCAAGAAAAAGAGCAAGAAAAAGTCTAAGAAGAAGAGTAAGAAGAAATCCAAGAAAAAGAGCAAGAAGAAAAGTAAAAAGAAGGCCAGAAGGAAAAAGCGTAAGTAAAAAACGCTAAGCAGTAGCCTTCAAACCGGTAGTCGGGCATCAACACCCACTACCGGTTTTTTTATGCCTACTGAAAACCCCCAGAAACTAATAAACTGTGTTTATTATTAATAAATAATACTTGGTGTAAGGCATTAATTTTCAAACAGAGAGGCATTCAATGTCCGCAACCGTTCCGGTGTACCCACATCTTCCCAACAGCCGACATAGTATTCACCTGTCACACTATTCTGCTGCATGGCCCTGCGCAACAAAGGAGCAAGCGGAAATTTCTCCGGCCCACACCCAGCAAACAAGGTGGGGCGGTAAACACCGATTCCACTATAGGTTAGCCTGCCTGTACCTGTCGCCCGCACGTTCCCACCCTGCAAACTGAAATCACCCTCAGGATGATGGTTCGGGTTATCCACCAACACAAGATGGGCAAGACTGCTCAGGGTTTCCGGTAATTGTCCAAAGGGATAGTCCGTCCAGATATCACCATTGACCACCACAAAGGCCTCCGCCCCCAGCAAAGGCAAGGCCTGAACAATTCCGCCACCGGTTTCCAACCCGCCTTCAGTTTCGGGTGAGTACTGAATATTGGCTGAATAGGCACTGCCATCACCGAGACAATCGACGATTTGCTGACCAAGATGAGCATGATTGATTACGAAATCAGAGTAACCCGCAGCCACCAGCTGCTGTAACAGGCGTACGATCATGGGTTTGCCGCCTATTTCCAGCAAGGGTTTGGGGGTGGTGTCGGTTAAAGGGCGCATGCGCTCACCCACACCAGCAGCCAGTATCATGACTTTCATACCGTAGTTTTTCATGGTCATCCGGACTTCAATGCTGATAACAATGTAACCAAAGGCCTGACCTCAGGATAATCCTGACCGACTTCCTCAATGTAGGCCAGGATACGTGGAATATCGTTTAAATAACCTGGCTTACTGTCCCGGTGATAAAGCCGTGCGAAAATACCTGTCGCCTTCAAATGACGCTGTACACCCATCAAATCAAACCACCGTATAAACTCTTCCACCCCAGCCGATACCGGTACACCCGATTCTTTAATGCGCGAGTAATAATCACGGACCCACCCGAGAACACGCTCGCGTGGCCAGGCGATATAGCAGTCCTTTAATAAGGATACGAGATCGTAGGTCACCGGACCCAGCACTGCATCCTGAAAATCAAGGATGCCGGGGGACTGTGTATTCGTCACCATAAGGTTGCGTGAGTGATAATCCCGATGCACCCATACCCGGGGTTGCACCAGGGCATTTTCTCTCAACAAGGCAAACACTTGTGCCAGGCTGCTGGATTGTTCAGTGGTCAGACTCGCACCCAGTTCATGCATGAGATACCAATCGGGGAAAAGCTGCATCTCGGCATCCAGCAGGACGGCGTCATAAGGTGGTAAAAAATTTTCCTGGCTTGTTGTTGCCACCTGCAATCGACACAAGGACGCCATGGCGTCTGCATACAGCATATCTGCATTGTCAGCCCGCAATTGATCCAGATAGACCTTATTCCCCAGATCACTGAGCAGTAGAAACCCTTGCTTATCATTGCGATGAAATATCTCCGGCACATTCAGACCGGTGTCGCGCCAGCGCCGGGCAATACGACAAAAGGGCTCCAGGGCCTCCTTGTCCGGTGGCGCGTCCATGGCAATATAGGTTGGCCCGTCGACAACGACGCGAAAGTAGCGCCTGAAGCTGGCATCGGCCGATGCGGGAGTCAATGTAAAAACGGATGTGCCCAGAATTTCAATCAGCCATGTCTTCAGTTGTTCAAGTCTGGAATCCACTGTTCGCCCTTTTTAAATGTGAGCCCGGTCTGGCAAGATGCACGATATGATCAACATTCTATGCAATTTTCAATGTCGTTGAAAAAGACATCCTATGCGCCCCCCGGGTCGGCACAGATTGTTGGTTTGCTGCTGATATTGAGCATGGTCACGATGGCCTATGGTAGCGATAAAACCGCGTGCGTAGCTACATCAACCGCGGTGCCTGCACAACAAAACCTGCCCATTACCATTCAGGCACAAAAGGCCGAAATCCAGGGCCGCAATGAGGTCACCTTTTCTGACAAAGTAGAACTGAAACAGGGCAATACCAAGGTCAATGCCGATCGCCTGCATTACAACAAGGAAAAAGAACAACTCACGGCTGAGGGTCATGTCAGCCTGCTTACCGAAGAGGGCCATCGTTTTAACACCGACGTTCTGAGCTATAATCTCAAGCAACATTCGGGTAACACTGGCTTCAGTGACTACGCGCTTACCGGTCTGGGCCATGGCGATGCGCAGGCCATTACAATCAAAAACAAGAACCTGCTGTTACTGAAGGATGTGCGTTACACAACTTGCCCTGAAGGACGTGATGACTGGTATCTGTCAGTAAACCGTCTAGAGCTGGATAAGGTGCAGGATATCGGTATTGCCCGTCACGCAGTCATGCGTTTCTATCATGTGCCGTTGTTTTATTGGCCCTATCTCGACTTCCCGCTTTCCGGACAACGTAAGTCCGGCTTCATGGCACCGGAAATAGGCGGCTCCGGCAAGCTGGGCACTACCCTGGCTGTCCCGTACTACTTCAATATCGCCCCGCAGATGGACGACACCTTGACACCGCGGCTACTGAGTAAACGTGGCCTGCAACTGGAAAATGAATTGCGTTTTCTGGGTAAGCACTTTTCTGGAAAATTCGCAGGCGCCTATTTGCCCAATGACCGCGAATACGATGCGGATCGCGGATCAGCCAGCCTGAAAACTCAACATCGCCTGGGTGAAGCCTGGTCAGCAAACATAGATCTTAACTGGGCTTCGGATCGCGATTACATGGATGACTTTGGCAATTATCTCGATGTCACCAGCAAGACCCATTTGCTTAAAAAGATTGAGGCTCGTTACCGTGCAGACAACTGGCGCTTTATCGGCCAAGCCCTCGGTTATCAAACACTGGACGATCAACTGCCGGCAACACAGAAACCTTATGCCATGCTGCCGCAGCTTAGGGTGTATACCGCGCCCCGCATTAAACCCAATCAATTTAATTTTAATGGCGATGCGGAGGTCACCAACTTCGTCCGTGAGAACAGCATCACCGGTTATCGTTTTCGTGTACAACCTGATGTGAGCCTGCCTTTTACCCGTAGCTGGGGATTTTTGGTTCCACGGTTAGGGGCGCGTTACTGGGCCTATAATCTTGAATCCACGCCAGAGGAACAACGCAGCGTCGGCTTTGAAGCACAACAGGATACGACTGTGGGCTTTGCCAGCCTGGATACTGGCATCTATTTTGATCGCGAGACCCGCTGGTTTCATCGCCCCTACACCCAGACACTGGAACCGCGCCTGTTTTATCTCTATGCCTCACGGCAAGATCAGGACAATCTGCCTGGTTTTGATACCAGCTTGCCGGACTTCACTTTTGCCAGTCTGTTTCGCGAGAATCGATTTGTAGGCGGCGATCGCTTCGGTGATGCCAACCAGCTCACGGCAGCGCTAACCACACGCATACTCGATGGTAGCAGTGGTAGCGAACGCATGCGTCTGAGCATAGGTGAGATTTTTTATTTTGCCGATCGTGAAGTAAACCTTCCAGCCGGCACAATCAGCCAGACGCGATCGGATTATATCGCAGAACTGGGCATGAATTTACGTCTAAATTGGTATGCTCGGGCCAGCCTGCAGTGGGATACTGATGAAGACGTGGTTCGCAAGAGTAGCGCCTACCTGCAATACCAGCCCCGTGCCGACACCATCTTCAATGCCGGTTATCGTTTGATTAAAGATAACCAGGAACAATGGGATGTATCTCTGCAGTGGCCTGCGTGGACACACTGGACCGCAATGGCGCGCTGGAACTACTCCGCCAAGGAACAGCAAAATCTTGAGTCCTATGCAGGCCTGGAATTCCGCCAGGCCTGTTGCTGGGCGCTACGAGGTTTCGTCAATCGTCGTCTGTCCAGCAACGGCGATCAGATAGACACCTTCATGCTGCAACTGGAACTATCGCGACTGGCCGAGGTTGGCAGCCGACCGAAAAACCCCCTGGAACAAGGCCTGTTTTTCACGCAGAATTAAACTAAGGAAGCTCTGATTAATTCAGAGCTTCCCGGAACATGCATGATCTCGCACAACCATCGCCGGGTTCATGCTATGCTCGCAGACCGTTTTATCCAAAACCATTGCCAGCCATGTTACGTTCTCTTCGCACCCCAGTCAGGCATTCACTTTTCCTGGCGACATTTCTTCTCATCAGCAATATTTTCGCGTCTTTGGCCGTGGCCATAGAAGACGTCGATCGCATCCTGACCATAGTCAATGATGATGTCATCACCCAGACTGAGCTGAATGCACGGCTGCGCCAGACCAAAAAGCAGCTGCAATCACAAAAAATAAAAATCCCTGCCGATAAGCTCTTGCGTGAACAACTACTCGAACGCCTGATACTGGATCGCATACAGACGCAGATAGCGCAGTCGCGTGGCATACGTATTAGTGAATCTGATATCGATAAACAAATCAATTTAATTGCCGAACGAAATAAGGTGGCTCGCGAAAGCTTACTCAACGAAATCAAGAAAGATGGTATCGACCTCCTTAGTTACCGCAATCGTGTACGCGACATGGTACTGATACAGCAACTCACGGAGCGCATGGTTAACCGCCGTGTACGGGTCAGCGAAAGCGAGGTTGATTTCTTTCTGGAATCACGCAGCAAACTGCTGGGTGCGAATGATTCCTATGACTTATCGCATATCATGGTACCCATACCGGAAGAAGCATCTGCGGACAACATCAGCAAGACCCGACAGCTTGCAGAGAAAATCCTGGCTATTTTGGTCGAAGGGGCTGACTTCGAAGCCACGGCAATTGCCTACTCCAAGAGTAAGGAAGCCCTGGAAGGCGGTAACCTGGGCTGGCGAAGCGCCGGCCAGCTACCTGATCTTTTTGTCAGAGCGCTGGAGAATCTCGAGGCCGGACAGTTCAGCGGGATATTACAAAGCGCCAACGGTTTTCATATTCTCAAGCTAAACGAACGCCGCAGCAGTAAAAAACACAAGAACGTCACGCAAACACTGGCGCGCCATATCCTGATGAGGCCCACGGCAATACAGGACAATAACGCCACCCGGCGCAAGATTACCGAACTCTATGAGCGCCTGCTCAGTGGCGATGATTTTGCCGCCATCGCCAAGGCACATTCCGAGGATGCGGTCTCCGCGGCCGATGGCGGTAATCTGGGCTGGATAAATCCGGGACAGACCGTGGCTGCATTCGAAAAGGCCCTGGATGCACTGAAGCCAAAGGAACTGAGCAAACCCACAAAGAGTCGTTTCGGCTGGCATATCATTCAGGTTTTGGAACGCCGACAGAAAGACATCGGCCAGGAACTGGATCGGACCGAAGCCAGAAAACAAATTCATTCGCGCAAGGCAGAAGAGCGTTACCAACAATGGATACGACAGATGCGCGATGAGGCCTATGTGCGCCACATGATAACGGATGACAGCACTCTCGACACTTCGGCAGGCTAG
>BTRG01000006.1:0-61216 GCA_036986275.1 Gammaproteobacteria bacterium | reverse complement strand
GCCAGCCAGTCAAAACCGGCGGTAATGGCCCGGCCACGACCATAGCTGTGAATGGTGATGGCGGTATCCCCGGGCAGGCAGTCGCTGTGTTCGTCGTCCTGCTCGTCTTTCTTTTCACTTTTCTCGCTGCTGTCGCTGTCCTGTTCGCTATCCTCACTGTCCGGGCTATCACAAAGTGTGATCTCCGGTGGCAGGTCATAGACACCCCAGGTCTCAGCGGTCGTGGGCCGCAGGCCGTGGACGGTGTCATCGGCCATCACGCTGAGCTGACCGCCGTTGGGTAGCAGGTTGCCGGCGGGGATATTGGCTGTAGCAATACCGGTGGCCTGGCCCTGGCCGATGACCCCGAGGGCCGGGACCAAATCATCATTATGGTCATCATCGCCATGGTCCTGCCGCGATGGGGTCATGATGAGTCCGGCGCCCCGGTAGACGGCCTCGCGCAGTTCCTTGCCGAGATCGTCATCCAGCTCTGCTTCCTCGGCCAGCCAGGCATAGGCGGCATAACCGCCGGTGCGGAATTCACGCTCGAAGGCATCATCGTCGGTGACAAGCGTGGCCGACCAACCGTTTGCGGCCAGCAAGGTCGTTAAGAAGGCCTGTTGCACATCGGTGTTGGGGGCCGAGATCGGGCCGTCGGGGTCCAGATATTCCTCGGTCGGTACCGGCAAGGTGGTGAGGTCCGTGAGCGTAAAACCGCCCAGGACGGCATCGAGTTCCAATGGGTGTTCACACTCGGTATCGAGCGCACCGGAGGCCAGGGTCATCAGCGTGGCGCCGGCCTGTTGCAGCGTGGCCGTGATCGTCACGTCATGCTCCAATTGCGTGCTGGTCGCATCCGGGGTCAATGCCAGGCGCAAGGTATTGCTATCGAAGACGCTAATGGTGAGATCAGCCCCCTTGCCGCCGGGGTTCTGGTTCACCGGACCGGTGAAGCCGGCAAGGGGGGCCGTTTCCCGATCGAGTTCGGCGCCGGATTCACTCTTGACCACCACCTCGAGGGTGGCGTCGGATGGCAAGGGCGTGACGAACACCTTCGACAGGTCCAGTTGCGTGATGCCGTCACAGACCATGTCGGGTCCGTCCAGCATCACCAACAAGCGGCCACGACTGCCTTCGGCCAGACCCAGATCCAGCTGAATGGGCGGTTGCTTGACGGTAAAGGCGGCATAGGCCAGGGTGTCCAGGGCGCCATTGACACGGGCCTGCAACAGGCAGGCGTAATCGCCCTCGGCCAGGGCGCCGGTATCCAGCGTACGGATGGAGACATTGGACTGGCTCGGTGCCAGGGTAATAGTCAGGACTTCTTCACTGATCAGGCCATTGCCCGTGACCGCCACCAGCGCATGGTGGGTCTCGAGGCGGGTGACATCGATACTGCCTTTATTAATAAGTGTGGCGGTACAGGTCTGGGGCTCACCCCGGGTCAGGCTGGTGGCGGTGAGCTCGACCGTGCCGGCCAGGGCCTTGGTGAGATCGGACTGGACGGTGATGGATGCGGTGTCGGTGGCGAGCACGCTGCCATCGGCGGCCAGTACCTGGCCGGTGATGAGATAGGCCCCTTGCGCCGCGTTCGTCAGCGTCAGTGCCGTGGCCAGAGCACGCGAGGCCCCGGGGGTGAGTTCACTGATGGGCAGCGCCACCGAGGCCAGGGTTTGCGCGGCGCTGTTGCGCAACGCCACCTCCAGTGTCGCGCCGGTGAGCAAGGCGTTGACCGATGTATTGCCAACCAGATTGGCTACCTGAATCGCATCCGTGGTGTGATAGCTCACACGATCGGTAGTGGTGCGTAGTAAGGCCAAACCTGCCGCGGGATCTGTTGCACCTGCTGTAATGCTAAAACCATCTTCACTGCTGGCCAGTACAGCACCGCCATTGTTCACAAGTCGCGTCACAAGTTTATAGTTCCCTGCGAGGGTGGTGCCGGTATCCCAGTTTGTGTTCACAGTTTGTGTCGAAGCAACTGGCATTCCCAGCACATTTACAGGTGGTAACTCGGTAACGACATTATTGCCTGTATCCAGGACACTGAATTCCAGCAGGCCATTGAACTCACCATTACTGAGATTACTGACCTCGGCCGTCAGTTGAACCGTGGCATTGGGCCCGTAACTGGTTGCATCCAGCGACGTGACCAAAGACATTCGGTTGGCCGCGGACAATGTCGGGATGTCGATAGGCACACGAACCGGTTCTGTGGAATCAAAACTGTTATTGAATAATAGAAAGGCCTCCTGCGCCATGGGACGATTTTCACCTTCCGTCATGCCTTGAAACAAGAGATTCATATTGATATCAAATCCCTTGTTATCTACCTCCGCCAGACCCCAGATATATTCAAAGGTGCCGTCCCCACGATCCATGGTACTGGTGGGTGCCGGGTCCATACTTGCCAACGCAACATCAACACGCGAGATGACATGCGCCTCGACGGAAATACCGCCACAAATAATAGGAAACGAGTACAAACCGACACCATCCCCATAGATGATCAGCCGCTGCCCAAAGCGATCATAGAACAACTCATCCATATCAACTAAACCCGGATCATGTTCCGGTCCGTATAACACCAGGCCGGTCTCGCCGGTATTACCAGTGCGTTGTAGAATGTGCTTTTCTTCTCCCGCTAAATCCGGAAAAACATCCGGATACAGAATTGGCGCGAACAGCACATTGTTGGCACAGTCCGCTGCAACCACCCCACCTTCGTACTCAAACCTGGCGCCAGTGATATGAGGCGCGGCCTTGCCATCCCGGGTGATACGCACGATCTCGTTATTCTCGTTATGGACATAGAAATTTCCCTGCCCATCAATCGAAAGCGTAAAGGGTACATTTCCGTTATAGGGCGTGATAATGCCGTTGCGGGTTAGCAGCTCGATCCGGCCGTCGGGATAGATACGGGACAGGCTGTTCGTAAAATCGACGGCGTACAGACGATCCTGGTAATCAACGGCCAGGGCGGCAATTGCTGCTCCCAGGGTTGCCAGTTCAGTCATGCTCCCATCAGGTGCAAATTTCCTGACTTTACTGCCATAATGCCCATACACATTTCCGAACGCATCGACAGCGATACTTTGCCCATTCACAAGGTTACGTGCGATCTCTGATCGAGTGCCATCCGATGCAATTTTTTCTATATAGGTGTACTGTGAAGCATAAACATTGCCGAACGAATCGGCGCCTAATCTCGCGGGGAATACTCCGCGTGTAACCACCGTCAGACCTTCTGGTACCACTCGGGAGATACTGGTGGAATCTGCACCGATGATATTTAATGTGCTCGCCACGGATTGATCGCCTGGTGCGGTATCAGTTGCTGATAATGCAAGGTTGGCGTATGCATTGGGCCCGACATGCAAGGTATTGGTCATCACTCCGGTCGTCACGCCACCTTCAGGTCGCACCTCAACAAGGTAGTCACCACTTTCTGTGGGCGTCCAACTTCCTAAACCAATCGATAACGAATTATCTGAAGGGTCCAAGGAAGGTATCGTCGCGCTGGCCGTGTACACAACCTGCCCAGGACTGAGGCCGGGTATCGCGGATGATGAGGGGATGAAGCGCAATATCTGATAGGTATTGTTTGTTGTATAGTTGCTGCGTGTTCCAAGCATAGGCAGGTTGTCTAAACCCGCGGATATCGAGACGATGTTACGTCTTGCCATGAACTTGCCGACATCAAAGACCTTGCGCGTGCCATCCACTTCAAGAGACCTGATAAAACGACCACTGTCCAGCGCATAGATAGTACTGTCCGGGAGCACGGCTATACGGGCAAGATCTTTTAGTCCGCCGCCTTTCAGCGTCAAGGTGCCATCCGCATTCACGACATTAACCATTTCAGCAATACTGTCGGCAACATAGATATCGCCCACAGCATCCGTTTCCACATCTCTGGCAAAACTAAAACCACCGGCCAGCTTCGTGAAGCTATTGTCCTGATTAAAGCGTGCTATCTTATTAGCACCAGAAAGCGATACCAGGATATCGTTATTTACAGTACGAATAATTCCGGATGGCTTCGAGCCCTGCGGTGTTCTTTTGATAACGGAACCATTAAGCGATATTTCATATATATAGCTTATATTCGTTGCATAAACACGCCCATCATCCATTAACATCATGCCTCGTACAGAGTCAACATTTTGAGAGAATACCGTTAGTTTTCCATTTGCACGAGCAGTTAATATACTGTTAGGATACGTACTGCCAATTAGTAGATTCCCGGTTGAGTCAAATAATAATGCCCTGGGATTCTGAAGACCGGCTACAACATCCTGTTTCGTGCCATCTGCGTTAAAGAATGTTAATGTATTGCGGTTAATGTCTCCGACGGCAAACGAGCCATCCGCGGATGCAGCTAGTGCTGAAACAGATGAAAACCCTGTAGCAAGCGTCGTTTTTTCTAACGACTGCAAGTTAAGATGTGTCACGCCAGTAGTGGATAACATCAACAGACCCTGACTGCTGGTAGCACTAATGCGCTTGTAGTTGCCTTTTGTTAACAACTCTGACAACTGATCGGGGGCGGTGATGCGCACTACATTACCGTTGTCCGCACTCACGATCAGGTCTGTGCCTGCATAGGCTAAACCTCTTGGCTTACCGAAAGTCGCAAAGCGTTTATCCAGTACACCGCTGGCTGTGAATCGCCAGAGAATGCCGTTGCGATCCGTGATCCAGAACCTGCCAACCAGATCTCGTGTCAGACCATAGTTGGTAACACCGCTCATGTTTGCCTCAGTGATATTGGTCGTTAGCGTATTAGCTGAATCCAGATGCTTAACGCCATCTTCCACACTGATAAATACACCCCCTGCACCATCTTTTTGCAATGCAGTAGGAGAACGGTTAACACCAATTACTGTTTGCGTACCATCTGTATCGATACGTGTTACACGATGACGGCCCTGATGCGATATCCACACGGTACCTGAAGCGTTGACTTCCAGATACCGATCTATACTATTGGCCAGAGTAGCAAAGAGTGTGGGCACTCCAGCACTGTCAACCGTAAATAATCGACTGCCCCAGTATTCACCTACCAGCAGATCGCCAGTAGGGAGTACAGCTACCGCCCCAGGTGTGAAAGCCATGGTTCCAATCAATATTCGCGTACCACTACTATCGACGCGGTAGAGCTTCTTGCTGAGTTGCTCCGTGATATAAAGGTTGTCCTGACCGTCAACAGCCAAACCACGCGGATAGCTCAGTCCCGTCACAAATTTACTGACCTGCCCTGTAGGCGATATCTTGGTAACAAACCCACCATCATTGAGCACATAAATATTGCCTTGGCTGTCACGACGTAAATTACGTGCAGCGTTCAAATAGGGAGTGGCCCATGGTGTGATCTGGCCAGCTGTGTCTACTCTGGAAATACGGTTAGCGTCTACTTCTGATACAAGGTAACCATTGCCATCACTGGCCAGCACCATGGCATGCGCATTGTTCAACGCATTGGTAATGCGATTCTGGGTTCCGTCTGGAGCAATGCGATACAGAGAATTGCTGTTGATCAACATATGGTAGTTGCCACCACTGCCCACTTTCAAATCGGTGGGATAGTACGGAAAGGTAACCGTCTTGGTTGTCGTGCCATCAGTGGCAAATCTCGTTATGTCATGGGTACGTGAGTTGGCGACAAATAAATTGCCAGAGCCATCGTAGATGGCGGCAGCGGGGCCCGCAAAGGACGGTGCTACATATGTCGAAACCTGACCGTCCGGTGTAATCGATACGATGTCATGGCTGTTGTAGTTGGAGACAACAAGGTTACCGTCCGGCCCAATCTTGACGTCATACGGACCCGATAAACCGGTCGCCACGGTTGTAATCGTCTTATCGGTCGCGACTTTATAAAGCGCATTATCGCCAAAGCTGGTGACATAGAGATTATCAGTCGTATCGATGGTGATGCCAGTTGGCCTATTAATCCCTGTTACATATGTCGATAACGTACCATTTACGAACATAGAGATACTGTTCTCGCCATTGTTTGCGATAAAAATTTCGCCTTTACTATTTTCAGCCAAACCAACCGGATTGGCCAAGCCGCCGGAGACCAAAAGGTTCACCGTACCATCGGGTAGCACCTCGTGGAGCTTTTTGCCCCGTACGATGAGCACCCGCCCATCGGCATGCGCCTCAATCGCTTCCTGATTGGACAAGCCGGTATTGACCAATGTCCCCACACCATCTGGCGTGAACCACATAAAACTGTTTTGGCGATTTAATACATAAACATTACCCTGGGCATTGACATCGACATCCATTGGACGCGCGAGACTCGTGGCAAAGACGCTCTGGGTACCATCAGGAGTAAACTTCCATACCTCATTGGTTGAGTAATTAGCGACATAGAAATTGCCGGCCGCATCATTGTCACCGCCACGCATGCTGTAGGTGCTGGGTGCCTCTGCTATTTCTTCGACTTCAAAGCTATTCAGAGGGTAGCCAAAACCTTTGTTTTTTAATAAAATCGTGGCCGTTAGACTACCGGCCTCTACCGGCAGGTTCCCTCGGTTACTGACATTGGCAGTGAGTTGTATCGGTCTACGCGCTGACGCTTGCGCAATGGGTGGATCGAATGTGACAGAACCGCCAATGCGGTTAGTGGGTAAGACCGTGATGTTCATGCCACGTTCGGTGAGGAACTGTCCCGTTACATCATCAATGGCCTGCGCGACAATTGTATATGTGCCGGGTTGATACCGAGCGGTATGCCATGTAAATTTAGTATCTACTGGCGTACCCGGTGCAACAGTGATCAGCGCAACGGACGGATCAACTCCCAGGGGTACATCGGTTGCCGCATACTCATCCACCACTCTGCCATCGCTGCCCCGGACCTGAATATATATGCGCACCTTGCGTGTCACGGTGCCGATGTTTTCTAACCGGGCCGCAAAGTTAATCTCTTTCAACGCCGGATAGGCATCGGCCGGCGCCGTTAACGACGTAATTTCAATGTCCGACACCGTCACACGTTGCATGGGGACATCCATGCGAACAATGGCGGCTTGGGTAAGGGTTACTTCACGAGCAAAATCCAGATAACCGGGCGCTTGTATGGTGACCGAAAACACGGTCTCCGGAATCCCTTCCACAAGGTAGCTGCCGTCTGCCGAAGTCGTGGTGATTAGGCTTCCAGGCACGACACCGCCCCAGATGACTTCCACGGATGCACCGGACACTGCGACCTGTGTGACGGCATCCAGTGCACGCCCTTTGAGTGTACTGGATGCCGATGGGGGTGGGGTTACCGCAGTGAGGCGGACGGTACCCAGGTTCACGATACTGCCTTCTGGTGCTGTCGCCGTGTAGCGCACACCTTGATAGCCTGTGCTTATAATGTCGATAACAAGATCACCCGCGGCAACATTCTCCAGTAAGAAGTTACCATCCGCTCCCGTGATAACACTTTGTGTGGTGCCCACAACCGATACGTTTACACCGGCCAGTGGCAGATTCGTCACAATATCGACCACTGAACCTTTTATCGTCACGGTGGTGGTCGGTTCCGGGGGCGGTGCTGACACGGGTGTAAGTGCAGGAGAGAAGGCCAAGGTACCACCCGCCACGACAGTGCTGTTGCCCGATACAGTGTGGTAATCGCCATTACTTATTGTTATTGACACACCTCCAGGTGGACTGGTAATGGAATAAGCACCTCCATTATCCGACAGCACACTCACGGTGATCGCACCGGTTACCGATACTTGCGCACCTGGTATGGGCAACCCTGTGCTGAGGTCCGTGATAATACCGCTGATGACGCCCACATCCGGCAACGGAGTCAAACGGACCGTACCGATATCCAACACACTGCCTGCATCAAGCGTAATCGATTGAGTGGTCGTGTAATAAGCAGGATGCTGGTATTGCAGGGTGTAGGTTCCGGCATCTAGATCGGTGACTGAGAAACTGCCATCGCTTAAGGTCGTGAATACAGTGCCCGGCAACTCAAGGATGGACACGCTGGCGCCTATCAGCCCTTGACCGTTGGTGTCACCCACCAGCCGTCCATTAATAAAGGTCTTATTGGGATCTGACACAGGCTGCAGATTCGCATACAGATAACTCACCCTTGCCGCCAGGGCCGTAGAATAGCTGTCATCGCTCCATGATCCGCTTGCCCATTGACTGGCCTGCAATACGGTTACGGAATCGATAAATCGACTCACATCGCTGGATAGCTGCATGACCGCGAGTAGACCTTGAGCCGTTTCAAAGTCGCTGCCCCAACCCGACAGCAGCTGACTGGACAGTAAATATTCTTTCAATGTCGTGAGTTCGGTGGCCAATGGGTAAGTAAATCGATAGCGATTCATCGCACTGGCAACCAATGCGCTAATGTAGGTGCTGGGGGAATACGCATCCACGCCATACCCACCATCTGCTCCTTGCTGCCACCTGAGATACAACAAGGCCGATGACACTGCATCGACTTGACTGGTGTTAGATACGCCTAATGCCACAACCGCCCAGGCGGTATCCAGTGTAGAACTGGCATACCCGACTTGATCCCCAAATCCCCCATCTTCATTTTGATGGGCGATGAGCTGATCGATCAGCACCGTGACATCGTTACCGGCCTCGGCATTGGCGATGATCTTTCTGGATAATGCCTCGCTGTTCGTATCCGTGGTGCTGTTGATATAAGACAGTGCCGCACTGTATTCAGGCGTGCCTCGCCGGCCCAGCACATGCAGTGTACGCAGATATTCAGCAGTGGATTGTAGAGGAGTCGCTAATGAAGCAGGTGTGTTCGCCAGGCTGCCATCGGTCTGTTGTTGGGATGCCAGCCAGGCCTGGGCCTCGGTGATGCCGGCATGGGCGGATGAGGCGCAGAATAACAACACCGCCGTCACGACAAAGCGATACCCCGCCCGTGCCACCTTCCCCTTTCCCTTGTTCATAGGCTGACTTCCCAAGCACGCTTCCACTAACCGGCAGACAATATGCAGCCCTGAACGGCCTTATCAGACCGCCGTGCAAATTATCTCATTCCTAATTGTGTTATTTATAATTATTATCGTCGCCATCCCTGCTTATGTGACCCTCCGACAAGGTTGTCATATTCCTTTATGACGATTCCGGTTAGTACTCTAGCGAGTATCGCCATTGAAATCAAGGTTTTCAGATAAATGAATAATTATTATCTTATACTTATATTCCTATATGAGGATGTTGTTATAAGTTATTGATAGTTATCATTTATTCATCTTGCTGGGTGTGGGTATCTCGGTCCTGGAATAGGTCCAAGTATAATTTGCGGTGGTCAGGCATGATATGCCTTAATGTGGGAAAGCTGTTCAAACAGTTCAAGCGGCGGGGTCACTACTGGAGTAGCAAGCGTATACGCTGTATTGATCTGGATTCGGGTCTGACAAATACCTCCACCTCTATCCCTCAAGGAGAAGGGGAAACTCAAGACAAAAAAAAGCCCCTTCGCCAAGGGGCTTTATAAGATTCCTCTAACCACAAGTTATTATTATGATCCTGTCTCCTTGGCCTGGTTTGCCTGGGCCTCGGCTTGAAATTGGGCGGCATTCTTGAGTTGCTCGGCCCGCAGCTTCATGTGTTGCTGGCGTTGCTCTTCGGCGCCGGAACGGGTCGGCAGGAACTCCTCGCCGAACAGCACCTGTTTCAGGAATCTGGCGCCAAATTTGACCACTTCCAGCGGGTCCTGTTTCAGTTTCTCGACCAATTCCCCATCCAGATCATAGGTCATCAGGAACTTGTCGCTGGTGACGAAGCCCTGGAACTGGTCCAGGTTATAGCTGGCCATGAAAAACAGTTGCAGGCTCATCTCAGAGGGCTGGCCGATGCTGGGACCGGCGGACTTCTTCTTCAGGATCAATTGACGCCAGTCACGGGAGAGGGTGTCATAGTCCTCGACTTCTTGTTCCCGGCGGTATTCGTCCACCGTCAGTGTGCGGTCTTCCTGGTGGCCCAGGCAATGCTCCTCTTCCACCAGGGCATAGCCCTGCTCGTCGGTGCTGGAATCGGTCTTGCGGATGGACATCAGCCCCAGCGGATAGTAACGACAGGCCGTGGGCCGGTCATTGTAGACGCTACAGCCTTCGTCCGTCATGAACTGGCAGGCCGTGCCATCCTCGACCGGCTTAAGCTTGACTCCGGGCAGGCCGTGGGCATCCATCTCGAACGGGAAGGTGTACCGGTTCAGCAGCTCACTGGAGCTCATTCCCAGGCGCTGTTTAAGCCGATACAGGTCGTAAGGTGTCAGCTGAATGTCGATATTCCTGCAGCAGGCATTGAAACAGGCGATATCTTTATGGCAACGGAACCGGATCTGGCTGTCCAGGGCCAATAAATTGGGTACGAGCGGGCTCTCGTGCGGCAGTACAGGTTTTTCCTCGCTCATCTTGTGCTCCTCGGACCACCGTGGCCCGAATTCAACTAAATAAAATCAATAACTTACAGCCACAATAAAGGTCGGAAAAAAAAGCCCGGGCACCGCCTGGCGCCCGGACTTTCCGTACTTCAGCTGTAAAGTAGTATTACTTGAACAGCTTGCTTTTGTCTACAAGATCCGTGTGGGCGCGCTTGAAGCAGGTCCACTTTTTGGAATCCTTGTCGTAGATAGAGTTCACGAAGCAATGCCAGTTTTCCTCGTCGACGAAGTTCTTGTCAGAACGGTAGTAGAAACCAGGATAACGAGATTCCTGACGGAACTGGATGTGCTTCATGTGGGCTTCAGCAGTCAGGATGCGGTGGTAGTTCTCCCAGGCACGCAGCAGTTCGTGCAGGTCCTTGGCGCGCATCTTTACCGCATCTTCCTTCAGCATTCCCAGCTTCTCTTCTGCAACAGCCAGCATGTGATCGTTGGTAATGTAGTAAGTCGCAATACCCGCCACATACTCATCCATGATCTTCTGCAGACGGAACTGCAGCATCTTTGGCGTGATGTAGTGCGGGTTCACGTCGATCGCCGTGGTGTAGTCCTTGTGCTCCAGGTAGGTCTTGACTGGCTGGTAAACCTCAGCCACCAGATCATCAACGGAAGTATCCAGTTCCGGTTTGAGATCCTTGTTATCCAGGCAGTACTTGACCATAGACTTGGCGCAGATACGGCCTTCGGCATGTGAACCGGAGCTGAACTTGTGACCGGAAGCGCCGACGCCGTCACCGGCAGTGAACAGGCCCTGTACGGTGGTCATGGAGCGGTAGCCCCAGTTCCAGCCCTTGGGCAGGTGATCCGGAACACCGGCTTCGGCCTCTTCGGTCGGAGCGCCGACGTCGGTTGGGCCAGATACCCAGATGCCGCAGCAACCGGAGTGAGAGCCCAGCAGGTAAGGTTCGGTCGGCATCAGCTCAGAGTTCTTCTTCTCAGGCTCGATGTTCTCACCCACCCAGACACCACACTGGCCGACACACATGTCCAGGAAGTCTTCCCAGGCCTCGGCTTCCAGATGCTTCACTTCACGAGGCGTCAGGGTTTCACGCAGGGTAGCCAGGGCGGTAACGGTGTCCATGTAGATAGGACCACGGCCTTCCTTCATTTCATGCAGCATCAAGTGGTTACGCAGACAGGAAGCCGGAACGGCAGCTTGACCATACGGAGGATAGTCATTCAGCATGTCCTTGTTCCTGTCCATGTAGACTTCACCGTTGGCGTTGACAGCCTTGGCCTTGAACAACAGGAACCAGGCGCCCACTGGACCGTAACCGTCCTTGAAGCGGGCTGGTACGAAGCGGTTTTCCATCAAGGTCAATTCGGCACCGGCTTCAGCAGCCATGGCATAGGTGGACCCGGCGTTCCAGACGGGATACCAGGCACGACCCTGGCCTTCACCGACAGAGCGGGGACGGAACAGGTTCACACAACCCCCGGCGGCCAGCAGGCAGGCCTTGAACTTATAAACAACAACTTTATCGTCACGAGTGGAGAAACCCACGGCGCCGGCAATGCGGTTCGGGTCGTTCTTGTCGTTAACCAGCTTAACGATAAAAATACGCTCCTGAATATTGTCAGATCCCAGGGCCTTCTTGGCGGCCTCGGCAACAATCCACTTGTAGGATTCACCGTTGATCATGATCTGCCACTTACCGGAACGTACCGGTGTGCCGCCATCGGCTAGGGGAGTCAGGCCCTTGGAACCGTCGTGACGTTCACCTTTTTCATCCAGCTTCCAGATGGGCAGGCCCCATTCCTCGAACAAGTGAACCGACTCATCCACGTGGCGGCCCATGTCGTAGGTCAGGTCATCACGGGTGATACCCATCAGGTCGTTGGAGACCATACGGGCATAGTCGGCTGGATCCTGGTCGGGGCCGATGTAGGTGTT
The DNA here is from genome assembly GCA_036986275.1 of Gammaproteobacteria bacterium. GTDB lineage: Bacteria > Pseudomonadota > Gammaproteobacteria > Acidiferrobacterales > SZUA-150 > BTRG01. The sequence goes on along the minus strand of BTRG01000006.1, from coordinate 48,899 downwards.
GATAGCGGACAGACCCTGAGCAACCGCACCAGAGCGGTCCATAGCGGCCTTGTCTACCAGTTTGATCTTCAGGTCGGTACCTTCTGCCCAGCGCATAATTTCGTATGCAGCGCCGCAGCAAGCCATACCGCCACCGATCAAGAGGATGTCTACCTCTTCTTCGATCACTTCAGGATTACCAAATTCTCCTGCCATTGTTCTTTCCTCTAGTATTATTTAAATGAATTACTTGGCGATCAGTTCGCTGGGATCGCCCGCGCGGTAGCCGTTGCTTTGCACGAAGAAACCGTTGTCTTCAATCTTGGACATATCGGCTTCAGGTTTGCCTGCATAAGGATCGATAGAGCCTTCAGGCGTAGTGCGGATCGGGAACTTGAAACGCTTCAGGGTGCCGTTGCGGAATTTGATGGTCCACATAATGGAATCGGTACCACGCAGAGGCTGTACAGAACCCCCCAGAGGTACGATATCCGCATAGTGACGTGCTTCGATTGCGTTTTGCGGGCAAATCTTCACACAGCTGTAGCATTCCCAGCACTGCTCGGGTTCCTGATTGTAGGCCTTCATGGCGTGACCCGTTGCCGAGCCGTCCTTGTCCAACATCATTAAGTCATGTGGGCAGATGTACATACAAGCGGTCTTATCCTGACCCTTGCAGCCATCACATTTCTCGGTACGTACAAAGGTAGGCATTGATAGGCTCCTTTTCTGTTTTTTAGTTAACTAAATGAAAAAAATTTTCAGTACGATGTCTGCTGTCACCAGCAGGTGCGATGAAGATATTGATCCCCCAATAGCTTGGGCGGTCTAACTTCCGCTTTTCGGGTGGGGCGCAGGAGGCCTGGCACAACCAGGCCATACTGATCCTCACCTAAAAAATTCACAGCCCCTCTAGCGTGATACTCTGCCGGGGGGCGATAACTTAGCCATTTTTTACGGCAAAATAAAGCCATATATTCCTTTAAAACCATAGTTTTACATTGATCGCTATAAGCTGAATTTATTTGAGCTGAATACTGGGTTTGAAAGGTGTCTGATTTTGCTGCGTAATGAGCCGGATAGCACGTTAGATGCTGCCCTGGGCAGGACCAAAACCCGCACGGTTCATCGGTTTTGGTCCTTGCCGGGCCAATCTCATCTCAGAGGTTCTGATAGTAGTCAATCAGGATCTTGGCTACTTCAGGGCGAGAAAACTCCTTCGGTGGGGCCTCGCCATTACCCAGCATCTCACGGACCTTGGTGCCTGACAGCAGTACAAAGTCATCTTTCTCATGCCCCGGGGCTTCGCGCATCATTACGACCTTGTCCAGCTTCTTGGAATAAGCCGTGTGATCAGCTTCGAAGATTTCAATCGCCAGCATGCCTTCCGGCACCTCGTCCTTGAAAATGGTTTGGGCGTCAAAAGCGCCATAGTAGTCACCCACACCGGCGTGGTCACGACCGATAATGAAATGGGTGGCGCCCATATTCTGGCGAAAATAGGCGTGCAACACAGCCTCCCGGGGGCCGGCATAGAGCATATCGAAGCCATAACCGGTGACCATGGCGCTGTTGGGCGGAAAATACAGCTCCACCATCTTGCGAATAGCGGCATCGCGTACCGGTGCGGGAATATCGCCCTTCTTGAGTTTACCCAGCAGCATGTGAATCACCAGGCCATCGCAGCCCAGGCGGTCCATGGCCATGTGGCACAGCTCTTCGTGTGCCAGGTGCATGGGATTACGGGTCTGGAAGGCGACGACCTTGTTCCAGCCGTGTTCCTGGATTTCGTTGCGGATTTCAACCGCGGTGCGGAAAGTATCCGGGAATTCAGTCTGGAAGTAGCTGAAGTTCAGCACCTGAATCGGGCCGGAAATGGCCATGCGACCCTGGGTATTAAACGCATTGACGCCCGGGTGCTCCATGTCATCCGTGCGGTAGACCTTGTCAGTCATGACCTTCATTTGCTCGTCGGAGACTTCTTCGATGTTGTCGACGTCCATGATGGCCAGCACCGGATTACCTTCGACATTGGGGTCACGTAGAGCAATGCGTTTGCTGTCCTTGATGGCATCTATATTTTCCAGCAGACACAGAACAGGAACCGGGAAGAAAGAACCATTAGTCAGGGTCATTTTCTCGGCGGCACCCATGGCATCGGCTACATTCATAAAGCCTTTCAGTGGGTTGAAATAGCCACCCCCCATCATTACGGCGTTACCGGCAGCTTGTGAACTAATGACGATTGAAGGCAGAGATTCTGCTTCTTTGCTCAGCTTGTCGTGTTTAGCATCGCCATAGACAAAACGCGGTTGCAATTCATCGGATCCAATCGGCTTAATCATTCTCGTTTCCCCCGCTATGGTCAGCACTCTCGTGGACTATTTGTGCATGAATAATATGGTCTGAAATCCAACTTCTGAAACGTACCCCCACAGAGTGATTTTGTCTGAAGTCTTGGCCTTGTGGCCGAATTTCGAAGAGCCGCAAATATATAACAGACTGTTGGCACCGCATAATCGGGAAATTTATACGGCCATAGATTGTTTCGGTATGGCAGCGTGATTTTATACTTGGAATTATTCTAATTATTAGATTTGCATCATTGCATCAAGGACCCACATAAAGTTTTCTTTATCTTTGTGGGAACAAAACCCCTTGCGGGTCTGAAGAAGTAAAACAAATAAAACAGCAACTTACAGATGTTCTTCGGGGGTGGCCTTGAAACCAGACGCATATTAGCGCACTTTAAAGGGCGACAGAAAAGCTGACTACATAGACAAAAGAGGCGATTTTCTTAATTATGAGCATTAGAGTCAGATATTTTGCCTCGATACGGGAGCTTCTCGGCCGGGATGAGGATGTCCTGGATGCTGCGTCAGAAATGACTGTTACCGAGGTCTGGCAACAGGCGGCCCAGTGTGAAGCACCGGCCAATACCCTGGTGGCGGTGAACGAAGAATTTTCCCATTGGAAGCAGGCCATCGATGATGGTGATGAAGTCGCTTTCTTCCCGCCGGTAACAGGGGGCTAGATGATGGTTATCGTCAGCAATGAGACCTTTCAGCCTTGGCAGGTGTTGGCGGACTATGAAAGGGAGCGGGTGGGTCTGGGTGGTCAATACGGCGCCACGGCAGTCTTCGTTGGGACTATGCGCAGCCTGAACCAGGGCCATACCGTGGAGGCCATGACTCTGGAACATTACCCCGGAATGACGGAGAAGTACCTGGCCCGGGTCTGTGAAGAGGCGGCTGGGAAATGGGAGGTCATGGACTGTTTTGTGCGGCACCGCTATGGGCGCATACTTCCGGACGAGTCCATTGTACTGATTGCGACCTGGTCCCAACATCGCAAGCAGGCGTTGGCTGCCTGTCAGTACATTATTGACGAGCTCAAGATACGCGCACCCTTCTGGAAACAGGAAGTCACGGACAGAGGGCACTCTTGGGTGTCGCCCGAGTAATTATTAAAGTACAGGTCCCTGTCTGATGTCTACTTCTTGGTTTTTTTATCCTCTACTGCCTGATGTGCCTTGATTTTACGGTAGCGCTCAAGTTCTTTGGTATAGCGTACCCGCAGTTGTTCCTGTTCCGTGTGCATGTCCGCGATCACGGCCTGTTGTTTGGCGACCTGTGACTCGGTGTGTTGAATGCGCTTCTTGTCCGCGCCCTGTTTGTTTTGCCTGTCCAGGGTTGCCTGTATGGTCTTCAGGGTGACTTCGGTGGCTTTGATGGAGCGTTCGATCTGTGCCAGTTTGCGATCGCGCACATAGAGAATGTCATTTTCATGTCCATAAGTGGCCAGCAACAAATCATCCTTGCGTGCCTGTTCTTCGGCTTCTTTCTTTTTTTTCGCCCGTTCATGCTTGGTGCGTTCACGTTCCGCCAGTTCGGTTTCGGTAAGCGGGGCTGCCGTTTCTCTTGCCTTGGTACCGGTATCGGTCATTTCAATGACCGTGGACTTTGCGCAGGCCGCGGCCGCGTTATCGCCATAGTGCCAGTGTCCATTTTCATCCTTGCACTTTTTTATGGCGCCGTTGGCGGCAGAGCCAAGAGCAAGCGCGGCCAGCAACGCCAGTGCGGTAGTCAGTCTTTGTCTCCCTGTCATAATCGGTTCCCAGGCAAATTGTTTGATCTCTTTCAACATAGGTGCTGCAAACCTAGCTTGTCAAATTTTCGGACCCGGATTATGAGTGAATTTTTCCATGACGGTCATAGCCGTTGATCCCGGCGAGCAACTAGTTGTTCCTGATCTCGTTGCTGGTGAATGTGTTCCCGGCATTTGCCGGAGGGGGGCTGGTTTGGCCTGGATTATTGGTCTAATCCTGGTCCTGGCCGGTATTTTCTGGGAATGGTAACTACGGCCTGACACTGGCCTTAATCGGTCAGGTGCACTGGGACTGGTTGCCGGCCTTGCTGTTGGATTCCTTAGGATTCCAGTCAATTGAACTTGCCTCTATGTGGCAGCATAATGATCTGCTTGCGCGGGGGTTGCACGAGACTCGGGGCCACTTGATGGACAAACGCAGAGTACTGGATGGAATACGAAAGGTCCCCAAGACCATTGAGCGGGGCTCTGTTTACATGGGTGATATTCAGGGGCGGGACAACTATCTTGTCCATGGCGAAGTCTACGGTGATTGTAATATACAGGGCGTCCTGATGTTAACAGTGGATTGTTTCTGGAAGGGTGATATCGAGGCCGATGTGGTTATTGTCAATGGCAGTGTGGAGGGGAATATTGTCGCCCACACCAAGATCGAACTGCGCGAGACCGCGGATATAAGGGGCAAGATGCGGGCGCCTATTGTGGCCATAGAGCACGGCGCCCGGGTGCGTGGCGAAGTCCATGAGGAGAGCTATATCACCCACTTCGAGGAACGTCGCAGCCACTGACCCCGTACTGATCGCGATATGCCTGCATGGCGCGAATAATATGGTCCGCATCTTCGCCGTGTTCTTGCAGGTATTTGATTAACAGATCCAGGCTGGTAATGCTGGTCACGTTAACGCCATACGTATCTTCAATTTCCTGAATGGCGGAAGTCTTTCCTTCCCCAAGCTCCTGTCTGTCCAGGGCGATGATTACCCCTGCCGGCGCCGCACCCTGCGCGTGAATAATATCTATCGCTTCTTTAATAGACATGCCAGAGGAAATGACATCATCGACGATCAGGACTTTTCCGGATAAGGGTGCGCCGACAATAATGCCACCCTCCGCGTGTTTCTTGGCTTCCTTGCGGTTAAAGGCATAGGGCAGATCGCGGTGATGTTGCCGGGCCAGTGCGATGGCCGTACAACATGCCAGGGGTATGCCTTTATAGGCAGGGCCGTAGACCATATCGAAATCTATGCCGGATGCCTGTGCCGCCGCCGCGTAATATTCACCGACACGAGCCAGTCGTTCGCCGCTGTTAAACAGGCCGGCGTTAAAAAAATAGGGACTGATGCGACCGGATTTGAGAGTGAATTCACCAAAACACAACACCCCCACGTTCAGCGTGAATTCCAGAAATTGGCGTTGGTAATCTTTCATATCGTGATGCATCGGTGTCCGGTCAATTGGTATTGTAAACGACTGCGGCGGGGTTTGAAAAATTTCTGTACACTGAGCGCAAATAGTGAGAACAAAGAATTAAGAATTAAGTATATGCGTGTTATATCAGCAAACCTTAACGGCATACGCGCCGCTTCCCGTAAGGGTTTCTTTGACTGGATGGCCAAGCAGGATGCCGATGTCGTTTGTGTGCAGGAACTCAAGGCCCAGGTCGATCAATTGACAACCAAGATGCTGGCGCCCGATGGTTTCCATGGCTATTTCCATGATGCCGAGAAAAAAGGCTATAGCGGGGTTGGGTTGTACACCCGTCGGCAACCGGACCGTGTGCGCGTGGGCCTGGGTTGGGAGGATGTTGATGGCGAAGGTCGCTACCTGCAGGCAGACTTCGGTGATCTTAGTATTATCTCTCTGTATTTACCTTCCGGTTCCAGCAGTGAGGAGCGCCAGGCTATCAAGTTTACATTTTTGGATCGTTTTATGCCTTTTCTGCAAGCGCAACGATACGATGACCGCGAATATATAATTTGTGGTGACTGGAACATCGCGCATAAGGAAGTCGATCTCAAAAACTGGAAGGGTAATAAAAAAAATTCCGGCTTCCTGCCGGAAGAACGGGAGTGGATGACGCAGTTGTTTGATGATGTGGGATTTGTAGATGTGTTCCGCCGGCTCAATCAGGAGGAGGATCAATACACATGGTGGTCCAATCGCGGCCAGGCCTGGGCCAAGAATGTCGGATGGCGTATTGATTATCATGTCGCCACGCCGGGTATCGCGGAGGCGGCGACGGCGGAATCCATCTATAAGGACGAGCGTTTTTCCGATCACGCCCCATTGACGATAGATTACGACTACGAGTTCTAACGCCAGGTGACAGACCCCGCAATAAGCTGGCGTGAGGCGTTCATGGTGTACACCCGGCTACGCGTGATCGCCATGTTGTTCCTGGGATTTTCCGCCGGCCTGCCTTTCTTGTTGGTGTTCTCCACTTTGTCTGCATGGCTTACAGACGCGCAAATCAGTCGCAGCATTATTGGGCTCTTTAGTTGGGTAGGGATTACCTATTCCATAAAAGTATTCTGGGCGCCAGTGGTAGATCGTGTGCCACTGTTATTGTTAACACGTTATTTTGGAAAACGCCGTAGCTGGATGTTATTGGCGCAAACAGGCATTGCCGTGGGTTTGCTGGGTATGTCACGGATAACACCGGGCAGTGATACGTTAACAATGATGGTGTGGTTTGCACTGTTGGTGGCATTCTCATCTGCCACGCAAGACATCACCATAGATGCCTACCGTATCGAGGCGATAGAAGTCGATAAGCAGGCCGCTATGGCTGCCATGTATATAGGGGGTTACCGTCTGGCTCTGTTGGTGGCCGGCGCCGGTGCGTTTTACATTGCCGATTTTTTCTCATGGCAATCTGCCTATATGGCTATGGCAGTATTGGTATCCGTGGGCATCATTACAACATTGATTATCAATGAGCCTGCCCACATCGCATCGCAGAATAATCTGGCTATGGAGGCGCGGGTGATAGCGTATATGGAAAGGTCCGCACACCTGCCAGATCAAATCAGAAGGATTTCCGCATGGTTTATCGGTGCAGTGGTGTGTCCCTTCGTGGATTTTTTCTCTCGCAATGGTGTGCTGGCGATTCTTATTCTGGTTTTAGTGGCTGTATTCAGAATAAGCGATATCACCATGGGCGTGATGGCGAATCCGTTTTACCTGGATATGGGGTTTAGCAAATCTGAAATTGCCAGTGTTGCCAAGGTGTTCGGTTTTGCCATGACCATACTCGGATCGGTAATAGGCGGTGTTCTGGTGTTGCGGTTTGGCATCATGAGAATTTTATTGCTGGGTGCGGCCATGGTGGCATCTACCAATTTATTGTTTGCCATGATGGCAGCCAGTGACCCTGGCCTGGGTTTGCTGTCTGTCGTTATTAGTGCGGACAATTTGAGTGGCGGTATCGCCAATGCCGTGTTTATTGCCTATTTGTCTAGCCTGGTCAATCAACGCTATACCGCAACACAATACGCCTTGTTTAGTTCGTTGATGACCCTGCCTGGAAAATTCCTCGGTGGCTTTTCGGGTTTTATTGTCGATGGCTTCGGCTATGTGAGTTTTTTTCTCTATGCCTCGGCAGCGGGTTTGCCGGCGATTATATTAATCCTGTATTTAATGAATCGGGATACAAGCGATGCCTGATTGATCTATAAAGAGAACTCTGAACAGTCGCGCATGCCGCTGGCTGGTTCGTGTGACGTGTGATAATGGGCGTTCTCAGCGGATGAGCTCATGTAATGCGCAGGCGACGCCATCATCGTCTGTCGATAGCGTGATGTGGTTGGCAACGGCTTTTACCTCATCGGGCGAATCACCCATGGCCACACCCGTTCCCGCCATAGTGATGAAGTCTTTATCTGAATCACTATCGCCTATGGCCATGACTTGCTCCGGAGTCAGCCGCAAATAATCGAGAACACTTTCAAAGGCCCGGGATTTTGTTGCCCGGGGTCCGGTGATATTCGAGAAAAGTATTTCCTTGTGTTCAGCGCCTTGGGCATCCGCAAAAGTAAATTGGGGCAGTGCGATTTTTAATTCCCGCAAATCCTCCTTTTGACTCTTCTCGTTTATGGTTAATACTACTTTATATATTTTATGTGTACGAATGAGTTCCTTGATCAGGCAGGGCTGGGCGCGCTGTTTTAGATAGTGCTCCTGAACCGAGGCATAGGGATGCTCCTGTTGTATGAAATAGTTATCACGCGTGTATAGTTCATAGTAAATATTATTTCGCTCGGCTTGCTGAATAATATTCTGGACATCATTGCTTGCCAGGACTTCAGAATACAGCTCCTGATCGCGGTTACTATCATAAACCAGCGCACTGGAATAAAAGACACCGGGCCCGCCCAGGGAAAATTGTTTGATCAGATGCCTACAGGCAAAATAAGGTCTGCCGGAGGCAATGGCCGTGCCGATTCCCAGGCCCTGAATACGATGCAATTCATTGGCCACGGCCTGGCTTACCTGGCCCTGTCTGTTTAGCAGAGTTCCGTCAATATCAAAGAAAATATATTTTATGGGAGAGTGCGCCATACATATCTGTCCCTGTTGCCTGACGCAAGACATCACTTTCTACGAAAGCGGAACAGTGCAATTTGGCTGAGCAAGTTGGGAAACATGCGCAGACCCAGACTGGTGCGGTGTATGTGGTCCACGGCCTGTCTTTCCAGTACATGCAGGCCCAGGGTGCGGCAAAGATTCTCGAAGTCTTTTATCGTGCATAGATGGATATTGGGGGTGTCATACCAATGATTGGGGAGCGAACGTGTAATAGGCATGCGTCCTCCCAGGGTCAGTTGCAACCTGGCCTTCCAGTTGCCGAAATTCGGAAAGGTAACAATGCCCTCTGTACCGACGCGCATCATTTCCTGTATCAACAAGTCAGGTCTGCGCATGGCCTGCAATGTCAGGGACAGGATAACGAAGTCAAAGGAGTTGTCATCAAACTCGGACAGGCCTTCATTTAAATCCAGTTGTATGACATTGATACCGGCCTTGATGCATTGGGTAATGTTGGCATCATTGATTTCGGTGCCATAGCCGCTGGCCTGTTTCTGCTGATATAAGTGATTCAATAATGTGCCATCACCACAGCCCAGATCGAGCACCCGGCTATGTGGTCGTATCCAGTCGGCAATAATGGCGTAATCCGGTCTGTGGAACAGCTGGGTCATGGGCGCATATCTATCGCAACGCGCGCCATATAAGCACTGAAGACGTCCAGGTATTGGGGGATTTTCATCAGGAATGCATCATGTCCCTGGTTGGCGTCGATCTCGGCATAGCTGACATTAAGGTTATTATCATGTAATGCCTTGACGATTTCTCGTGAGCGCGCTGGCGCAAAGCGCCAGTCACTGCTGAAGGAGACCACAAAGAAATCGGCCTGTGCCTTGCTCATGGCCGCGGACAGGTCGCCATCATAGTCATTGGCCGGATCAAAATAATCCAGCACTTTGGTCATCAGCAAATAGGTATTGGCATCAAACTTGCCAACAAAGCTGTCGGCCTGGTAACGCAAGTAGCTCTCCACTTGAAACTCGATACCAAAATCGAAATCGATATCGCCATCACCCAGGTCACGACCAAATTTCTCACCCATGATGTCATCAGAGAGATAAGTAATATGCCCGAGCATGCGTGCAATACGCAGGCCGCGGCGGGGCTCTGTATCGAAGTCATAGTAACGGCCATCATGAAAATCGGCATCGGTGCGTATGGACTGGCGTGCCACTTCATTGAAGGCAATATTCTGTGCGGTGAGCTTGGAGGCAGCCGCAATGACGACCGCATGTCTGAGTCTATCGGGGTAATCAATCGACCATTGCAGGACTTGCATGCCGCCGAGGCTGCCTCCGACTACCGCGGCCCAGGTAACAATACCCAGCTCATCACTTAGACGTGCCTGGCTTTCCACCCAGTCACGCACGGTAACGATAGGAAAATCCGGACCATAGGGCTTGTTGGTGGCGGGATTGAGGGTCGCCGGACCGGTGGAGCCGAAACAACCTCCCAGGTTGTTGCAGCAGACTACGTAAAACTGGTTTGTGTCTATGGCCTTGCCGGGGCCTATGCAGTTTTCCCACCAGCCTGGTTTCTTGTCTTCCTTGCCATGGTAGCCGGCTGCGTGATGGTTGCTGCTCAAGGCATGACAAACCAGTATGGCATTACTCTTATCAGCGTTTAGCCGGCCGTAGGTTTCATATACAAGATCATACTCCGACAGTGTGCCTCCGCTGCTCAAGTGCAGAGGTTCGGAGAAATGGGCTTGCTGGGGGCTGACCAGCCCGATGGAGTCCGGGAGAAAAGTATCCGGCATAGAGAGTTATGAACTCACCACGATGACATGAATTAAAAGTGATTGCAGTCTACCCATGGCAGCAGGCCGCTGCAAACAATGGCCCGATGTTACATGGATGATGAGTCTGGGGGTGACGCGTTCCGAGTATCGTTGAAGAACATGTGCTGATTGATTCTGGAGCGTATGTACTGCGTGGTCTTGAGCTGGTTTTGGTATTCCTTCTTCAAGGTCTTCAGTTCCTTGATGCGCTCAGCCAGCGAGCTCTGTTGTTCAGAGATCTTTTTCAGGTTTTCAGCGCGCCGGTCTATGGCCGCCTTGTGTTCCTGAATCTGAATGACTACCGGCACCATGATGGCCTTACCCCAGACACGTACATCGTCATTACACTGGCTAAAAACATTGCGTGCATGGCTGACCATGGTGATGAAGAAGCGCTTGATCACAAAGTGCTGTTCGGTTATGACCATATAGGCGCTGTTACGGAAGGCCTCGGCCTCGCGATGCAGTCGTGCCAGTTCATTGAGATAAGGACGCAGGGAAAAACTGGACGATTTGATCTTGGCCAGACCGTACTCCACCTGAAACTGGGCATAGACGGACTCCACCATATCTTTCAGGATATGTGCTGACTTATTGACTTCCTGCATGGTCTCGACAGCACCATCAAAGAACGTTTTCATACCGATTTTAAGGCCCTTGGTGGTCCAGGATTCACGCATGTCACGGCGGGTCCGGGCAATCAGTTTGTCAAAGGCCTTGAGGCTGAGATGGGTCTGCAGGATATGTGCCTGCTCGGACAGACGCGCCTTGGCCAGATTAAAATTTTCCAGTTTCACGTCATAGGCTTTTTGTTCTTTGCGAACGCGCTCAATGATTTCCTGGATCACGCCTTGGTTCTTGCCACGCAGACTACTGAGCTCAGTTAATTCCACAGTGACATCTTTAAGGCGTTTCTCGACCAGGGCATCGGTATTTTCCACCATGTTGCCAATGGAATTGACCATTTTGTCGTGTATCAGGGCCTGTTTGTAAGGAATCACTTCCTTGGATAGTTTGATCTCAAGCGCGGTCAGGCCGCTCTTTTCCAGCAAGTCATTTTTCCCCTGAATCTTGCCGATCAGGCCCTTGAGGGCGGAGACCGGAAAAATATCATTCTTGGTGATATTCAGGGCGTAGGCAGTTTCCTGCATCTGTCGGGAGATACTGGCTTCGACCACGTCATCGCCTCGCAGCTCATCCCACAGGGTGTCGACCTTATTGAGTACGGCAATACGGCGTCCTTCACTGCCCTCGGTGGCGGGGCGAACATAATCATTCCAGATTTGCAGGTCAGACTTGGTGACACCGGTATCGGCTGACAGTACGAATAAGACGGCATGTGCTTCCGGCAACATACTGAGTGTCAGTTCCGGTTCTGAGCCCAGGGAGTTCAAGCCCGGGGTGTCCAGTATGACAAGGCCCTTTTTCAGCAGAGGATGGGGGTAGTTGATAATGGCATGACGCCAGACCGGGACTTCCACCATGCCGTTGCGCGCCACCGGACCATAGCCGCCTTTATCGCTGGGGCTGTACAACCCCAGCTTACTGGCGTCTTGTACTGAAACGCGGCGATGGCGCACGATTTCCTGAAAAGTCTCGGCCATGTTCTCAGGGCTGTGCAGTTCCAGTGGCAGCTTGGTCCATTGTGCCGGCGCACGCTTGTAATCAGCAATCGTGGTTGTTTCCGAGCGTGTTTCTATCGGCAGTAGCATGATGCAGGGTTGCATCTTGGGGTTATAGAGCAATTCCGTGGGGCACATCGTCGTGCGGCCGGCATCGGTCGGCAGCAGGCGCTCCTTGTGATCGGCGAAGAAGATGGCGTTAATCAATTCGGTCTTGCCGCGGGAGAATTCACCCACTATGGCAATCGTCAACTTGTCTGATTTCAGTGATTCTATCAGTTCGTAAATCGGCAGGTCTTTGATACCTTCGCTGCTATGTTGGTGCTTTTCCACAAAATGCTGATAGTCTGACATGGCCTGTAACAGACCTTCTCGCCAGATGTTGTAATCGTCCAACTGAGTGCTGAGCGCATTAATGATGGAGACAGGAGTATCGGTCGACGGTTTGTCAACATCTGCGTTGTTCGTTACGGAATTAATGGCAGTTGATTTGGCTGAAATCAGGGTGTTGTTTTGCACGCGCTTGGGTTGTGCCGATTTTACGGTGTTTTCGGGAGCAGGGGTTGAATTGATGGTATCCGAAGGCTCACGCAGTGATACGGGTCGTAAGGGTTCAGTAGTCGGCATGGAGTACTTCTTTTCCGTAATGTAATTCTGTAGTCAATCAGGCCACGCCACGTTGAAGCGGCTGTGTCGTCCCGTCCAGGGAATCAAGCAATGTATATAGTGTAGATTTATTGACCGCCCCCGCAAGGACGTCGGTCGGCAATTTAATGCTATTTAACGGATTGTTTTGATAAATATTTAGCCTGTTTCGCGTAAGCTATTTATTTTGCTCAAGAAATTCCCTGATAGATCTAGCGTTCAGTCTGGTCTTGACCCCTGAAAATCGTAGTAATTTTGTGCGGCTTTTGGTCCTTGTTTCAATTTCCCCGCTGTTCTTTGGGACCCCCAGTCGTTTTGCAATCAGGGTGAGGCTTTGCCGTCCACGGGCGCTGCACTGATTCTGACGCGGATCAGGCTGTTGCGCAGTACTTCGATGGGCGCGCGGCGGTTGCAGGTGAATGCGTAGCAACAGGTCGTTGCCGTTCCAGGAATAGCCTTGTTCGTTGTTCACGCTGGCTAGAATAACAGTGATTTACCCAGGTCTTGTATCGGACGGACCAGCAGGATGAGTACAAGCTCAAGCGCGATGAATACCGCAATCGGGGACAGGTCCAGACCTGAAATCGGAGGAATCAGCCTGCGGGCCGGTCTCATCAGGGGCTCAGTCAGGCTGACAATGAGACCTATAACCGGGTTGTAAGCACCGGCCTGTAACCAGCTCAGTACAATCCTGATCAGCATGCAGAAAATGAAGACATAGGTTGCCAGGCTGACTAATTCAGCCAGGGCCAGCACACTCAATGCCAGTGGCGCCATCAAAAAACTGTGTTTCAGCCCAATAACGAGGAAGAGTTCCAGGACCTGTAGAAATAACAGTAAGACTATGGAGGCCAGGTCTACACCCCAAAGTCCCGGGATGATGCGCCGCAACGGTAATAGTGGTGGGTTAGTGATCTTGACCAGCACTTGCGAGACCGGGTTGTAAAAGTCTGCACGCACCAACTGAAACATGAATCGCAACAAGACTGCCAGGATATAGAGACTGAACAACACTTGTATGAGATAAATCCCGGCCTCGTTAACGTACCCTTCCATTACTTTTCTCCAAATAATTTTGCCAGTTCTTGTGAGCGGTGGCAGGCAGCCGTGATGGCCTTGGCAAATGCCTGGCGCACACCTTCTGATTCCAGTACCGAAACGGCGGCCTCGGTGGTTCCGCCGGGAGAGGTGACGCGATGGCGAAGTTGTTGCAGTTCTTCCCGGCTCTCTAATGCCATTTTGGCGGCGCCCAGGGCTGTCTCCAAAGTCAGCAAATGCGCCGTATCCCGGTCCAGGCCTTGATCCACGGCGGCTTGTTCCAGCGCCTCCATCATGAAAAAGAAATAAGCCGGCCCACTGCCAGATAAGGCCGTGACCACATCGAGCAGGTCTTCATTCTTGACCCATACCGTCACACCCGTGGCACGAAGCAGGGATTCGGCTGTATCGCGGCCGGCGGCATCGACACGTGTATTGGCAAACAGGCCGCTGGCGCCGGAACCGATCAGGGCGGGGGTATTGGGCATGGCCCGTACTACGGATAATTTCCCACCCAGCCATTGTTCCAGATCATCAAGGCGGATACCGGCGGCGATGGAGACAACCAGGGGCTGACGTGCTTGCACTGACTCTGCCAGACCTGTCGTCACCGCATGCAGGACTTGCGGTTTGACTGCCAGTACCAGGCAGTCTGCTTGTTGCGCAACCTCGTTATTACTGGCCTTGGTGGCGATACCCAGATTGCTCGTGATGCTCTGCCGTTGGTTGGCATCAGGGTCTGCCATGATGATATTTTCCGCCGGCCAGCCATTGGCAAGCAGACCTCCTGCCAATGCGCGTGCCATGTTTCCGGCGCCAATAAAACCTATGGTGATGTGGTTCATAATTCTGGCTCCGGAAAGGGTTTGTCTAGAGTATTCATAATCAATTGTTTACAGATTGTATTGTATGCTGGTTCTTGCTTGTGTGTCTTCAGAGGCCAGTTATACTAAAAACACAGCGCCGCACAAAATGCCGCCCATGGGATTTCGGTGTGACTGCGAGCGGGACCATTAGAATAATACCATTCAGGAGCAGCTATGGACGTCTCTGAACTATTGGCCTTTGCGTACAAGCAAAACGCATCGGATATTCATTTATCCGCGGGCCTGCCCCCCTTGATCCGTGTGGACGGCGAGATCAAGAGGATTAATGTGGATCCGCTGGATGACCGCACTGTACACAACATGGTGTATGACATCATGAATGACAAGCAGCAAAAGGATTTCGAGGAGTTCCTGGAGTGTGATTTTTCCTTTGAGTTGCCCAAGATTTCCCGTTTTCGCGTGAATGCCTTTAATCAGAATCGTGGCCCGGGGGCAGTATTTCGCATTATCCCCTCCAAGATTCTGACGCTGGAACAGCTGAATTGTCCCGAGATTTTCAAAAAGATTTCCGATCAACCGCGTGGCATCGTATTGGTGACAGGCCCTACGGGTTCGGGCAAGTCTACCACTCTGGCGGCCATGGTGAATTACATCAATGAAAACAAGCACGAACATATCCTGACCGTGGAAGACCCCATAGAGTTTGTGCATCAGAGTAAAAACTGTCTGGTGAACCAGCGCGAAGTCCATCGTGATACGCTGGGTTTTAACGAGGCGCTACGCTCGGCCTTGCGCGAAGACCCCGACATTATCCTCGTGGGTGAAATGCGCGATCTTGAAACCATACGCCTGGCCTTGACGGCAGCCGAGACCGGCCACCTGGTGTTCGGTACCCTGCATACCAGTTCGGCCGCCAAGACCATAGACCGTATAGTGGATGTGTTCCCGGCCGCTGAAAAAGACATGGTGCGGTCCATGTTGTCAGAATCATTGCGTGCCGTGATCTCACAGACCTTGCTGAAGAAGATAGGCGGCGGTCGCGTGGCGGCACACGAAATCATGATTGGCACCCCGGCCATCCGTAATCTCATTCGCGAAGGCAAGATTGCGCAGATGTACTCCTCCATTCAAACAGGCGTTAAGGAGGGTATGCAGACTTTAGATCAAAACCTCCTGGACCTGGTGCAATCAAGGCAGGTGTCTATGGAGGAGGCACGAGTGAGGGCGGCCAATAAGGAAAACTTCACGTCGGCCGGCATGGCCGCTGGCGGTGCGGCTTCCTTTGGTTCTAAATGATTCTTTAACAGTAATAAATATATTAATGGTAAGACCAAATGGTATTTAGCGACCTGCTCAAGCTGATGAAACATAAAAATGCGTCGGACTTGTTTATTACAGCCGGTGTAGCGCCCTCCATGAAAGTGGATGGCAAGATTATGCCCGTTACCAAACAGGCACTGACACCGGATCAGTCGCGTGCCATGGCCTATGGCATTATGAATGAGGAACAGCGTCGCGACTTTGAAGCGAAGAACGAATGCAACTTTGCCATCGCACCCCAGGAGATCGGCCGCTTTCGTGTCAATGTTTTTATCCAGCAGCGCCAGGTGGGCATGGTGTTGCGCACCATAGAAACCGATATTCCAAGATTTGATGAGTTGAACCTGCCGAAGGTATTGGCGGATATCGCCCTGACCAAGCGTGGACTGGTGATCTTTGTCGGCGGTACTGGTTCCGGTAAGTCGACTTCGCTGGCCGCCATGATTGGCTACCGGAATGAATACAGCTATGGTCATATTATTACCATCGAAGACCCGATTGAATATGTACACGAACATAAGAACTGCATCATCACCCAGCGCGAAGTGGGTGTAGATACCGATTCGTTTGATACAGCACTCAAGAATACCCTGCGCCAGGCACCCGACGTCATTTTGATTGGTGAGGTACGTTCACGTGAGACCATGGAATATGCGGTACAGTTTGCCGAAACCGGCCACTTATGTCTGGCGACTTTGCATGCCAACAGCTCCAACCAGGCGCTGGATCGTATTATTAACTTTTTCCCCGAAGATCGGCGCCAGCAGTTGTTAATGGATCTTTCTCTCAACCTGAAGGCGGTGATCTCACAGCGCCTGATTCCGCTGAAGCAGGGCAAGGGCCGTGTACCTGCCGTCGAGGTGATGATTAATTCACCCTTGATTGCCGATCTGATTCTGGAAGGCAATGTCCATGAACTCAAAGAACTGATGTCCAAGTCAGGCGAGCAGGGTATGCAAACATTCGATCAGTCGCTGTTCAATTTGTATGAAATTGACTTGATATCTTACGATGAGGCCTTGCGTAATGCTGATTCGATTAATGACTTGCGGTTGCGTATTAAGCTGGAAAGCAAGGGTTCCAAGAGTCGCGATCTGGGCGACTCCATGAACAATATCACCTATACCTGAAGGCGCTCCTGCTTAAATAGACAGCAACGGTCCCCCCGCGGGGCTTTCTCAATGTGTACCCTCTTTTGTTTCGATTGCTAACGTTTTTTACCGATATTAATGATGCAAGCCATCATCACCATGAAGTATGATGCGGCCACAACTATAAAGCAGATGGTTCTATAGATTCGATGGGGTTCTGAATGGATAAGAAGAATGGAATGTTTGGGAATAGAAAAACTCAGTAAGATTGTGTTGCCGTCACGATTGCCGGCCGGGACACAGCTTGGTGTATGGAAGCGAAGTACCGGTTATGAGATTGTCATGCCTTACCGTATGGGTCGTCTGTTATGGTTGTTGCGCACCGGTATTTTAGTTGTGTTGATTTTCGTGGCCGGCGCTTATGGCTATGCGCTGATGGCCGAGCGTCAGGGGATGGATATCTATTTCGGGATGATCCTTTTTACGCTTCTTGCCTACACGTCATTTTATGCCATTACCGTTGGCGCCTTGCGTGCGGCGCAACTACGTATTGATGTGACGCCACTGACGATGACGATTACCCGTATTCGCCCCTCGGGACCAGCGAAAAAGATTGGTGAAATCCCGGTGCGCCAGATTGAGGAAGTCTGCATCAAACCTTCGCGTGGCCTGCTGATCAAAGGCTGGATCTCCGATATTCTGTTCAGTGTCTGGGTGGGTCAGGGTTTAAGCGCCGATGATTTGTATTATCTGGCATGCGTGATTGGACGCAGTACCCAGCTCACCCTACAGGACGCCAACCCTTTCGAGCACTAGCGCTGGCTATGATGCTGAAAAAGTCCTTCCACGGCCTGTCAGTTGGACCATGCGAGCCTCACGCTATCTTTCAAAAACAAGCCGCCCACCTACCAGGGTGTGTGTTACCTGACCACGAAACTCCCAACCTATAAAAGGTGAGTTGTGGCCGCGGCTGACAAAATATTCGTCGGTTAATGTCCATATTACCTCTGGATCAAAGATACAGATGTCCGCGGTGGCGCCCTCACCCAGATGTCCTGTGTCGACACTTATGATGTTGGCGGGCTCAGAGGTGAGCAGGGCGATGGCCTGTGTCAGGTCGATGGAGCCCTCATCGACCAGCTTGAGCGTTAGTGGCAACAGTGTTTCCAGTCCAGATACACCGGGCTCAGAAATGCTGAACGGCGCAAGCTTGGCGTCGGCTTCGTGCGGCTGGTGATCAGAGCAAATCGCTGACACCACACCTTCCTTGAGCGCGCTACGCAGAGCATCCCGATCGCGTTGGCTGCGCAAGGGAGGCCGTACATGACACTGTGTATTAAAGAAACCGATATCATGTTCCGTCAGGTGTAGATGATGGGCCGTGGTATCGGCGCTGACAGCAAGCCCACGGTCCTGGGCCTCGCGTATCATATCGATGGCGCGGGCGCTGGAGAGCTGACAGAAATGTGCACGCACACTGGTTTGTTCTATCAGGGCCAGGTCGCGGGCCACGGCGACGGTTTCCGCAGCTTCGGGAATACCGGTCAGACCCAGCCGTGTTCCGACTTCGCCTTCATGGACACAGCCATCGGCCTGCAGCCAGGGATCTTCGGAGTGCAAAAAGACGGTGTAATCAAAGCTGGCGGCGTATTCCATCGCGCGTCGTAACACCAGCGTATCGGTGAGTGGTTGCAGGGCATTGCTAAAACCAACGCATCCGGCTTCATCCAGGGCCTCCATGTCCGCGAGTTGTGTACCGGCAAGTTCCCGGGTGAGGGCGCCCAGGGGGTGAATAAAAGTCATACCAAAACGCCAGGCCCGATGCTGGATCATTTGCGCCATGGCCGGTGTGTCGATAACAGGCATAGTGTCTGGTGGACACACCATCGTTGTAATGCCGGCCGAGACAGCCGCCGCGGTTTCGCTTTCTATAGTGGCCTTGTATTCAAGACCAGGCTCGCGTGGCCGTGCCCGTAAATCCACCAGGCCGGGACAAACAATCTTTCCCGAAACGTCCAGGGTTTTATCGGCCTGAAAGCCATCCGGGGCCATGCCTACTGCGACCACAAAACCATCATCATCGATAAACAGATCCCGCTTGGTATCCACGTCATGGCTTGGGTCCAGCAGGTGACCATTCACTATGGCGAGGCTCATGCCTTGCGCTCTCCGGCCTGCGCCTGGTTGCCCATTACCATGGCCATGACGGCCATGCGTACGGCGATGCCGTTACTCACTTGCGGCAAGATCACGGCACGCTCACTGTCGGCAACGGAAGAATCAATTTCCAGGCCGCGGTTCATGGGGCCAGGGTGCATGATAATGGCATCATCCTTGGCAACACCCAGTTTTTCTTCCGTCAGGCCAAAGAGATTGAAGTATTCCTGCTCGCTGGGGATCAGGGCGCCCAGCATGCGTTCACGCTGCAGACGCAGCATGACGACCGCATCGACATCTTCCAGTCCTTCATACATGTTGTGATACGCATGTACGCCCAGTTTTTCCACGTTCATGGGCAACAGGGTCTTGGGCGCGATCACGCGGATTTCCGGAACGCCTAGTATGCCCAGCACATGGATCAATGAGCGCGCAACGCGTGAATGCAGAATATCGCCGACGATGGCAATCTTCAGTCGCGTAAAGTCTTTCTTGTAGTGGCGGATAGTGAAGGCATCCAGTAGTGCCTGCGTGGGATGGGCATGACGCCCGTCACCGGCATTGACAATGGCCACATGCGGCGGCACATGTTTGGCTACCAGGTAGGCGGCGCCACTGTTGATATGGCGCACCACGAACAAGTCGGTGTGCATGGCCTCAAGATTATTAACGGTATCCAGCAGGGTTTCACCCTTGTTGGTGGAAGAGGCGCCGATATTGAAGTTAATGACATCGGCCGACAGGCGCTTGGCGGCAATCTCGAACGTGGTGCGAGTGCGCGTGCTGGCTTCAAAAAACATGTTGACGACGGTCTTGCCGCGCAATAGGGGGACTTTCTTGATTTCCCGCTCACCGACTGAAATAAAAGATTCGGCGGTGTCGAGGATATCGGTAACGGTCTGGCGTTTGAGGCCTTCAATAGTAAGCAGGTGGCGCAGGCGCCCGGCACTGTCGAACTGAAGGTCTTCCGTCATCCAGTGGTCTCCTGGATAACTAACTGCAAATGGCCTGCATCATCGCGGGATAGTTTGATATGTTGGGTGGCTGTCAATTCCACAAATTGTCCTGCTACATCCGCCCGTATGGGTAATTCATGACCGCTGCGTTCTATCAGTACTGCCAGTGTAACCGATGCCGGTCTTCCATAGTCAAAAATCTCGTTCATGGCGGCTCGTATGGTGCGACCGGTATGCAATACATCATCGACCAGGATGATATGCTGGTCATCGACATCCACTGGCAGTTCCGAGGCCTTGACCTGCGGATTCATGCCTATGCGTGTGAAGTCGTCACGGTAAAACGAGATATCCAGTGTACCCAAAGGATCGGGTAGATTGAGGTCTTTGTGCAATTGCTCTGCCACCCAGGCGCCACCGGAGTGGATACCTATCATAATGGGTTTTGCTGATAGCATGGGTTGCAGGGCTGTCTCTAAATTCTGCAGTATTGCTTCGGCATCAATTTCGGGGCTCATGATAACTGCCGGGGAAGTTGGTCCAGGTGGTTTTGCAAGATCAGGCGTGCGGCCTGCTTATCGACTTCGGCTTTGTTGCGTCCCACGGGAGAGATGCCGGCCTCTTCAAGCTGGGCCTTGGCGGCTACACTGCTCAATCGTTCGTCTACCCAATGCACGGGCAGATTGTAACGACCTTGAAGCTGATGTCCAAACTTGCGGGCCGGTGCCGTGGCATCGGTATCCGTGCCGTCCATATTCAGTGGCAGCCCCAGTACAAAGCCATGGGGTTGCCATTCTTTTAAGAGATTATCCAGACGTGGCCAATCGGGTTTGCCATGGTTGACCACGATGGTGGTCAGGGCTTGGGCCTCACCCAATGCGGTACCCCCGACGGCGACGCCAATGAGTTTGGTGCCGTAATCGAAACCGAGGAAACGTTGCACGCTCAAGCGTGCCCCGTCTCGCCCGAAAGTGCAGCCAGATCCACACCCAAATGCTCAGCCGCGGCCTGCCACCGTTGGTCTGTGGCCACCTCAAAGATAATTTCCCGATTGGCCGGCCCATTCAGCCAGGCATTGTCGGCAATTTCCTGCTCCAGCTGGCCGGGGCCCCAACCGGCATAACCCAGTGTCAGGATATGGTGGGTGGGACCGTTTTGTCTGGCGATGGCGTCAAGTATGTCCCTGGATGTGGAGACGCCCAGAGATTCGGTGACCCTCAGCGTGGACTCCCAATGACCGATAGGTTCGTGCAATATGAAGCCCCGGTTTTCCTGTACCGGTCCGCCTTGATAAATCGGTGATTCCGTTTGCGCAGAGGGTTCGAATTCAATACCCATCTGGGTCAGCACGTCGCCCAGTGCCAGGTCCATAGGACGATTAATCGTGATGCCCATGGCGCCGGATTCCGAATGCTCACAAATCAGGGTGACGGTACGGGAGAAATTGGGGTCTTCCAGACTGGGCATGGCAATCAGGAAGTGATTACTAAGCTGCATCGTATTGCTCATGCCGCCTAGTATCTGGTACGCCGTGGGTGTGTGCAAGTAATGGAATCAGTGCTCGGAATACCAGCTTCCCTGGTTGAACTTCCAGGTGCGAGTGATGTGCAGGATATCGGTTTCGCTGCGTATGTTTGATGGAAATGGCGCGAAGGGCGCCGATAGACTGACGATACGCATGGCGGCATCGTCCAGTAGCTTTTGCCCGGAAGATCGCATGATTTCCAGGGAATGGATATTGCCATCGGGTTTCAGCGCTACGTCCAGCACCAGCGTGCCAGTGAGATGTTGTTGGCGCGCGGCCTCCGGATAATTCAGATTGCCTACACGCTCTACCTTGGCACGCCAGGCTTCCATGTAGGCGGCGTATTTGTATTCACGTGTGCGGGCATTAAGAAATTTACGTTTGGGTTGTTGTTGGTACTCCTGCCAAAAGCGGCTGATCTCGGCATTCAGGCGTGTGCGTTCCGCGTCCCGCTGTGATGGGCGCGTAATGCCAGGCCGTGCGGGTTGTGTGCGGGGGGTTTTTTTCTTTGGCCGTGGGTCAGGCTGGCTGATTTTTTGTTGCGCCTGATCTTGTGTCAGCAGCTTGGTTTGTTCCTTGGGCGTGCTGATATGTGGTTGTGGTTGTGAACGATGTGCTGGCAGCGTGCGGCTTTTCTCTCCCACCTCAGTGATCGGAAGAGGATTGCGGGCGATATCACGTTTTTCATCATTACCTCCACCGTCCTGATTGGCTTGCGCCAGGTAATCCGGGTTGTCGGGTGTCTGATTGCTGTGGGTTTGCACCAGCGTGATTTCCATGGTGGGCAGGCCTTGCAGTTCTCGCAAATGCGGCAGGGTAAAGGTAATACCCAGGATAATTACCATATGGGCCAGGAAGGAACCAAAGAAGGTCAGACCAATACGGTCATTGTCTTCCAGCTCCAGAACCGGTTCATGGATTTGCAGGGCTTGAGTCACTACGATGCACTACTCTGATCAGAATTCATAAGCCTGCGGTAAAGTATACGCGTGGACTCGTAAAAGTGCTCTGTTTAATGCAGGTGTTTCTCGATGGCATCGATCAACAGGGCGCTGATGTTTAGATCATAGAGGGCATCCAGTTCGCGGACACACGTAGCACTGGTAACATTGATTTCGGTCAGGTAATCGCCAATCACATCCAGGCCGACAAACATTAATCCCTTTGTCCTCAGCGTATCGGCCACTTGTTCGCATATCCAGCGATCCCGGTCGCTGAGTGCCACGCCCTTGCCTGAGCCACCGGCGGCGAGATTGCCACGGGTCTCACCCGCCGCCGGGATGCGCGCCAGGGCATACGGTACAGGCTCGCCGTCTATCACCAGGATGCGCTTATCGCCTTCAGTTATCTCGGGTAAGAAACGCTGCGCCATTACATAGCGTTGACCGTGATGAGTCAGTGTCTCAATGACAACACTGACATTGGGATCCTGTTGCGATAAGCGGAAGATTGAAGCGCCGCCCATACCATCCAGGGGCTTGAGTATGATGTCGCCTTGCATATCTAGAAAGGCCCGCAGGTCATCTTTGCGTCGTGCAACCAGGGTGGGGGCAGTGCATTCCGGAAACCAGGCAGTAAATAATTTTTCGTTGGCATCACGCAGACTGCCGGGTCTATTGACCACCAATACGCCTTCCGATTCCGCCTGTTCCAGTAAATATGTGGTGTAGATATACTCCATATCGAAGGGTGGGTCCTTGCGCATCAATATGACATCGAGCTCGGCCAGAGGAGTGAGTGAAGACTCACCCAATTCAAACCAGTTTTTGTCGTCAGGCTGTAAGTTGTCTTTCAGGGTTAGGCGGCGGCTATGGCCGTGAACCCGGCCTTCGGTCAGGACGATGTCTTGTTGCTCGTAATAGAAGAGCTCCCATCCGCGTGCTTGCACCTCCTGCAGCATAGCCACGGTGGTGTCTTTTTTCAGGTTCACGGATTGCAATGGGTCCATGACAACACCCAGCTTAATCGTCATGGTCATTCTGTATTGATGAATTAAAGATTACTGCCTGCCTGTTCGCGGGCGGCGGCCAACGCGGCCAGCCTGGCAATAACGCCATAGGCATAGAAACGATTGGGTTGGGCGTCAGGGGCCTTGCTGCAGTCAGGTGTTACGCAGGATTCCGCAAAGGTAAGGGGTTCAAAACGCATACCGGGGGCATTCAGGTTTTCATTGACGCCCCGTCCGGTATGTACCCGATAGAAGCCACCGGCAACAAAGTGGTCGATCATGTAGACCACGGGTTCGGCGACGGCCAGATTGTCACCCCAGGTTTCGAATGTGTACACTCCCTCCTGGACCAGGACATCGGTGACCACCTGGCCCTCCTTGACCTTGGCCATTTTATTGCGCTGTTTGCGGTTCAATTCCCTGACTTCATCGACGTTGTGCGCCGTCATAATCCCCATGCCGTAGGTCCCGGCATCGGCCTTGACGATGACATAGGGGGCCTGGCTGATGCCATACTCGTCATACTTTGACTGAATTTGGCCCAGCAGGGCCTCTACGTTCTCCGCCAGGCAGTCCTCGCCCGTTCGTTTTTGAAAATCGATTTTCCCGCACTTGCGGAAAAGGGGGTCTATCAACCAGGGATCAATCTCTATGAGCTCGCCAAATTCCTGGGCGATACGGTGAAAGTGGGCAAAGTGGTCGGATTTGAGTCTGTTTGACCAGCCCAGGGCCAGAGGCGGCATCACGGGTTGTTTGATGGTTTCCAGTATTTCAGGTCGTCCACCAGATAAGTCATTGTTTAACAATATGAAACAGGGTTCGAATCCTTCAACACCAACTTTATTGCCCCGGCGGATAAGGGGCTCCAGCGTGAGTTCCGCGCCTGAAATCGTGGTCAATGTCAGGGGTGTCTTAATCTCAGCACTGAGGCTGCCCAGGCGCACATCGAACCCGGCAAGGGCCAGAATCTGACGCAATGCGGCGACATTTTCCAAATAATACTGATTTCGAGTGTGGTTTTCGGGAATTATCAGCACCCGACAGGCCTGGGAACAGACACGCTCGACGGCCGACTGAACGGCTTGCACGGCCAGTGGCAGGAAAGCGATATTGAGGTTATTAAAACCGGCCGGAAACAGATTGGTATCCACCGGGGCCAATTTAAAACCGGCATTACGCAGGTCTACAGAGCTGTAGAAGGGTGCTGGGGTACTTAGCCATTGTGCTCTAAACCATTGTTCTATATAAGATTGATGCTGTAGCAGGTGTTCCTCTATCTCCTGAAGGGGCCCTGTCAGGGCCGTCGTGAGATGGGGTACAGCATGCAGGTGTTCGACGCCCATAATTGTCACCCGTTGACCGATTGGATAGCTCAAGACCATATGGTTAGTCGAGGTTTATTTCAAGGCCCCTGGAGACTGGGGCAAAGCCCGTTCTTCGTGTTTTGGCATATTTCATGCTTTAGTCTTAATGGGCAAAACCCGTCCTGCGGTCCGTTTTCTTCGTACGGAGCGGGAATCGTGCACTACACTGAATAGCTGTAAAGCCAGTGATATGGATTTTCGGGTAATTTTGTACTTCTGTATATTTTGTGCTATCAAATCATTATCATAGGTAAATAAAAGTAGAAATTACATTCACTATCTATGAGATGCTATCTGGCTATTGGCATAGCCCAGGGGTGATTTTCTGTGACAGGGGATAGCACATGCGGGGTTTAAGTGACCATAAAAGTAATGATTATTGATGACAGTAACACCATACGCCGTACTGCTGAGGCGTTACTTAAGAAGGCGGGATACGAGGTGTACACCGCGCCGGACGGGTTCGAGGCCATGTCACTGATCACGGACAATGTCCCCGACATTATCTTCGTCGACATCATGATGCCGCGATTGGATGGTTATCAGACTTGTCAGTTAATAAAGAATAATAAGAAGTTCAAGTCCACGCCGGTGATCATGTTGTCAAGTAAGGACGGTTTGTTTGATCGGGCACGTGGGCGTATCGCAGGGTCACAGGAACATGTGAACAAGCCCTTCACTCAGGAAGAGTTAATAGACGTCATAACCAAGTATGTACATTGAGCGAATTTCACGAGTGAGCTCGTAAATAGACTATATATATAGAGAAACGGAGAAAAGAATGGCCATTAAAAATGTCCTCGTTGTTGATGATTCGCCTACTGATGCCCACGTCATCATAGAGGTGCTCGAGAAACATGGTTTTAATGTTTCTTCGGTTTCCAGTGGTGAAGAATCCCTGGAACGCTCCAAAGCAGACAAACCTGATCTCATACTGATGGATGTAGTGATGCCCGGTATGAGTGGGTTCGAGGCGACTCGGGCTATTACGCGCGATCCCGAGACCGAACATATCCCGGTCATTATTTGCTCTTCCAAGGGTCAGGAGACCGATAAGGCCTGGGGTTTGCGCCAGGGGGCGAGAGATTATTTGGTGAAGCCGATTACCGAAAAGGCCTTGATGGAGAAAATCTCCGGATTATAAAGCTATGTCTGCCGATCCCCTCGCACTATTACAGAAAATGCAGGCCGACAGTCTGGCCACTGCCCCCGGTTTGCCGGAGGAAGCGCAAGCGGTTGAAATGTGGTCCGGTGTGGGTTTTCGGGTTGGTGATGTTTACTTGGTAACGTCACTGGATAGTGTGACCGAAATTCTGCAATACCCCAGACTGACTCCGGTACCGCGCACGCAGAAATGGCTGAAGGGCGTAGCCAATATCCGTGGTACACTGGTAACAATTATCGATCTACCTGAATACTTCGATAAGAAACCTGTAAATCGTAGTGATCGTTCACGCTTGATAATATTGAATGCGGCGGATCTGTCCGCTGGTTTGCTGGTAGATGAGGTATTTGGTCTACGTCACTTCGATGAAGAATTTGAGCGCCAGAAAGTGACAGGTCTGGATGATCCGGCCATGGCCTTAACAGAGGGCGCATTTCTCAGGGACAATACGCTCTGGGGAATCTTTAGTATGAGAACACTTGCAAAGAGCGAAATGTTTTTGCATGTCGCGGCATGATGATTGATTGTAAAGGTTTTTGGTGGGGTTATTAACTGAAAGTGGCATCGAGTAGTAGAGAGTTAGAAAACAATCGGCGCCAGAAAATGTAAAGAGGGACTAAGGTATGGCACTATTTAAAAAGTTTTCCGGAAAGAGCGATGTTTTAGATGAAACATCTGAAGATATTATAGATCTGTCAGCAGAGGAAATTGCCGGCGGCCCTGGCGGTGATCTGGCATCCATGGGTGGCAGTGTCATGGATAAGCTGTTCAGCTTGCCAAGCATCGGCGCGGCATTCCTGGTTGTTCTGGTGGGTGTGGGAATACTGCTATTTAATAGTGCGCGCAATGCCGAGAATGATACGCGCTACATTCAGGAATCATCGAAGTTGTTGATGTTGTCACAACGTCTGGCCAAGGACGCCCGCGAGGCGGTATTGGGCCAGGATATTGCTTTTAAGACACTAAAGGAATCTCGTGACAGCTTCGAGAAGATCATGTCAGCTCTGCGATTCGGTGATAAAAGCATGGGCGTGCCTGTCACTCCGGATAGTGTGACCAAGGATCTGGATAGCCTGTTGAAACAGTGGTCACCCAGCAAGAATGAAGGTATGCGCGGGCGCGTGGACCAGATTTTGGGTCAACAACAGGCCTTATTTTCACTACGCGATCACGTGTTGGCCATTAACCAGCTTAGTCCCTTGCTGCTGGCGATCTCCGATGAAATTGTGGAGCTGGGAGCACGTGTTGGTATGCGGCAACAGGATCTTTATCTCGCCAGTCGTCAGGGCATGCTGAGTCAGCGTATCGCTAAAGACGTTAACCTGTTTGCGCAAGGCGGTAATGAGGCGGCAGTGGCAGCGGCCCAGTTCGGTAAAGACTCAAAACTCTTTAAAGACACGGAGACGCGCCTGCGTCGTGTCGCACCCAAAGTACTCAATGCCAAGCTGGATGAAGCCAGTTCGGTCTTTGCGGAAATGAATGCAAATGTGGAAGGCATCCTGGGTAATGCGGCCGAGTTGTTCGTCTCACAACGAGCAAGTCAATTGGTGTTTGAGCAAAGTGATGGATTATTGGCCTCAGTGCGTGCCCTGGTATCGAGTTATAGCGCCGCCGCTCAGAGTCGAGCCGGTACACAGATTGTTACCGGTGCCCTGTCGGCTGTGCTGATTGCCCTGGTGGTCTTGTTTGGCTGGAGACTGGTGCAGGATGAAAAGAAACGCGGCCAGGTAACCGCGGAGCAGAATGCGCAAACTCAGGACGCTATTCTCAAGCTGTTGGATGAAATGGGTAACCTCGCCGACGGTGACTTAACGGTAGAGCCGGAGGTGACCGAGCAAATTACGGGGGCTATCGCGGATTCCATCAACTTCGCCGTCAAGGAGATGCGCAACCTGGTTGTTCGAATCAAGAATGCTGCGCAACAAGTGGCGGTGGCATCAGAAAGTTCACGACAAACGGCTACGGAACTGACCGAAGCGGCCTTGAGACAGGCGGCGCAGATTACCGATACCTCGGAGCGTATGCAGGTCATGGCGCATTCACTGGAGTCCATGTCGGGCAGTGCCGAGAAGTCCGCCGAGGTGGCGCAAGGCTCTGTGCAATCGGCCAAGCGAGGCGCCGATGCGGTGCAGAACACGATCCATGGTATGGACCAAATGCGTGAACAGATTCAGGAGACGGCGAAGCGAATCAAGCGTCTGGGTGAGTCCTCACAACAAATTGGTGAAATCGTGGAACTGATTAACGATATTGCCGAGCAAACCAACATTCTGTCATTGAACGCCGCTATCCAGGCCGCCATGGCCGGTGAAGCAGGTCGTGGTTTTGCGGTGGTTGCGGACGAAGTGCAGCGCCTTGCTGAACGTTCCGGTGAGGCGACCAAGCAGATTGCCGACCTGGTAAAAACGATTCAGGCGGATACCAATGAAGCGGTGGCTTCCATGGAAGAAGCCACCAATGGTGTGGTCTCGGCCACGCGACTGGCGGATGCCGCCGGACAGGCCCTGGGTGAGATCGAATCGGTGTCTGAGCAATTGTCAGAACTGATTGTGGGTATCTCCAGAGATGCCCATGAGCAGTCCGGGAACGCATCAGTGATGTCAACCAGTATGGATCAGATTCAGGAGACGACGAACCTGACATCCTCCGGTACCCGGCAGACGGCTGATTCTATTGGCAAGCTGTCGGATCTGGCGCGTGAACTGCAAGCTTCGGTAGCAGGCTTTAAACTGCCGGCCTGATAAAGGTTAACTGGAGAAATATTGTCAGATCAGGGGATCATCCAGGATGATCCCCGCTGCACATAGAAAATCAATATGGCAACGACCAGCACAGTTGATCTGAGCACTCTGGGATGGGTCAAGACAGAGATTGACGAAAGTCTTAAGCAGGCGCGTCAGGCTCTGGAAACCTTTGTCGAGGATACTGACGACGAGTCACAGCTCAGATTTTGTGTGACCCATCTGCATCAGGTGGTCGGCACCCTGGAAATGGTGGAGCTGGATGGCGCCGCCATGTTGGCTCGGGAAACCGAGGCCTTGGTCGAGGCCTTGCTTGATGGCAGTATCGTGGTCGATAACTTGGCACTGGATATCCTGACCCGTGGCATATTAACCCTGCCTGATTATCTTGGTCGTCTACAGTTTGGTCAGCCAGACGTACCGTTGAAATTACTGCCTGTTGTCAACGAGTTACGCAGTGTGCGTACTGAAGAGGCCCTGTCCGAATTAGAGCTGTTCCACCCTGACTTGTCGGTATGTCCTCCACGTCAGCAAGAGAGCAGGGACAAGCTTTCAGAAGAAGAATATACAGAGACTGCAAAGAAGCTACGACCAAAGTTCCAGGTTGCCTTACTGAATTGGTTGCGTGATACCTCTGATGAGACGGCCATGAACAATATGGTCGCTATTCTGGAACGACTTGAGGAGGATGCCAATCTAGGCGTAGTGCAACAATTGTTTTGGGTGGCGAGCGGGTTACTGGATGCCATGCAGGATGGTGGCCTGGAGGCCACCAACGAAAGAAAGAAATTATTTGCGCGCCTGGATCAGCAAATAAAGAAACTTATTGATGGTTCCGGAAAGAGTGACCTGAGAAATACATCCGAGACCCTGGTTAAGAAGATTCTATATCAGGTAGGGAATGCCAATTCCGACAGTCCTCGTGTTGTCCATCTCAAGCAAGTCTTTGATCTTGATTTGCTGTTAGGCCGTGTTGCCAACGAAGCCGAGCTGGATATCGATGAATTACCTACGCCTGAGTTGATGCAGTCTGTATCCGTGGCACTGGCCAAGGAAATTGAGTCTGCACAGGAACTGCTGGCCAGCCATTTTGATCCCGACCAGGAAGAGCCGGCGCCCCTCTCCGACATGGTTGCTTTGCTGGAGAAGATGTCTGGCACTATGGAGATGTTGGGTGTTCCAATGCTGCGTGAAGTGGTGGATGAGCTGGTTGCGGTGACTCGTGCGGTGGAAGTTGGGCAGATAGAAAAGAGTGATACTGTTTCAATGGCCATGGCCCGGACTATGTTGCTGATAGAAAACAGTGCCAGGGATATCGCCAAGTCAACAGGTGACTGGAAGCGCCAGATAGATGAGATCCTTTCGCTGCTAAGAAATTTGGCAACCGGTGGTGCACCCACTGCTGATGGACTTGAAGTTACCGATGCCGAACTTACTGATACCGATTTTCGCCAGCTCTTTAGTGTAGTGGCGGAAGAAATCCGGTCGAACCTGACACATATTGAAGAAGAATTTGAAACCTATGCCAGCGATACCAATCAGCTTGAGAGGCTGGGTTATATTCACGATCACTTGGGGCAGATTCAGGGTGCGCTGCAAATTGTAAACCAGGAGCGTGCGGCAAACCTGGCGCAACGTACTGGCGAATATGTCAACGATATTATCAGCTGGACCTTATTTCCGAACAGTGCCGTCCTGGATGCATTGGCTGTCTGTATAGGGACTATAGGGGCCTATGTTGACGGGATTCTTTACAACCGCCCCAATATGGATGCCTTAATTGATCTGGCGCTGGAAGAAATGGATGCTGCCATTAAGCAAGGCAGCGCTGCCGGAATCGATGGTAATCCCCAGGCACTTATCGCTGCGCTGACTAAGGGTCGGATCGCCTGGAAACAAAGCAACCAGGATCAAGAGGCTATCAAAACACTCATAGATTGTATTGATGCCGTAAAGGCCTTGGCAGATTCTCGAGCGGACAGCTATCTGGCTGGATTGAGTGAAACGACCGGCAAGTTATTACAAAGTATCAACAATGACCCTGACCAACTGAGTGCCGCATTGGCACTTGAACTGGAACAGGCAATTGATGATTTGATCGAGAGCACCAAGCAGGCCGCCGGTGTGCCGGCGGAGAACGTTGCAGGAACGGTGGGGTACGCCGAAGAGGAGCCCATCGTCGGAACGGCTTCAGTATCATTATCGATGGATATCGATGATGAAGACTTTGATGAAGAGATCATGGAAATCTTCATCGAAGATGCCAGGGATTCACTAGATACCATCAATAAGAATTTCACTTTATGGCGTGATAATGAAAACAACACTGACGCCCTGTTAGAGGTGCGCAGAGGATTTCATACCATTAAAGGTAGTGGCCGTATGGTGGGTGTCACTGACCTGGCTGAGTTGTCCTGGGCTGTTGAAAATATGATCAACAAAATTCGCGATGGTAAATTACTTCCTAATGCCGATGTTTTTAGTGTCATCGAGGCAGCGCGACAGCTCATGCCTGACATGGTCGCGGAACTCGAAGGCGGTCCCAAGGTAAACGAAGGTATTGAAGCCTTGCGTTTGCGTGCCCATGATGTAGCCGATGGCAAGGCCGTTAGCCCGGAGGCCACTGCTGCTATGGATTCAGGGCCGGCGGAAACAACGGTTGGGGATGTTGCTGAGCCGATCGGGGAAGAAGCGCCGGCAGTTAAGGAGCACGAAGCGCGAGAGAGGGATTTCACGACAGCTGACCGGATAGCAGAGGATGATATTTCACTTGATCCCACACTGTTGCAAATCTTTACCAGCGAGACTGAAGACCATATTGCCACCATACGTGAACAGCTGCAGACCTGTCGCAACGTTGGCAGTTGTTTGTCAAATAATGCCCTGATACGTGCCGCACATACACTCACTGGGAGTGCCCGTTCTGTGGGTTTAACTTCCATGTCAGAAACGTGCAGTGCCCTTGAGCGGTTTCTGCAAGAAGCTGATCAGATGCAAGCGGTTATTGTGGATGAACACCTGGGTTTGGTCGATGAGCTTATTGAAACTATAGAAAACCTGGTGCAGTCTCTCAAGTCTACTGGTAGGTCTAATACAGTTATTACCACCCATTTAAATTCTATTGCAGAACAAATAAAAGAGGCTATTGCTAAGTTGTTATCTGGAGACGTATCGCCAACAGTTCCTGTGATTCAACAGAATGAAGCTGCACCATCAGAAGCCCCGGTAGCTGCGGTACAAGCGGCGGTCAGGCCGGGAGAAGAAGATGATATTGACCTGGACCTGGTCGATATCTTTTGTGAAGAGGCCGTCGATATTCTACAGAATATAAATAATGTGCAGGCGGCATGGCGTAATGATCTGATGAATGATGCCATGCTAAAAGACTTGCAGCGTGCCTTGCATACCTTTAAGGGTGGCGCCCGTATGGCGGGTGCGATGTCTTTGGGTGGTTTGGCGCACGACACAGAAACCATGTTGGTTCGAGTTGAACAAGCTGCACTAGAGCCAAACGCGGATCTTCTGGATTTGCTGGATGAGGTGCATGACACACTGGCGCATGCGGTGGATCAGCTCACCAACAACCAATTCATCACAGGCCTGGAAGGCCCCCGCCGGCGAATCGAAAATGTCATTACCGGTAAAGGTTTTACAGGGCCTGACGCCATGCCGGTAATGATAAATGAAGTGACTCCGGGAATCTCTACCGGGCCTGCTGCTTCGGTAAAGCCTGAATCCACCAAAACTCAGGAAGATGTCATTCAATCCAGTGTCATCCGCGATGCTGTGATCTCTGATGCCAACGATGAACCTGTGACAGAGGAAGTTGTGGCATTTCCGGGTACGATTGCAGAAGAGTCTGATGTCGTTGAAAAAGTAGTACCGGAGTTTGGGGTTTCAGCGGCACAAAATTCTGTGGTTGAGTCTGGTAAGAAGGCAACTGAAAAAGGTGAGCGTCGCGAACAGATACGTGTACACACCGATTTGCTGGACAGTCTGGCCAGTTATGCCGGGGAAGTGAGTATTGCACGGTCACGCATGGAGCAACAAATTTTTGGTTTCCGCGAAAACTTAGGGGAACTTCAACAAAACGTTACTCGTTTCCGAGACCAGTTACGTGATCTTGAGATCGAATCAGAGACCCAGATCCAGGTGCGTAAAGAGGAGACAGGCATAGATGATATTGAGGATTTCGATCCTCTGGAGTTTGACCGGTTCAGTAAACTTCAACAGTTGTCACGAAGCCTGACGGAGAGTCTTCATGATTTGACCACTATTCAGGGTAGTTTGGGTAACTTTGCCAGTGAAGCCGAGGTAGTACTGCAACAGCAGGCGCGAGTGAATACAGATTTGCAAGAAGGTTTGATGCGCACTCGCATGGTCGGTTTTGCAACACAGTCAACACGTTTGAGACATATCGTCAGGCAGACATCCCGCGAACTGGGCAAGCAGGCCAAGCTGGATATTATTGGTGCCGAGGTAGAACTGGATCGTAATGTACTCGAGCGTATGGTAGGTCCATTTGAGCATATGATTCGAAATGCCCTGGACCACGGTCTTGAGGATGCGGAAGAAAGAAAACATCTGGGTAAACCGCCTACCGGACAGATTAGTATTTCAGTTAGACAGGAAGGTAGTGAAATTGCCATACGATTTTCTGATGATGGCGCCGGTTTGGATATTGATGCTATTCGCAAGAAAGCCATCGAAAGTGGTTTCATGACAGCCGATAGCGGATTGTCAAACGAAGAAGTTATGCAGTTTATTCTGATGTCCGGCTTTTCTACCGCCAAGAAGGTAACACAGATTTCCGGCCGTGGTGTGGGCATGGATGTGGTACACAACGAAGTCCGCCAACTGGGTGGCCATATGTCTGTAGAGACAGAGCCCGGCAAGGGTACCTCGTTTGTTATTGGTCTGCCGCTAACTATATCTATTGCACAAGCATTAATGGTTTATGTTGGTGAGCATCTTTATGCCATGCCACTGGCATCGATAGTTAATATTCTTGAATTACCGATTGAAGAAGTTAACCAGATTTCAGTGGGCGACAAGCCATTATTAAATTATCGAGATCAGGTTTACCCCTTCATGCACTTGGCAGCCCGACTGGATGTACCGACTTCCCCACGGAACGATCGCAAGGCACCGGTACTCTTGGCCAGGACAGGTTCACGCGAAGTGGCCATGCAAGTGGATGGCTTGGCCGGTACCCGTGAAATCGTTATCAAAGCAGTGGGTTCACAGATTAACGAAGTGCAGGGTGTTGCCGGTGCCACAATACTGGGTGATGGTACAGTCGTATTGATTCTGGACGTGTCTGATCTCTGGCTGTCGGATGATGTCATGCATCTTGCCAAAGCACCCGTACTGGAAGAAGTTGAAGTTATTGAAGATCGGCCGCCCATGGTAATGGTGGTGGATGATTCGCTGACGGTAAGGAAGATTACGACGCGCCATCTGGCCAAGCGTGGTATGGATTCCCTGACAGCGAATGACGGGCTTGATGCTATTGAGAAGTTGCGTGATCATATTCCAGACATCATGCTGGTGGACATTGAAATGCCACGTATGGACGGTTATGAATTAACTATGCGTGTGCGAAACGATCAGCGTCTCAAGCATATTCCGATAATTATGATTACTTCACGAGCCGGGGGTAAACATCGTGAGAAGGCGATCAAACTGGGTGTAGATATCTACATGAGCAAACCATTCCAGGAAGAGGAACTGTTTACAAATGTCGAAAGCTTGCTTGAAAAAGGCCACACGGAATCCTAGCCAGCGAGAATATCATTGAATAACGAACAACAACACCTGCGCATTATTATTGGCAACTCTGTTTTTCTGCTTCCAGGTTCGGCAAGTATGGCAATAGAATCCAAAGATGCCCTGATTCTGGACAGCGATGGCACAAATAATATTGTTGCCTGGCGCGATGTCGGTAGCGCAAAATGGCCGGTGCTATGTCTGGATGAAGATTTGCATGTAAACAAGAGCGATGATAATTGGCAGCGCGTTGTTTTTGTTGCAGCAAGCCCCGTCCCCATGGGTCTGGCTGCACAAGAGGTTCAGCTAATCAATAATGCAGACCTTACGACAGAGCCCTTTACTCCGGTAGGTATGTCTCCAACAAAATTTGGTCATCTGTTTAAATCGGCCTGGGTCGATGCAGGAAAGCCCTACCCGGTATTCAGCGCCGATGCATTGGGCGCCTATCTTCATGGGTGTGGAGCATAGATAAGTGGCCCAGGTTCAGACAGATCAACCAGTACATTCATTAATCGTGCCTACAGCCAATATGCCTTTATTGGTGCCTAGTGCCAGTATTGCGGAAGTCATCAATGTTGGTGAATTGGTCTCCTTACCGCTGACGCCTGATTGGTGCCTGGGCGTGATCGGCTGGCGTCAACGTGCCGTGCCGGTAGTTTCGTTTGAAGCACTTATGGGTAACCCGGCACAAGGTCCCACACCTCGCTCCAAGATTATTATTTTTTTTCCTATCCCCGGGCGCAAGGACTTTGAATTCTTTGGCGTG
This sequence comes from Gammaproteobacteria bacterium, assembly GCA_036986275.1. Lineage (GTDB taxonomy): Bacteria > Pseudomonadota > Gammaproteobacteria > Acidiferrobacterales > SZUA-150 > BTRG01. The sequence goes on along the minus strand of BTRG01000006.1, from coordinate 13,509 downwards.
CTATCTTCTTCCGAGCCGCAACCACATACCGTATCTTCGGACGATGGTCTGGTGACTGCCCAGACAGATTCCCCTATTATCGCGGCAGCGTTTGAGTTGGGTGGTGTCACGGTGGGTGTCCCCGATTATCAGGTATTACAGAGTGCTTTTTATCCCGATAGCGGCTAATACAAACCATCCTATATAGTTAGGGGTGCAGGAAGAATAAAAGCCCTTTTCCCCTAAGCCCGCGGTTATTGAATCCCTTGGGGTTCTATTCCCCGCCGCTTGCGGCGGGGTTGTTTATTTTGTCTCTGCACCGGCCCATGCTGCATACTGTAAAAAAAGAGACTATGCTCATAATAGTAACCGCCGCTGCCAGGCCGGGGTGCCAGCGGCCTAGCTAAAAAATCGTACAGCCGGCGCGCCGGGCTTTAGGGCCTCAACGACAATAAATTGTGGTCAGTTATGGACGACGTTACAGAAAATATGTCATTGCAGGCCCGGTGGGACAGCTCCCATTTGGCCGGGGGTAACGCCCCCTATCTCGAACAGCTCTACGAACGCTACCTGCAAGACCCCAATTTGGTCGATCCCGCTTGGCGCGTCTATTTCGACACCCTGCCCCGTGTTAATGGGGTTGTCGAAGAGGTTTCTCATGCTCTTATCCGGGATAACTTCCGCCAACGCGCCCGAGAGGGAAGATCCCGGCGCCCCGGCTTACGCGGGGCGGCGGTCCAATTCGGGGAAGAAGGCAAGCAGGTAAGGGTACTTCAGCTAATTAATGCCTATCGCTTCCGCGGCCATCAACAAGCGAACTTCAATCCGCTGGTGTCGCATGAGATTCATGGCATTCCCGACCTCGACCTCCGTCACCACGAATTATCGACGGCGGATCTCGACACAGTATTCGATACCGGCTCGCTGGTAGGGCCGGAGAAGGCGAGCCTGCGGCAGATCCTGCAGATCCTGCAGGCGACCTATTGTGGATCGATGGGTGCCGAGTATATGCACATTACCGATACCGTCGAGAAGCGCTGGCTACAAAAGCGCCTGGAGAGTGAGTGCGCCCACCCGAGCTATCCGACGGAGGTCAAGCTCCGGCTGCTGGACCGCGTTACCGCGGCGGAAGGGCTGGAACGTTATCTACATACGAAATATCTGGGCCAGAAGCGGTTTTCCCTAGAGGGGGCGGATAGTTTGATCCCGTTGCTGGATAGATTGATCCAGCAGGCGGGAACCCATGGTGTCAAGGAAGTGGCCATCGGCATGGCCCACCGGGGCCGTCTCAATGTGCTGGTGAATATTATGGGCAAGACTCCGGCGGAGCTGTTTCATGAGTTTGAGGGAAAGGCGGTCAAGAATGCCAATGGATCGGGTGATGTGAAATACCATCAGGGTTTTTCGTCGAACATCGATACCCCGGGGGGACCGGTACACGTCGCCCTGGCCTTCAATCCTTCTCATCTGGAAATCGTGGGTCCGGTGGTGGAAGGGTCCGTGCGGGCACGGCAGGACCGGCGCCATGACAGCGATGGCACCCAGGTGGTGCCGGTCTTGATCCATGGCGATGCGGCATTTGCCGCGCAGGGCGTGGTGATGGAGACCTTCAGTATGTCCCAGTCCCGCGGCTATTCCACCAAGGGCACGGTGCATGTCGTTGTCAATAATCAGATTGGTTTTACGACAAGCAGTCAGACGGACGCCCGCTCCACGCTCTACTGCACCGATGTGGCGAAAATGGTCAGCGCCCCCATCTTTCATGTAAACGGTGACGATCCGGAGGCGGTAATTTTTATCACCCAGTTGGCCCTGAATTATCGTATGGCCTTCCATAAAGATGTGGTCATCGACATGGTCTGTTATCGCCGTCATGGACATAGCGAGGCGGATGAACCGTTGGTCACTCAGCCTATGATGTATCAGCGGATCAAAAAGAAGGCAACCACACGTGAACTATATGTAAAGAAATTAACAGAGCAGGGGGTCATCGAACCTGGCATGGCGGAAGCAAAGATAAACGCTTACCGTCAGGCGCTGGAAGCCGGGGAGAGCGTAGTCCCCGATTTGACTACCCCGGACAGGGCCCAGTATCCCTATGCAGTTGATTGGACCCCCTATCTGGCAGGGGATAGCGCAACACCTGTAGCAACGGGTGTTGCGTTGGAAACCATACGCAAGCTTTGGGAAAAAATCGGCGATTTGCCGCAGGGCTTCGAGCTGCATCCCAGTGTCGACAAGATTATGAGCAATCGCCGTAAGATGGCGGCTGGCGCCCTATCCGTAGATTGGGGTTTTGCCGAAACCATGGCCTACGCCACCCTGGTCGATGAAGGCCATGGCATACGCCTGTCCGGTCAGGACAGTGGACGGGGTACTTTCTTCCATCGCCACGCGGTTATCTATAATCAAAAAGATGGTGAGACCTATGTGCCGCTTCGTCACCTGTCGGACGCGCAGGCGAATTTCCTGGTGATTAATTCTCTGTTATCGGAAGAGGCGGTACTGGCCTTCGAGTACGGTTATGCCACGACGGACCCGCGGACATTGGTTATCTGGGAGGCGCAGTTCGGTGACTTTGCCAACAATGCCCAGGTCGTCATTGACCAGTTCATCAGTGCCGGCGAACAGAAATGGGCGCGGCTGTGCAATCTGGTGTTATTCCTGCCCCATGGTTTCGAGGGCCAGGGACCCGAACACTCCTCCGCACGCCTGGAGCGTTATTTGCAGCTATGTGCGGAACACAATATGCAGGTCTGTGTACCGACAACATCGGCCCAGATTTTCCATCTGCTACGCAGGCAAATGTTACAATCTTGCCGTAAGCCATTGATTATCATGACCCCGAAGAGTCTCCTACGCCATCGTTTGGCCATGAACAAATTAGATGATCTTTCTGAAGGGCGGTTCCAGATGGTCATCCCGGAATTGGATTCCTTGGACGAGCGGAATGTAAAGCGTGTAGTATTGTGCAGCGGTAAAGTCTACTACGAGCTATTGGAAAAGCGCCGCAATACAGAACGCCAGGATGTCGCAATTATACGCATGGAACAGCTTTATCCATTCCCGAAGGAAGACTTACAAAAGGAGTTGGAACGCTATCCTGTTGCGGAAAATTATATCTGGTGCCAGGAAGAACCTAAGAATCAGGGCGCCTGGTACAACAGTCAGCATCATGTACGTGCAATATTAAAAAATGGAAGCTATCTGGAATATGTGGGACGACCCATGTCGGCGGCGCCGGCGGTGGGTTATCCTACACTCCATCACCAGCAGCTACGCGCTTTGGTGGAAGAGGCGTTGGGACCCAAGGAGTGAAAGAGGCAATTCTTCTAAAACGGCGTCATTTGCAGAAGCGGTTTTTTTCGCGGTGGTGAAACCCGGACAAGAGCTGTTGCGGTAAACTTTCCATCGATTCCAGTAACCTAAAATGAAAAGAAATGAATCATGCCGGTTGAAGTCAAAGTTCCTGATTTTCCGGAGTCGGTAACCGAAGGTACTCTCGTCGCCTGGCATAAGCAGCCGGGAAACACGGTAAAACGCGACGAGATCCTGGTAGATATCGAAACGGATAAAGTGGTATTCGAATTGCCCGCTCCCGAGGGCGGCATTTTGGTGGATATATTGGAAAATGATGGGGCGACGGTGTTGTCGGGCCAGGTGATCGCTCATATCAACGCCGTGGCGGGAGAGGCAAGCCCGCTACCCGAAGCGGCTGCCGGGGAACGGGAATCGACCGCCGCCACACCGCAGCCGGCAAACGATGCCATCCTGACACCCTCGGCGCGAAAACTGATAGCGGAACGCGACCTGGATGGCAGTCAGATTACGGGGACGGGAAAAGGTGGCCGGGTCCTGAAGGAAGATGTGCTGCGGTTCCTGGAACAGGCAGCGACCGCAAAACAGCCAATAGCGGAAACAGTGGCCGTGGAGGCCGAAGCAATCCCTATTCCGTCTGCTGAGACCGCAAGAGAAACGCTCACCCAGAAAGATCGCACCGTTCTTGAAGGGCGTCCGGAAAAACGCGTAGCCATGACGCGCCTGCGGGCGCGCATCGCCGAACGTCTGGTCGAGGCCCAGCAGACGGCCGCCATTCTAAGTACCTTCAACGAAGTCAATATGCAGCCGGTGATGGATCTGCGGCAACGCAATCGAGAGCGGTTTGAAAAAGAGCATGGTGTGCGACTCGGTTTTATGTCATTTTTTGTCAAGGCCGTGGTAGAGGCGTTGAAACAGTTTCCCCAAGTCAACGCCTCGGTTGACGGCAATGATGTTGTCTACCACGGTTTTTTTGATATTGGTATTGCCGTGGGTTCGCCGCGCGGTCTGGTGGTTCCGATCCTGCGGGACGCAGACCAAATGTCTATGGTGCAGATTGAATCTCAAATCAAGGAGTTTGGCCAGAAGGCGCAGGACAGCAAGCTTTCGATGGAAGAGATTACCGGCGGTACCTTCACTATCACCAATGGCGGCGTGTTTGGTTCCCTGCTTTCGACGCCTATCCTGAATCCGCCACAGAGCGGCATTCTAGGCATGCACAAGATTCAGCCGAGACCGATGGTTGAAAATGGTGAGATCGTCATTCGACCGATGATGTACCTGGCGCTTTCCTACGATCACCGCATTATCGATGGCCGCGAAGCGGTGTTGTTCCTGATTACCATAAAAGAATTGCTGGAAGACCCGGCGCGCATGTTATTGGAAGTCTAGCTTGCGTCTTTTTAAGAATTGGTGTCATGTATTCTGCAAAAGTAAATGCAGGGTGTCTTGCACACTACCGCTGGTTGAGATCATATGCGTAGTACGTATCGCACCCTAGATAAGAAACAGGTTTATGGACAAACAATTTGATGTCATTGTCATCGGTGCCGGACCGGCGGGTTATGTCGCCGCCATCCGTTGTGCCCAGCTGGGCTTCAATACCGCCTGTGTCGATCAATGGGTGAATGCATCGGGGCGGCCTGTGTTAGGGGGTACCTGTCTGAATGCGGGTTGTATCCCGTCCAAGGTGCTGCTTGAATCGTCTGAGCTTTTTGAAATGGCCGGTAACGACTTTACCGGGCATGGCATTAAGGTAGGCGATGTAGCATTGGATCTTGCCGTCATGATGGCGAGGAAGAACAAGATCGTGGAGGATCTTGTTCAGGGAATCACCGGCCTGTTCAAGGCCAACCGCATTACCTGGTTCCAGGGACATGGAAAGCTACTACCGCAAAGACAGGTCGAAGTCAGCGGCGACGGGCAGAAGGCACAACTTATCCGTGCCGAGCACATCATCCTGGCGACAGGATCCGTGCCCATCGACATCCCCGCCGCCCCGTTACAGGACAATATCATCGTCGATTCCAGTGGGGCATTGGCATTTGATGGCGTGCCTGAGCGCCTCGGCGTCATTGGCGCCGGCGTCATTGGCCTGGAATTGGGCACCGTCTGGCGGCGCCTGGGCTCGGAAGTGGTGATGCTGGAAGCGCTGGAGAGCTTTCTTACCATGGCCGATGAACAGATCGCCGGCGAGGCCCTGCAAGCGTTTACCCACCAAGGCCTGGCTATCCGCCTCGGCGCACGGGTGGTGCACTGCAACGTCAAGGGGCGCAGAGTAGAAATCGAATATCAGGATACAAAGGGCACCCATACCGAAACTGTCGACAAGCTCATAGTGGCTGTTGGAAGGCGGCCCAACACGGATGGCCTGTTCGCAGAGGAAACCGGATTGTTGATCAATGAGTGGGGCGTCATCCATGTGGATGAGCAATGCCGCACAAACCTGCCGGGCGTCTATGCCATCGGCGATGTGGTGCGCGGTCCGATGTTGGCCCACAAGGGCTCCGAAGAAGGCGTCATGGTGGCGGAGCTTATCGCCGGCCAACAGTCAACCGTAAACTACGATACCATCCCGGCCGTTATCTACACTCTGCCGGAGATCGCCTGGGTGGGAAAGACAGAACAGGCATTGAAGGCCGCTGGAGAGAAATACAAGACCGGCGTGTTTCCTTTTGCCGCCAGTGGCCGTGCCCGTGCTTCGGGACACACGGCCGGGATGATCAAGGTGCTGGCGAATGCCGCCACTGATCGTATCCTTGGCGTCCATATGATCGGCCCACACTGTTCCGAACTTGTCGCCCAGGCCGGTATTGCCATGGAGTTCGGCGCCAGCAGCGAAGACATCGCCATGATCAACTTCGCCCATCCCACTTTGTCAGAGGCCTTCCACGAAGCGGCCCTCGCCGTGGAGAGTCGCGCCATACACATCGCCCAGCTGAAAAGTCGTACGTCAGGAGCCGGGAGTCGTAAGACATGATTTTCCCGGGATACCAGACTTCAGGCTCCCAACTGCTATGAATCTGCACGAATACCAAGCCAAGGCCTTGTTCGCCGAATACGGTGTGCCGGTACCGCAATTTGAAGTGGTCAACGACGTCAAAGAGGCGACAGCGGCATTTGACCGTCTTGGGGGCGAGCGCTGGGCCATCAAGGCCCAGGTGCACGCCGGCGGCCGTGGCAAGGCCGGGGGCGTCAGGTTGACCGGCGATAAAAAAGAGGCGGTCGATTTTATCACCTCTATGCTGGGTTCGCGCCTGGTGACAATCCAGACCGATACCAGGGGACAGCCGGTCCATCAGGTATTGATCGAAGCGCCCTGCGAGATCGATAGAGAGCTCTATCTCGGCGCCGTGATTGATCGCTCCCTGAGGCGTGTCGTGATCATGGCCTCGACAGAGGGTGGCGTCGAAATCGAGAAAGTGGCCGCCGAGACGCCGGAGAAAATCCTGCGTACCAGTATTCACCCCCTGGTGGGTCTGCAACCTTACCAGTGCCGCCAGCTGGCCTTTGGCCTCGGTCTCAAAGGAGAACAGATCAGACAGTTTGCGAAGTTACTGGCAGGTCTTGTCCGTCTTTTTACGGAAAAGGATTTGAGTCTTTTGGAGGTCAACCCCCTGGTGGTGACCAAGGCGGGTGAGTTGCTGTGTCTGGATGCCAAGATCAACATCGACGACAACGCCCTGTATCGTCATCCGGATCTGTCGGCGCTGCATGATCCCAGCCAGGAAGACGAACGCGAGGTCGAGGCCAAGGAATGGGGTTTAAGTTATATTGCCCTGGACGGTGATATCGGCTGCATGGTCAATGGCGCCGGCCTGGCCATGGCCACCATGGATTTGATCAAATTACATGGTGGGAGACCGGCTAATTTCCTGGATGTGGGTGGCACCGCCACCCGCGACCGGGTGGCCGAGGCGTTCAAGATCATTTTATCCGATACCAATGTAAAGGGTGTACTGGTCAATATCTTTGGCGGCATCGTCCGCTGCGACCTGATCGCCGAGGGTATCGTCGGCGCGGTGGAAGAGGTCGGTATCAAGGTGCCCGTGGTGGTTCGACTTATTGGTAATAATGCCGATCGCGGTCGTGAGATTCTCAATCAAAGCGGCCTCAAGCTGCTGGCCGCCGAAGACCTCACCGAGGCGGCCGAGAAAATCGTTTCCATGGTGGGGACGGTCGCATGAGCGTGTTGATCAATTGCGATACCAAGGTTATCTGCCAGGGCTTCACCGGCAAGCAGGGCAGCTTCCATTCGGAGCAGGCCATCGCCTATGGCACGAATATGGTCGGCGGCATTACGCCCGGCAAGGGCGGCACCACCCATCTCGGCCTGCCGGTGTTCGACACCGTACAACAAGCGGTGGACGCAACCGGTGCCGAGGCCACGGTGATCTATGTGCCAGCGCCCTTTTGCAAGGACGCCATTCTGGAGGCGGTGGACGCCGGCATCGGCCTGGTGGTCTGTATTACCGAGGGCATTCCCACCTTGGACATGATGGAAGCGGTACTGGTGGTGAAGGAGGCCGGGGCGCGCCTCATCGGTCCCAACTGTCCCGGCATTATCACTCCTGGTGAGTGCAAGATCGGTATTATGCCTGGTGAGATTCACAAGCCCGGCAAAGTGGGCGTTGTATCACGCTCCGGTACATTGACTTATGAGGCCGTCAAGCAGACGACGGATCTGGGCTTCGGCCAAAGCACTTGCATCGGCATCGGCGGCGACCCCATTCCCGGGACCACCTTTGTCGATTGTCTCGCGCTTTTCGAGCAGGACCCCCGAACCGAGGCCATAGTCATGGTGGGTGAGATTGGTGGCGCCGCCGAAGAGGAAGCGGCGGAATATATCGAACATCACGTTTCGAAACCGGTGGTGGCCTATATCGCTGGGGTCACGGCGCCCAAGGGCAAGCGCATGGGCCATGCCGGCGCCATTATCGCTGGCGGCAAGGGCACCGCCGCGGAGAAGTTCGCCGCCCTGGAGGCTGTCGGCGTGAAAACGACAAAATCTCCCGCCGAAATGGGTTCTGTTTTAAAAGAAGTTCTGAAGCCATAGATGCGGGCCGCGGACAGCATCTGGACCACTTGTTTCAGATGAGTACGGCCTGGCCCCCTGGCCTACAGGGACATAAGTTTCGTCCCGTTAAACCGTTTCCAGCGGTCTGTCAGAATCCCAGCTCTTCGACGATGGCCACCAGGTCTGCATAGCTCGCTGAATCCAGTTTATTAATCAGCGCACCTCTATCTAGTCCCTCGACTTCGAATTCCGCGGCCCTGACCTCGTCCACCAGCTCCCGGATTTCATAGCTCGCCATAAACCCAAAATCACAAATCTTCGTTAGGCACTTCCGCTCCGGTTCGGTCAGTTCAATACCGTGGTGCCGCATTATTTCCAGGTATCGTTCAGCGGTTCGATTGATTTTCCCGCTGATCTCCATGGTATTTTTTTCCTTTTCCGTGAGCATCGACAGCGGAGGACCGAAATATATTTTGGTTTTTTGATTCATTTTGTGCACTGATTCCCGGGATACCGGTTTGTGAATATTATCTTTTTATATCATTATCCATCCAGGAAATGTCAGCTGTTAATATCTGTTTATTCGCGGGAAACGATCAGTATTGATCGACATCAATTTTCTATCCAACTGCGTTGGATATACTGCAAAAAATTTTTTACAGGTTATCGTCACTAGAGGTATTACGATCCCACTATTTATCTAGTGTATTTAACAAATAGCCCATGAGAGGAATTTGCTGTGACCGATAAGAAAGCACCCATAGAAAATTCTGCAACCGAGCAGGCGTGTGCCTGTGGCGCCTCCGGATCGTCGGAAGAATGTAAGGGGCCTGAGTCTGTTTCGACGTCTCGCCGGGGTTTTGTCAAGCAAATGGGCGGTCTAAGTGTCGCCTCTTTGGTCGGTACCGCTGCCTTGATGACGAATTCGGATGATGCCCAGGCAAACACGGAATGGGCGGAGTGGTTCCAGGGTAACTACCGGCTGATGACGGACGATGAGAAGGCGCAGGCCGTGGCCCGCCTCGAACGTCGTTATTCAGGCGAGTATGGCAAGAATGTTACCGTTGATTCCACGCCTGCCCAGGAGGGTGTGCTTTTCGGTTATGCGCTCAATATTCAGAAATGTATCGGCTGCCGCCGTTGCGTCAAGGCCTGTGTTCAAGAGAACAATCAGTCACGGAGTGACGAACAGGAGACTGAATGGATCCGGGTGGTCAAAATGGAGAAAGGCGAGTTCACGGTCGACAAATTGAATGACGGCTACCCGGGTGACTATGGTATTCAGGTGGGGGGTAACGCCTACAGCGCCGCGGGTGTGGTCCTGGAGGGTGAGCATTATTACGAACCGGAGAAGGTCCCGGAGGAAGATGCCTTCTATTTTCCGATTGCCTGTATGCAATGTGAGAAACCACCCTGCGTGAAGGTGTGTCCGGTCCGAGCTACTTACCGGGAACCCGATGGCATCGTGGTCATTGATTATAACTGGTGCATCGGTTGCCGCATGTGTATCGCTGCCTGCCCCTATTGGGCCAGAAGGTTCAACTGGGGTAAACCCGCTCTCCCCAAAAAGGAGATGAACCCCAAGACCCACTACCTGGGCAACCGGCCGCGCGATAAAGGGGTGACGGAGAAATGTACATTCTGTATCCAGCGAGTTCGAAAAGGCAGATATCCCGCCTGTGTTGAGGTGTGCCCGGTGGGTGCCCGGAAGTTTGGCAACCTGCTGGATCCTGACAGTGAGGTGCGCAGGATATTGGCGAAGAAACGAGTGTTCAGGTTAAAAGCGGAAGCCAATACCTATCCCAAATTCTTTTACTATATCGACTGAGGCGCCGTACCATGAGAAAGCTGATTAAATTCACTACGGACTATGCGGTTTACGTTGCCAAAGGGGGTCCAAAATACTATAGCTGGATGGCATTTCTTGGCGTTTTTGTCCTGTTCTGGTTATACGGCAATTACATGCAACTGTCAGAAGGCATGATCATCACCGGTCTGACCGATCAGGTGAGCTGGGGATTGTATCTGGCCAACTTTGTGTTTCTGGTAGGTGTTGCCGCCGGGGCCGTGACCGTGGTCTTTCCGGCCTACGTCTACAAGCACAAGGCCCTGCACGAGGTCGCGGTACTGAGTGAGATGCTGGCCATCGCAGCGGTCGTGATGTGTCTATTGTTCGTGTTGAACCATATGGGCCGGCCGGAACGGATATGGCACATGATTCCCTATATCGGCATATTCAATTGGCCCAATTCCATGCTGGACTGGGACGTGCTGGTGCTGAGTGTTTATCTCCTACTGAATGTGGTGGGGGGTTTCTACTTTCTCTATAAGAAGTATGGCAGCCAGGAGCTGAATAAGGGCTTCTACATGTCCATTATCTACATTGCTATCGTCTGGGCCCTGAGTATTCATACGGTCACGGCGTTTTTGATTAATACCATGCCCGCCCGCCCTATGTGGCACACCGGCATGATGCCTATCCGCTTTATCATTACCGCTTTTGCCGCGGGCCCATCGCTGATCATCCTTGTCTTTCTGACGATCAGGAGCAACACCAAGCTCTGGATCAAGGATGAGGCCATCGACATGTTGTCGACGATCGTGGTGTGGTGTCTGGGCATTGCCCTGTTCCTGACCCTGTCAGAGATCGTCACGGAACTCTATCATCCTACCGAGCACTCGGCCGGATTAAGCTACCTTATGTTTGGTTACAATGGCTTGAATAACCTGGTGCCCTGGTTCTGGAGTTCATTAATAATGATGATCGCCGCCTTCATCATGCTGCTGATCCCCCGTATCCGCAAAGACTACGGCAAACTCCAAATCGCCGTTGTCCTGGCTTTCATCGGTATCTGGATCGAAAAAGGCATGGGCTTAATGATCCCCGGCTCCATTCCCTCACCGATAGGCGAGTTCACCCAATACACTCCAAGCCTTCTTGAGGTATTCAATAGTCTTGGGAACTGGGCAATTGGTTTCATCGTGCTCACCATATTATTAAAGGGAGCAATAGGGATTCTTCTTGGAGACGTCAAATATGCAAACGGGTGACCGGGAAACGTCGATGGCCTCAGGCCGGTCAAGAATTTCAGGTGAGAGAAACATCATGTCAAAACATAAGTTAAGTGCAGTTTTCTTCGTATTGCCAATGATCGTGGCGCTGCTTGTGGTGGCCCAATCTCCAGCCACCTCCGCGGAAACCACCGGGAAAGCTAAAGAGAAAGCCAAAGAAGTTATCTGCTTTGAAAGCCGTAAAGGCACTTCTGAAGTAACTCAGCGCGAAATTACCCCGGATCTGCCCAACGTCAAGTGCTCCAAGAAGACGGGGGCCGTGTTGTGGTGGGGTGATCCCTATGACGGGACGGTACCAATGGGCAAGATGCCCGTCGAGGCGGACTATTCCCATGGTGAGGCGGTGGTCAAATCCCGTTCCACGAAAATGTCGTTGTTACCGTTATGCGGAGTCGCCTGTCACAACGGCACCTTTCCGCCGCCGTCTAAAAGCAAAAAACCCCGCAAACTTACAATGATGCACCTGGATCTCGTACCCGACACCCTCGATCTGCAGCACGGGCGCGGGGCCATCTGGTGCCTTGATTGTCACCATGCCACCCAGCGCAACAAGTTTGTCGACAATTTCGGGGGCACCATCGATTTCGACCAGCCGCAAAAACTGTGCGGCAAGTGCCATGGCCCTGTCTATCGGGACTGGCGCGAAGGGATACACGGCAAGCGCATCGGCGAGTGGGCCAGCACGGGTAAAAAGCGTTGGTTTGTCTGTACCGAATGTCATAATCCTCACGATGTTCAGCAGGGTAAACGAAATTCGGGCTTCGCCAAACTCAAACCCGAACCGGCTCCGATACTGCCCAAGGGCCTGGAAAATGCTGATCACGAACGCCATCATCAAAAAGGCAAAAGCGATCATGGCGCTAAAGGTTCACCGCAAGCGAGCCATTGATTAATAGAGCTGATAACATTAACGAATATACATTGGGAATATTTGGTTGATTTTAGTTTTTTTAATGAGTAATTTTCGTGCCCGGGAAATTAATACTGAGAAATAAGCAAAGGTGTAGCTGATGTCATATGCAGAAAAAATAAATAAATTTGGGGGGCGGGAGTCAGTCCGTGAGCAGGCTTTCGCAAACATCTGGTCAAATGAAATTAATAACGTATTTGCCGATGTCGCAAATTATTATGACCGCGTGAATCGTGTTGCCAGTCTTGGCCTGATCGACTGGTTCAGAAATAGCTTCATTTCCACTATCGAGGTCAAGCCCGAACAGAGAGTGCTGGATGTTTGTGCGGGCACCAACGCCGTCGGCATCGCGCTGCTGCAAAAGCAACCAAGCCTGAAAGTCCATGCCGTGGACAGGAGCGAAGAAATGCAACGCGTTGGGCAGGAGCAGGCGAACGCCAGGGGTTTTCATATTGACAGCACTATTACAGACGTGCATACATTGCCTTTTCCCGACAATTATTTCGATGTCGTCACAATACAGTTTGCCTCCCGGCACCTGAAACTCATTCCAGTCATCAAGGAAATTAAACGCGTATTGAAACCGGGTGGCCATTTCTATCATAGTGATATGCTGCGCCCCAGCAACAGACTGGTGGAGAAGGCCTATTTTGCCTACCTGACGGCTTGTGTGTCCGTTGTTGCCTGGGCATTCAAAAGCAACAAGTATGCCCTGGGCTGTAAAAAGTACTTTGTCGATGCACTGAGAATGTTCTATTCCCCGGAAGAGATGACCCAGCTCCTTTATGACCTGGGATTTACCGCTGTCTCGAGCAAGTCATTATTGGGTGGTGTGGTCGGGTCCCACAAGGCGGTAAGCGCTTCCTAATTAATACCGAGCACCAGGATGCCCTTTGATAATAGTGCGCAGGCGTAGAATAGCTGCGCGCGCTGTTTTTCGTCCTGATCGCAGCGAAATCTGCTGAATTCTGCCGTCCTCGTCGAAGAAGTTAACCAGATTTTATGGGTGGCAAGCCATTGCAAGATTATCGCGATCAGGTCTACTCTTTATGGTAGCCCGAATGCGATTAATAAAAACCATCTAAAATAGTCAGTTCACGTAGGATGCGGTGAGCTTGCGAACCGCATCGATCGGGTCATTCCCCGGCATCTATTGTTACATCCGTTTCGCAGGCCCAATCCTCTGGGTAGATGCCTCGCCGCACATGCGCAT
>BTRG01000005.1:0-62747 GCA_036986275.1 Gammaproteobacteria bacterium | reverse complement strand
ACTTTTATGTATATATTCGCTCATTCATACAGTTTACGCCGCAAGCGGCGGGGAATAGAACCCCAAGGGATTCATGCAGTTTACGCCGCAAGCGGCGGGGAATAGAACCCCAAGGGATTCATGCAGTTTACGCCGCAAGCGGCGGGGAATAGAACCCCAAGGGATTCAACTTGATTGCAGACAGTGGGTGTTGATCAAACCAGCCATTCCAGCAGGTAAAATAACATGTACCCTTCGGAGGAGCGCGACGGGCCTACCACCCTGGCCGCATAATAATGTTCCTCAGGCCTTGCCTGCGCACGCGCCTCTTTTTCATCAGCAAACACGGCAACACAATTTTCGGGAAAACGATCACGGCGACGGCGGCGAGGGGTGTAAACAACAGCATAGCTCTCGTTAACAAGTTCCGAATCAGGGTCAATGGGATAGGGTTTTGTCATAAGCAATCAGCTGCCTCTATTTCCAGTCACCGGGACTGACCAGGGCCATCATTTCTGTATTGATTGGGAGCAATCATCATAGACCAGGTCTGTAGATTCCCGCCTTGCTTGCGGGCTCAGTATATGGGTCTTTGGCGCCATATCCTTGGTTACATGGAACACCTGACAACCTTGAAGTATCAGATAATCTGCTATCAGTATACGATGATTCATCTGTGACTGCGTCCCTGCACTCAGCAATACCATGGGTCCTTGCCGATTAAGCTTTAGCAATTGGTTTACTGCACGCCTGAACAGGTTGCTTTCCATATAATCCGCAAAGGCTTGCAATGCCTGATCCGCAAGTGCCTTATGCCTGCCTGGTACTGCGGGTGGGCTTTCCCTGTTTGCCTTTTCTCCCAACTGCCTGCCCGCCCAATGATATATCATGCCGTTGTTACCAGTAGCCAGGCGAAGCTGTGGTTGTGTAAATTCCGGATACTGTTGATCCTCCGGATCTGAACGAATATCCACCAATAATCTTAACTTTAGATAACGTAACGATTGCAACCATTCCTCGAGCGGGCACTCGACTGCACTGGCACAATAAAACGGTTTTGTATTCAATGGTCTTTATCTACTAGAATCCGTTATTCACTCTGGCCTGACCACGATCCCGCAACTTTCCGGCAATTCATTATGCGACTCTCAGCTCGTGCACGACTGTTACTCCAGCACCCTCTGGCATTCGGCCATCACGTAGTATCTGGTTTCATTGCCCAAAAAGGATTTCTACTGGCCGGTGCGATCGCCTATTATGCCTTGCTTTCAATCATTCCCCTGGCATTGTTATTTCTCATAGCCTTATCGCAACTTTATTCTGTCACACCACTATATAATGGCATTCATGCGTACCTGCAGGAAGTTAATCCCACACTGGCAGCCGTAATCATTGGGCAAATCAAATCTGCGCTGGACCACCGGCAACTGGTGGGCCTCATAGGTTTCACTGGTCTAATCCTGTTCAGCGGTCTTGCCTTTCGTGTTGTAGGGAATGCCCTGGGCATAATACTGAAACCCCGCCGGACACCCAGGAAACGTTCCTTTATTTACTCGGCGGTTCTGCCCTATATCTATGTTATTTCTCTAGCGTTGTCATTGGTGCTTATTACGATAGTCTACAGCACATTGAGTGCATGGGGCCTCAGAGGATGGGAGTGGTTGGGATTGGCTGCAGTGGGAGAGGCGATAAACAACTTCTCCCTGTATGCCATCGTCTTTGCTATCGAGGCCCTGATCCTGGCATCCGTCTATACCATACTCCCGGACAGCCATGTCCCTCTGCGCCATGCCATGATAGGTGGTGCGACAGCCGCATTATTATGGAATGGTGTCAGACAGGGTCTGATCTGGTACTACAGTACGATTTCCGAAGCCAATATCATCTTCGGCGCCTTAACTTCGCTGGTAATCTTTTTACTGAGTCTCGAAGCAGCAGCCATTATATTGTTGTTGGGCGCTCAGGCCATTGCTGAATATGAACGCTTTCCAAAATATTATCGCTAACTTTCCTCTTTCTATTCGATTCTCCATGCGCCGGCAATCATCAGGATATTCATGACGCATGACTAAGGATGAGCAGTCACAGACTGATTCACAAAACCGGATTTTGTCTATTGCCGCACATAAACCTGCGTCAACCAAAGCGTCGTTTGATCCTGAAAAGACTTCCGGTACCCCTCCTCCCTGATCCATTGCTCGATTTGCGCGGGGTTATGGACATAACCCCTGAAGTCAAAGCGGAAGACCTTTGTTATCCACAGCATGATCAATTCACCGGCACGCGTAAACATACGATCTCTGGGGTAGGTCAACGCAATCACTCTGCGGGTTTTGTCCAGCGTCTTATGGATAAGGCTGTCTGCATCCGGGTAACAGCACACCACTTTATCCAGCAGAGTGATATCGGCCGCTTCGATATCATCAGCACACTCGGTAAAATCGCCTTCGATATATTGAGTTCGCCCCTGTAACTGGCGATCACGGGCCCATTGACGCGCCTCAGCCAGCATCCTGGGCGCCAAATCTATACCCACGGCACTTGAGGCGCCGCGCCCGAGCAAGGTTTGGTGCAGATATCCTACGCCACAGCCAATTTCCAGCAAACTGGCATCGGCAAAGCCAGCCTGTTCCAGGCCGGTAAGCAGGTGTTTTTGTGATGGCTCAGGACCCTTTTTCTCAAAACGCCGCCTGTATCGAGGCGCAAAAAACGAGAACAACCTTCCCGTCGCTCGGGCATGTGAGCAACATCCTGCCATGGTGAACCTCCTGTAAGCGACTGAAAACACTGAATAATGCAATCTTGCAACACACCATAACAGATTTTTCGGAGTTATTGATTCAGATCAAAATGCGCACCCTGTCTCCACCCTTAGAATATGCGGTATATGTTGTGACAGGCGAAGGCCGTAACGGTACCTCATTTGGGGCGTAAGCGCCCGTCCGACTCTGATGCAAATCAGGACCGGGCGGGCGTTTTTTTCAGACATTCTTTATATTAAATTTGTCGCTTGCAGGCAGCTTTGCAGACGTGAGTAGAGTTCGACAGAGTTAAAGGGTTTGGAAATATAATCTGTTGCACCTTTGTCCAGATATTCAAAAATGGTTTTAAAATCGTCTATTGCCGAGATCATAATCACCGGCACATGTTTTAACTTCTGGTCCATTTTCATTTGTTGCAACAGTCCCGCGCCATCCATTTCCGGCATCATTATATCCAACAGCACCAGGTCGTAGCGCTGATCCAGCAATAATTTCAAAGCCTCTACACCATTCTCCGCGCAGGTTACCGTATAGCCAATCTTCTTAATACGATCTTCCAATATCTCACGGTTACTGAGTTCATCATCAACAACCAGTATATGAACCTGCCTGGAAGCTCCTGAATTTATATTTAACTCTATTGCCTGTGCGCTGGCTGCCAGACAGCGATGAATACGGGATTTTGCCAGACCCATGTTGAATGGTTTCACAAGATAGTCACTTGCGCCGGCTTGCAAACATTTCACTGCAGTATTTTTGTCTGCTATGGCAGTCACCATAATAACCGGGGTATCTTTCAGGGTAGAATCTGCTTTCATGGTCGCCAGCACTTCATGGCCATCCATTCCCGGCATCATGATATCCAGCAACACAAGATCGAATCGCTCTACAGACATTTTCTCCAAGGCCTTGCTGCCACTCTCCGCTACGGCCACCACATACCCCTCCCGCTCAAGACGACGGGACAGTACATCCCTGTTCATCGGCTCATCATCAACCACCAGTATCGATGCATGCATTCGAGTCATATCTTCTCCAGCATTGTACAGGTATTCACTGCAACAAGGCTGTTACTGGCCGGATTATGCACTTATTGACTCCTGATCGGGGAGTATTTGCTGTAATACCACATTCTCCAGTAACTCTACCCACACCTCTCCGTCATACTGACTCTTGATCAGCACCTGATTCAGCATAGTATTGTAAGGCTTGACATGGTTCTCCAAGTAAATTTTCTCACATATACCAATAATCTTTATCTTATTGGTATATAAACCAGAATTTTTTAAAACAGATAAAAATTCTCTTGCACCATTCTCCGGCAAACCTATATTCAGTAGTATGACTGCTGGAGGTCTTTCCTTGATGTAATCCATGGCGCGGTTCTGCTGAGTGATTTCTATTAGTCGCAGACCCTCTGGCTGTAAAGCCTCGCGCACCAGAGATTGACTCTCCAGATTGTCATCGATAACCATGACCGGAGCAGAAGACAATCTACGCAACCATTTCTTGATGACGTTATCCAGGCTTTTCCAGTCGATTGGTTTGGAGAAATATTCAGCTGCCCCAAGGTCGCCGCCAAGTTGAGCGTCACCCACCATACTTATAATTATTACCGGGATGTCTGCCAGTTTTGGATCTTTCTTTATTTCATTCAGCACCGCCCAGCCATTCATACCCGGCATCATTATGTCCAGAGTAATAATGTCCGGCTTACACTCCCGCGCTGCCTTCAAACCATCGATCCCATTGGCAACAGTCTCCACATGAAAGCCCTGCTTGCTGAAGTAACGTGACATCAGATCCCGAACTGCCTTGTCATCATCAATGGTCAATACACGACTGATATGCTGCCTTCTCTCCGATCCCGCCTGATATCTTCCAGAGACCCTTTCTTTCGAGGTGATAACAACAGAACCCTCAACCGGCTTCAAAAGAACCGAATCAATATTTTCGGATACGGAAACTACGAAAGTAGATCCAATACCTGCCTGGCTTTGCACGGTAATACTCCCACCCATCATCTCGCAATAACGCTTGCACAGCGCCAACCCAAGACCCGTGCCTGCATACCGTCTCTTGGTCGAGGTATCCGCCTGCACAAATGGCTGAAAGAGTATTCCTATTTGCTCCTTGGATAATCCTATTCCTGTATCGGTCACCTTGAATTCAATTAAATTCTTATCACCTGACTGCCGTCGTTCCACATCTATCGTAATGGTTCCATGTTCCGTGAATTTATTGGCATTGGATAGTAGGTTAAGCAGGATTTGCCTTAACTTCATAGCGTCACTATGCATCACGCCAACTTTCTTGGGGCAAATAATCACTATCTCGTTATTGTTTTTGGCAGCAAGGGGCAATATCGTCTGTACCACTTCCTGTACGAGCAGGCCAACACCAAAACTTTCAGGATGCAAGTCCATCTTACCTGCCTCGATCTTTGAAAGATCAAGAATGTCATTAATCAGTTCCAGTAGATGTTGTGCGGCGCTTTGAATTTTTCTGAGGTCTTCCGCGGCCTGCTTATTCCCCTCACTTTCCGCATCTTCCTCCAGCATTTCACTGTAGCCAATGATTGCGTTCATGGGTGTGCGCAATTCATGACTCATGTTTGCAAGGAACTGGCTCTTGGCGGTATTGGACTCCTCCGCCTGTACTTTATCTACCAACGCCATGGTTGCCCGCTCTTCCGCCTCCTTTCTTTCAGTGATATCCACGGCATAACAGTGTACCCGGTGTTGTGCCGGTACCGGTGCGATAGTCCATAGCCAGGTATTGCCCTGGTACCGTACCTCAATATTGGAGATTGTCTCTCCTGTAAGGATGGAATGTGTGACAATCTCATGTATATCTACCGGTAATAATGTGCGTACATCTTCCCTATCCAGTCCGAGACTGGTCAGTATTTTATTGCCATAGGTGTTGATGTAATGAATACCCATGTACGCATCCAGGGACAGCACAATATTGGGAATGTTTTCGGGAAAAGCGGCCAGACGTTGCAAATCTCTGACTGCCTTATCAATAGCATCGCCCTGGTTCGCAATTCTGACGGAAGCACGATTCAATGCCGAACCCAGATTATTTAATTCTCGAGATACGACATTAACTTCTATTTGTTCACCTTGCGCGCCATCGAGGTGATCAGCAAATCGAGTATAGTCAGTAATAATATTGGTAAAACGCCTGAGGAATATCAACATGGCACTGATGGATACTAGCAGAATAACGGTTCCTGCCAGCAGATTATCCCGCCAAACCACTGCCCGTGCCTCATCAACTTCCTGTAGCCCATAGCTTAATCGCCCCCAGCCCAGTATCTTATCGACAATTAATGGTTGCCAAACCACCAGAGTGTTATCAAGATATTCATAACCAGGTTTCTCTGACACAGGTGGTGACAGTACAGAGTAGTCATAACGCAACATGGGTAACCCGCCGGGGTCCTTCACTACATCCCCCAACAGGAGGCCCGCTGCATCACTTATGGATACTGACTTGACTCCTGGAAAACGGGCTGTTCTTAGCAATAACCGCTCAATTGCCCCAACATCCCGATTCTTGACATAGCCGGCAGCCGTAACGGATATGTTTTGTGTCAATACCCTGGCCTGCAAAATCATCATTTCTTCCATGGCGTTACCTTGCTCTTGTGCTGCGTAGAAGTTAAACGTCAGGATTGCGGCGCTATATATCAACGCGAACAGGATTACCAGTTGGTGAGTCAGGCTTTTTGGTAGCCATCTCTGTACCAGGGTCTTCAGTTTATTCTTTTTTGGAATCATTCAGAATTTCTTTGGGCACCGGGTGGAATGGTTTAAGGCTTACGGGTGCCTTGGGCCAGATACTCTTCTGCCAGAGATTTTATCTCCAGCAGCAGCGTATCGTTGGTGTAGTGTTTGAGCTCCAGTGAACCTGGCGCCGCTTGCTCCCACTTGCCCCGTGCGACCTCGGAAACCTTGGTATCGGACAACACCACAATAGGCAACTCGCTATCACCCATCATCATTCTGACATTTCCAATAAATTCCAGAATATCCGTTCCCGGCAAGCCTGCATCCACCATGACCACCTCTGGCTTCAGCGCCTCAATGTCATTTATCGCTTCTCTGGCATTGCTGAATTGACTTACCTGGCAACCCTGTTTTTCGAGCACCGCCCGGACTCCGGTATCCACCACCATATCGTCTGTTACAACAACAGCGACAGACTGCTCTTCCCTGCGCAACCATTTCTTCAAGGTATTATTAAAACTATTCCAATTTACCGGTTTGGATAAACACTCTACTGCCCCCAGCGCATAAGCCACCTGATAGTTACCGCTTAGGCTGATCATGATAATAGGTATAGAGGCTAACTCGGTATCTTGCTTAATGGCATTCATTACCGTCCAGCCATTCATTCCAGGCATCAATGTCTCCAGCGCGATAATGTCAGGCTTGATCTCTCTGGCCTTACGCAACCCTTCCAGGCCATTTCTGGCTGTTACAACATTGAAACCTTCCTTGCTCAGGAACCTTACAAACAATTCCCGCGAATGA
This sequence comes from Gammaproteobacteria bacterium, assembly GCA_036986275.1. GTDB lineage: Bacteria > Pseudomonadota > Gammaproteobacteria > Acidiferrobacterales > SZUA-150 > BTRG01. The sequence goes on along the minus strand of BTRG01000005.1, from coordinate 55,462 downwards.
TAGTCCTCATCAATGACCAGTATAGTGCTGACATGTTTCCTCCTCTCTTCATCTATATCCCCTGCTTTAAATCGTTTTTCATAGGGGTCGCTGTGTGTCTGATTTTCTTTTCCTGCAGGCTCATCAAAAGACAGGGTTCTTGGTAACGACACGATAAACTCGGCGCCCACACCGACCTCACCTTGCACGGTAATGCTCCCACCCAGTAACTCGCATAGCTCCTTTGTAATAGTCAGGCCCAGCCCCGTTCCTCCAAATTCCCGTGTCGTTGATGAATCCGCCTGAACGAACGGCTCAAATAATTTCCGCACCTGGGAGATATCAATGCCAATTCCGTTATCTTTAACCCTGAATATCACTTCGTTCGTATTAGTATTTACACCTTTCTCTGCGTTGATATGTATCACGCCGTTACTGGTAAACTTTGCCGCGTTCGATGCAAGGTTCATAAGTATCTGATGCACTTTGACCGGATCGCTATCCATTACAGTCAAATTTTTATCACACTCAATAATAAGTTTGTTATTGTTTTTTTCGATTAATGGTCTGATTGCTGTACCAAGATCATTCATCAACGTCCCAAGACTGAATACTTCTCTATTAATATCGACATGCCGGGCATCTATCTTCGAAAGATCCAGAATGTCATTGATCATATTTAGCAACATATGTGATGAAGCTTTTATCTTGCCAATATCTTCAACCATTCTGGTCAAGGACTCCTGCCTTGCCTCCTCCTCCAGCATATCGCTATATCCGATGATGGCTGTCAGTGGCGTCCGTAACTCATGACTCATATTTGCCAGAAACTGGCTCTTTGCGTTATTGGCCTGGTCAACAGATTCTTTGGCCTTTTCGAGTCTTTTTAGCAGCATGGATATGTATGGCGGTAATATTACTAACCACAACAGCAACCCTGCTCCCAATACAGATTGCGCCCTCCAGTAAGGTGAAATAAACAATGCCAGGGAAAAGCCCATAACAGATAGAACATGGGTCATGTGCAGGTAGCTGCGTCCATAACGGAAACCATTGGCGATGGTTACCCAGAGATAGCCCCCCCAGACCGGTGCTGCCGTCTCGCCGCCGACGACCAGGGCAAAGGTCACAATACCTGTGTCCGCCGTCAGCCCGACACTGCGTCTGGCAACGGAAGCTTCTGGATAAAGATAAGTACTGGCCATCATAACCAGGGCAAACAAAAAATATGCTGCCGAGGCATTCAGAATCAATACGCCGACGGAAAAATACTGGGAGCTTTCCTGTGCAAACAACAGGTAAATCAGGACACTCAGACTCAGGGCTATTCGTATCAGCGCCTGTTCCAATTCAGCGTTGCGAACGCCGGTACGGGAAGGCAGGGCAAAGAAGCCACTGTTCCCTGATTTGTATAATTTCTGGGTCGTATCTTCCATAGTTATTCGTCTTTCGAATATGCGGTAAATTCCGTGCCGTCCTGGTCTGATATCGCGGGCTATGATTTCGGGTTTTGTCAGAGTAACTATAGTGCATAGCTAAATTTTTGCCTGTTTTATCTATGGTTAATACAAGGCTAATTTTAGGGATATGCAGGAAAAGTGCTGTCTGTGTTCCGACTCATTGCTTATGATCAGTGGCCATGAAACTTCCCGATTCATTCAAGCCCAACCCGCTGCCGCAGGACCCTACGGGTCCCGAAGGCTTTACCTGGATCTGGATAGCGGGGATAGCCTCTCGGCATAGGCGCCAATTGGTTTTGGCACAGGGTATTGCCATGTTGGCGGCACTGGCCAGCACCCCCCTGCCACTCTTGATGCCTCTGCTAGTGGATGAAGTCTTGCTACAACAACCCGGTATCCTGGTTTCGATGCTCAATCCTCTGTTTCCCCCACCCTGGTATGGACCCATGCTCTATATTGGTGCCATTTTCTTGCTAACAATATTTTTACGCCTGAGCAGCCTGGGGCTAGGGGTCTGGCAAACCCGGCAATTCACTCTCATCAGCAAGGATGTATGCTTCCGCATACGCCATGCCTTATTGCTGCGCCTGCAAAGAATCTCCATGGCGGAATATGAATCCCTGGGTTCAGGTGCAGTGGCCTCTCGTTTCGTCACCGACCTCAGCACGATAGATGACTTTCTTGGCGCCTCACTCAGCAAGACCCTGATCGCCTTGCTGACGCTGGTGGGCGTAACAGCCGTCCTGTTATGGATGCAATGGCAGCTGGCACTCTTTATTTTATTTATGAACCCGCTGGTGATTTATTTCACCATTGTTCTTGGCAAGAAAGTCAAACAGCTCAAGAAACAGGAAAACTCCGCTTTTGAATTATTCCAGCAATCACTGGTTGAAACCCTGGAAGGTATACAACAGATCCGCGCCAGTAATCGGGAACAACACTATCTGTCTCGTCTTGCCGGACTGGCCAGGAATATCAGGACGCACTCGGCTGCCTATTCCTGGAAATCTGATGCAGCCGGACGTTTTTCCTTTGGTGTATTCCTGATCGGCTTTGACAGCTTCCGTGCCATTAGTATGTTAATGGTCGTCTTTTCCGATTTAACCATCGGTCAAATGATGGCGGTATTTGGTTATCTCTGGTTTATGATGGCGCCCGTGCAGGAATTATTGGGTGTTCAATACGCCTACTATAGCGCCAAGGCCGCTCTGGCGCGTATTAATCAACTCACCGAACTGACCCTGGAACCGGCCTACCCGCACCAGGAGAACCCTTTTTCCGGTAAACTCACCAGCAGTATCAAACTGGAGAATATCTGGTTTTGTTATCGACCGAATGAATGGGTGTTAAAAGGCGTCACACTCGACATCAAGGCTGGTGAAACAGTGGCGCTGGTGGGCGCCAGTGGTGGCGGTAAATCGACACTGGTTCAGATTATTCTTGGCCTATATCCACAGTCACGAGGAACACTATCCTTCGATGGAATCCCGGTCACCTGCATAGGCATGAATACTGTTAGAGAACATGTTGCCACCGTTTTACAACGCCCCGCCATGTTCAATGATACTGTCAGAAATAATCTGACTCTGGGCCGTGAGCTTGATGACGATTTACTATGGAAGGCCCTGGAGACAGCACAACTTTCCTCAACCATCGACAACCTGCCCTTGAAGCTTGACACCATTATTGGCAAGCAGGGATTCCGTTTATCAGGTGGGCAGCAACAGCGTCTGGCCATCGCACGTATGCTTTTGTCACAACCGAAAATAGTCATACTCGATGAATCTACTTCTGCGCTGGATACAGAAACGGAATTTAAACTTCATGAGGCACTCAAACAGGAACTACAGGGTCACACAACACTTATTATCGCCCACAGACTGAGTGCGATCAGGCAGGCAGACAGGGTATTCGTATTTGAGGATGGTCATATTATAGAACAAGGTGCACATTCTGATTTAATACAGGCAAAAGGATTATACCAACGCCTGTATGGCATGCAGTAACATAACAACAAATCCGTTTACTCTTATGTCGTTATTTTCTTTCTGGAGACACAAGGACGATAATTTGGACTTTTCTTTCTTAAAAAAGGGAGATCCTGCTACAGATTCTCGCCACTCCGTGGTCGTTCTCGATAATAGCACCAAAAGGATCATGCTCATCTGCGGCCTGGCCGGGATTACACTCGGCCTTGTTGTTATGCTGGGATGGATTATTAACAGTCCAGCACTTATTCAAGTGCTTCCCACCCTGACCCCCATGCAATTTAATACTGCTCTCGGGTTTGTATTCAGTGGTATAGGTCTGCTTGCCTTGTCTTTAGAGCATGTCAGGTTAAGATTCTACGCTGGCATAGCTCTTGCCATATTGAGTTCTCTAACATTATTTCAGTATATGACAGGAGCGAATCTTGGTATTGATGAATTGTTTTTAAAAGCATATATAACACTTCATACCACACATCCAGGACGCATGGCGCCCAATACCGGACTGACTTTTCTCCTGATAGGCACCACATTAATCCTGTCGGCACAGCGACCGGTTATTTTTCGTTACCTATATTTTATTTTGGCCATGCTTGCATCCATGGTACTTGTCCTGGCATTAATATCTTTCTCCGGGTATTTGTTAGATACAAGGACTAGCTACGGCTGGGGTCATTACACTCGCATGGCCCTGCATACCTCAGCCGGCTTTATTGTTATCGGCTCCTGCCTGCTCACATATGCCTGGCATGGTATTCGTTTCAACAATATTTCTTCACGTCGGCATCGCAGCCTTCTTATTGTAGTCTGGTTGTCTCTTGCTTTTATTACACTGCTTCTCTGGCAATCAATCAATACACGTGAAGCTCAATATATAGAAAACAGCCTTGCAAACCAAAATGATAGATTCGTAAGTAATGTTAGCGCGCGATTATACCAAAGAACACATTCATTGGAGCGCATGGCAGATCGTCAGAAGGACAATACTTACAGAAGCCTTAAAGAATGGCAGAATGACGCTAAGGCTTATCTTGATGACATGAAAGAACTGGAGGCTATATTTATTCTAGATAAGGGATTGGCAGTAATTAATGAGTACCCTGTCAAGGCCAAATGGAACCCTGCTATCAGCAAACGTTCACGAGATGCCATTGGGCAATCAGCGCTATCCGGACAAATTTATGTCCAACTGGACCAGAATAAAACAGCGCATGATGAGAGTTTTGATGTATATATACCTATCTCCGATACCAGGAACAATTATGGATTTATTGTTGCCAGACTGAATATAGCCCGACTATTCAGCTCCGCCCTTACATCATTCCTGGATCAACGTATTAACGTATCGGTCAGAAGAGACAATCACATACTGTTCCATTCGAGTACACTGGCTGACGAAAATACCTCTGTGTATGGGTCTCGAAGAATACTTCAGTATGAAAATATACAATGGCAAGTCAATGTCTGGCCCACAGCGGAGTTCCTTCGCTCCAATGAATCACCACTAACAATAGTTGTTATCATTACTGGCCTGACTCTTGCTACACTTTTTGCGTTTATGCTCAACTTTCACCAGATTGCGCAATACAAGTCGCAACAAACCGAGAAAGTAAACATAATGTTAAACAGCGAAATAGCAGACAGACGGGATGTTGAACACCAACTCGCTCAATTCAAACGCACTCTGGATCAGATTACTGACTGTGTCTTCATGTTCTTTCCAGATACCAAGGTTTATTTCTATGTCAATCAGGGCGCAACTGAATTAACAGGTTTTTCTGAAGAAGAATTACTCCACATGACCCCTGATCATTTATTTCCCGCCAATGAAACCAGCAAATTTATTAAACATATGCATACTCTTATCGCTACTGGTGGCGGATCAATTACTTTCGAGACAGAGCAACAACATAGCAATGGCCACATTATTCCAGCAGAAGTCACCTTGCAATATATTACCTTTGAGAATGAACCTCCCCGGTTAGTCGAAATCGTAAGAGATATCTCAGAGAGAAAACGTATTGAACGACTCAAAGATGAATTTGTTTCTACAGTTAGTCATGAGCTACGGACCCCACTTACATCTATTCGAGGTTCGCTGGGACTCCTTTCCGGTGGTGCATATGGTGATCTGCCAGAAAACTTGGCTTCACTAATTTCCATCGCCAATAATAATGCGGAACGCCTACTGCTAATAATTAATGATTTGCTTGATATTCAGAAAATAGAATCTGGCAACATGGATTACCACTTTAAGGATATTGACGTTTCCAGACTTGTTAAGAAAATAGTTGAAGAAGACATGCCCTATGCAATCAATCATGGCAGTAAAATAGAATTAACAGAAAACGTCGATGCGGATACAATAATACATGCTGACATGGACAGGCTCATTCAGGTAATGAATAATTTAATTTCCAATGCCTGTAAATTCACAAATAACAATTCAATGATAGAGATTGCCAGTGTACTACTGGGTAATTCTGTACGTATCAGCGTCACAGACCATGGTGAAGGGATACCCGCAGAATTTCATAGCAAAATATTTGATCGCTTCACACAATATGATACATCAGATACCAGGAAACTCAGTGGTACTGGTCTTGGGCTTAGCATCTCAAAAGCAATTATCGAGAAACATAATGGCTATATCGACTTTACTACCGAGCTGGGAAAAGGGACTACATTCTTTTTCGAGATACCTGTCAAACGATAATTCGTTTGTCGGACTTTAGGAATACTATGAATTAATCAGACCTTCGATAACCTAATCAACATTTACTAGTCAGGAACTCTCATCCCGATACCAGTCCCATGCACAGTCCAGGTGAGCCCTTACGGCGATAATACCCTCCAGGCCATCCTCCAGCATGACAGTAATTGGCATTCTTCCGGAGAATCTGTCATTGGGGAGACTTAACCAGTAGGCGCCCATCATGGCGTTACGTGGATATGAGGTATGCAAAGCATCTGCTATGCCGAGCAAATGTGATAGTCTTTCATTCACCTCTTCCATATCGGGTAAAGGTTCATCCTTATGATATTTTTTGAGGGCACGTGGCTTTGTCCCTTCCGGTAAGGCCAGCAGGCTCACCTGATCTTTGGCCTTTACTTTCCAGTCTTCCAGTAGCTCCATTATGACGCGAGTCAGGGCCTTCCTTTCACGGGGTGATAGCGCACTGATATGCGATTGCTTGTTCATTTCCAGATTGCCTCAGTTCTTTTAATTGATATCAGAATAATATGGGCAACAGATATTGCCTGCCTATCGGTTACCTTTGATTGCTTTCACTAGCTGTGAAGTATAAAAAATAGCAGATATAATAACACTCGGTTCGAAACTTTCTTGTAAAATTGTATCTAAATATACTGCTGTTATTAGTCGCATCAGGATTCAGGTAAACTTAACATGAAACCGGAAAATACTAGCCATCAATATCCTCATTCCACCAACTATCGTTACCAGCTACTATTTCTCGTAATACTTCTCACTTCGGCACTGTGCTTGCCTATAGCAAGCTACGGCAAAGATGAACTATCCTATATTTCCCCACGCCCGTTAAAAGAGCCGCTATCAACTCCAAAATGGTTCAAACTCAGCTTTCTTGACCTGAAAGATGACCTCAATGATGCGCGCGAGGCCGGGAAAAAGGGCTTAATCGTAATCTTCGCGCAAAAATACTGCCCTTATTGCAAGGCCCATTATAAAAATAACTGGACCCGTGGAAAGAACTACGAAACTACTCGCAAGTATTTTGAGGTCATTTCTATAGATGTCCAGGGGGACCGGCCTGTAACAGGCCTTGATGGAAAAATCACTTCGGAAAAAGAGTATGCGACAAAACTGAATGCCCTATTTACTCCAACATTCTTTTTCTATGATCTGGAAGGTAAGATCACCCTGAGATTTACAGGATACTACCCACCGGCAAAATTCTCTTCGGCATTACAATATGTCATTAGCAATCAATATAAGAATCAGGATTTCAGGGCCTATTTATCCCGGCAATAAATTGGGTCACTTTCGCAATCTGTAAACACCGGATCCTCAACCTGCACACAGCAGACACAATGCCACTGTGTTCGCTGTGCCCATGTAGCGACCATCTGTAGTCAATATCCATAACGAACACATTTCGTCATATTGGCCACTTAACAATAAAGCTGCTGCCTTTTCCCAATTCAGAGACCACGCTTATATCCCTACCGATTTCATTAACAATTTTTCTTACTATTGTCAGACCGGTACCGGTACTTTCAACTTTATCTCTTAATTGTAATGTCGGTATTAATGACCAATACTTGAAGATATTGATAAGGCGGGCAATATAGAGGAACGGGGCACAAGAGGGCTGATTACCTCATAACTATTATATAGATTTATGTGGATAAGAATGACAACCCAATCAATGTTTTTGCATCGGTAATTGCGTGCGCATGCACCATTTCCCTAACCTGCTGCAATGAAAACCAGTGTACCTCCATGACCTCACCCATTTCATGGCCAGTACATGAATAATCCAGATTTTTGGCAATGTAGAGGGTTATCTCTTCATTAAACACACCCGGGGAGGACCATATCTTACCCAGCATTTCCCATGATGCTGCCTCACACCCCGTCTCTTCTTTTAACTCACGTTTTGCGGTCGCTAATGGATTTTCATTATGGTCTCGCTTGCCGGCAGGCAGTTCCCATAACCAATCCCGGGCGACATGCCGATATTGCCGTAACAAGCACACCCTGTGATCGGCATCCAGCGCCACTATGGCAGAACCACCCGGATGGTGCACCACATCCAGGGTGCAACGTTCGCCATTGGGCAACTCCACCTCATCCAGAGTGACATCAATGATTCTGCCGCGGTATTTTATTTCACTCTTCATGTGTACCCTCACTATATCAGGGAACATACCTTGCCCCGTGTCTATGTGAATCGCGGTGGCTTGCCCGATCTTTAAGCTGAAAAAGGGGACCGATCACCGACTATCACAACACCCGGAACACCTAGTTGAGATTATCGAGGTAGTCGCGCGCCTTGTCGACCTTCTTGATACAGCTCCGATACTTACCAAACTGCTGATGGATTTTTGCGGCGCCCAGCAATGCCGCCGCACGCGTCACCGCCATACCCTCTTTCAGGTCCTTTACCTTGATTTCTTTCAGCTCTTCATAGGCCTTTTGCAGCCCGCGGTCACAACGTTGCTCATCGGACCATGGCCAACCGGCCATACCCATCAGCATGAGCAATGAGAACAAAAGAGGAAGTACAGCGGATTCGCGAGGGATAATAAATTTTATTTTCACAGAAACTGCACTACAGATTTACGTATTGCGAGCCATCCTGCATTAAGAAATACTTAAAGTCATGTACCGGCATAGGTTTGCCTATTATAGTGACCCTGAACGGGATCGCACCGAAAATTTCTCAACATCAGCAACTGCTCACGCCCTGCATATCCCCTCACGCTGTCTAAAAAGTCAGTATAGACCACTCACTACCAGGGAATGGGTGTTTTGCACTCCCTTACCTGACCATACCTAATCAAGCATCCACCCTGCGGGCAGCGTGTTCAAACCATTGTTTTTGAACATCAATTCCATCTCAGATCTGAATTTCATGTAGACTGTCGTTATGGGAAAAACACTAGCGACCTGGGTAATACACCACAGAGCGTGGGTACTGATAGTCACGCTCATCTTTGTGGCCGCGAGTGGAAGCGGCGTCCAATTCCTGGAATTCAATGACGACACCCGCTACTGGTTCAGCGACAAGAACCCAAACCTGCGCGCCTTCGAGACCCTGGAAGACAAATACACCAAAAACGAAAACGTCTACTTCGCCATCGAGGCGCGTGACGGTACTGTTTTTACACGCAAGACACTGGCCGCCATTGAAGAACTTACCGACAAGGCCTGGCAACTGCCCTTCGTCAATCGCGTTGACTCCCTCACCAATTTCCAACACACATCGGCCCGTGGTGATGAATTTATTGTCCGCAATCTGGTAGAAGATGCAGCCCATCTCAGTAATCAGGCACTAACAAACATCAAGGCCATTGCGCTGGCGGAGACCACACTGATCAATCGCCTGCTATCACCCGCGGGTGGCATCACGGCGATCAATGCCAACGTCATACGGCCCAGTGCATCGGGTGATGAGTTGGCGCGCATTACCCAGGCGGCACGTTTGTTGGTCGATGAAATCCAGGGCCGCCACCCGCAACTCAAAATCTATCTCAGTGGCGCCATCCCCTTTGACAATGCGCTGATTGAAGCAACCCGGGATGACATAAAAACCTTATCACCTATCATGGTGCTTATCATGCTGGTCATTACCGGGGCTCTGCTGCGATCCGTGACAGGGACCACGGTGACGGTCTTGCTGATTGGTCTATCGTCGTTTACCGCCATAGGCCTGGCAGGCTGGTTTGGCATCCCCTTGAACCCGGCCTCCGGAGCCGCGCCCACTGTCATCATGACGCTGGCCATTGCCGACAGCATCCATATCCTGATGACCTTTTTACAACGCTTGCGCAGTGGCACAGAAAAAGATCAAGCCATTATCATCGCCATGGATGTGAACCTGAGGCCGGTATTTCTGACCAGTGTCACCACGGCCATAGGCTTTCTAAGCATGAACTTTTCTGATGCGCCCCCGTTTCACGACCTGGGCAATATTGTTGCCATGGGTGTGACCATCGCCTTTGTGCTCTCGGTAACTTTTCTGCCGGCCATGATATCTCTATTACCCTTGAAACAGAGCACAACACAGGGCGTGGAACGCTTACAATATCCCAACTTGAGTCGCCTGGTCAGCCAGCGCAGCGGAGGAATCATTGTTACCACAACCTTGGCCTCGGTACTGTTTGCTGTCGGCATTTATCGCATTGAACTCGATGACAACTTTATCGATTACCTGGACGAACGCTATGAGATACGTCGGGCCTCGGATTTTATTCAATCCAGACTGACCGGCTTTGACGCCATCGACTATTCGCTGGATTCCGGGCAACCCGGTGGCGTACAGCAACCTGAATACCTGAAAACCATCGAGGCCTTTGCCAACTGGTACAAACAGCAACCCGGCATCGTCCATGTCAGCGGCATCTCCACCATATTCAAACGCCTGAATAAAAACATGCATGGGGATGATGAGAACTATTATCGCATCCCCCGGCGGTCCGATCTGGCTGCGCAGTACTTGTTACTCTATGAAATGTCCCTGCCTTATGGGCTGGATCTGAATAACCGTATCGATGTCGACAAGTCGGCCTCTCGTTTCACTGTCATCATACGTGGCTATACCTCCAAACAGCTGCGCGAACTGGATACCCGGGCGCAGGCCTGGCTTAAGGTCAATGCACCGGCCAGCATGCACACACACGGCAGCGGCCTGTCGCTGATGTTTGCGCATATTTCCAAGAACAATATCGAAACCATGCTGTTCGCCTCCTTACTGGCGCTGATACTTATTTCCATTACCATTATGGTCGCCTTGCGTAGCTTCAAATATGGCGCCCTGAGCCTGTTGCCCAACATGATGCCGGCCTTCATGGCATTCGGTATCTGGGGGGTAATATTCGAAAAACTGGGGCTGGCTGCCTCCGTGATTGTCGCACTTACCTTGGGCATCGTTGTCGACGACACCGTGCATTTCCTGAGCAACTATCTGCATGCTCGGCGTGAGCGGGGATTCAGTCCCACCAAGGCAGTCGAGCATACTTTCAATACCGTCGGCACGGCACTGTGGAGTACGACATTAATATTGGTATCCGGATTTGTCATGCTGACCTTCTCCGGTTACAAGGTCAATGAAGAAATGGGTATGCTGACGGCAATCACGATATCACTGGCCTTGATACTGGACTTTTTATTCCTGCCGGCATTATTAGTGTTTACAGAAAAAAGAAGAGTCGGGCCGGTTAAATTTGTTTAAGGAAGCTCTGATTGATTCCGTCATTCCAGCCAACGCCTACAGGGAAGTAAGCGGTACGAGTCCAGGGAGATTGTGCGACCAAGACTGGCATGGGCCATGGAGCGAGGTAGAGTTCTGTCAGGAACAAGAACCGAGTGCGGCGCACGACTGCATGGAGCAATTGCAGAGGGGTTGAAGGCCCGCGGTGGTGACCCTTATCAGATCGATGCAAAGCGAGGGCTATGGAATTCGTTGGAAAAGCGTGAGTGTGTCGATAGTATCGGTGGAAAGAACAACTTTCAGACCAAAACAGCGGCGATTATCGCTATTTTTCAAAAACTGGGCAAATCCATTTGTCGCACTTGCCCAATGCGGATCTTTCGGGAGTGTGCAACCATCAGGGATAGGAGAACTAATGTGAGACTGAGATTTCTGTGTATATTCTGGTAATCGAAGACAACCCGGACCTGGTGGCAAATCTTTACGATTTTCTCGAGCCACGGGGCTATGTGGTGGATGCCGCCTATGATGCCCGTAGCGGATTGCGTTTCGCTCGGGGCAATGACTACGACGCTATAATATTGGACCTGATGTTGCCGGATATGGACGGCCTGGAAGTTTGTACCCGTTTGCGTGACGCCGGACGCGACATGCCGGTGCTGATGCTGACCGCCCGTGACACACTGGATGACAAGCTGGAGGGCTTTGCCAGCGGCACCGACGACTATCTGGTGAAGCCCTTCGCCATGCAGGAGTTGGATGTCCGTCTGAAGGCCCTGGTGCGACGGTTGCGTGGTGAGCAGACCCGGGAACGTCTCCGGGTGGCTGATCTGGTTTTTGATCCCGCCACCCTGCATGTGAAGCGGGGCGGCAAATCCATCTCTCTGTCGCCTATCCCCCTGAAGATTCTGGCCCTGCTCATACGACAGTCCCCCCGCGTGGTGCCGAGGCGTGAGATCGAACGGCGTATCTGGGGAAATATCCGACCCGACAGCGATGCACTGCGCGCCCATATGTCCGTATTGCGTGCAGCCATTGACAGGCCTTTTGACAAGCACTTGTTGCGAACGGTGCACGGTATCGGCTATCAACTGGCGGCGCCCGATGAGATTCAGGACTAACCTTCGCAATCGCGTTACCCTGGCCTTCGCCCTGTTGGGTTTGGTGGTGAGCCTGGGTTTGGCCGGGGCCCTTTATGTGCTCACCATCGACATGGAAGAACGCCTCCTCGCGGAAACGCTGTCAGCGGAACTTGAAGATTACATTGCACGCTATGAGGTCGATCCCAAGGCGTCACCACCGGTCAGTACAACAATTCGTACCTATGTGATCCTACCCGGATCAAAGAGTACGCCTGCGGCGTTACGGGAACTGAAAACTGGCCTGCATCAGGTACGGTTGGAGGGAAAGGATTATTACGCCGAAGTCCGGGTAAGCATCGGGCGGCAATTCATCGTGCTGTACGATGACACACAAATTCGCCATCGTGAAAACCAGTTCAAGCTCTTCCTCGGTATCGGTATTCTGGTCATGACGCTTTTATCTGCATTGCTTGGCTTCTGGCTGGCGGGGCGCGTCATTGCACCCGTAGGAGAGCTGGCCACGCGAGTCGCAGGCCTCCAACCCGAGGACCACCCCGCACCTCTGGTCGAGGATTTTCCACGTGACGAGGTGGGTATACTGGCTCGTGACTTTGATGCCTATGTGCAGCGGCTGGCTGCCTTTATCGAGCGAGAACAGGCCTTCACGGCTGATGTCAGCCACGAATTACGCACGCCGTTGGCTGTCATTGAGGGAGCGACCGAAATACTGCTGGATGATCCTGATCTCGATGAAATGCGACGCTCACGGGTCGAACGCATCGCCCGGTCCACGCGCGAGATGTCCGAAATGGTCTCGGCCCTGTTGCTATTAGCCCGGGAAGAGAAAAGTGACGTTTCGGAATCCGGCTGTGTGGTCAGCGAGGTGCTGCAACAGGTACTGGAGGGACACCGTCACTTGTTGCGCCATAAATCCGTGGAAATCAAATTGGATATCCAGGCGCAGACACTCCTGCCTGTTGAATGCACCCTCTTACGTGTCGTGCTTGCCAATCTTATCCATAACGCCATTTACTTTACCGAGCGCGGGCATGTAACGATTTGCCTGGATGAGAAAGGTGTATCTGTGAAGGATACGGGTATCGGCATTCCCCAGGAACAAATGCAACGGATATTCGATCGTTATTACACGGGTTCAGCTGGAGGCGAAGGTATCGGGCTTTCTCTGGTGAAGCGCATTTGCCGGCGCTACGGCTGGAATATCGATATCGAAAGCGACGAGGAGGGCACAAGGATTCAACTGGCGTTCGCTTCGCGGTAACTACAGAATCATAGTCCTTGTACCCAGGTGAGCACGGGCTAGTTCCTGCCAGGGAGCCTGTGTAAGCAGCGATAGTTTTCCAAACCCCCTACTACTGACGGTGTGGATAAAACCCTGTCCACGTACTTGACCCTATGCGCACTCCCACGGTTTCTCACAGAACCCTACGGTTTTATTGACATTTTCTTAAGCCACCTGTCCCTAGTATTAACGTTTCTCAGGTGTTAGACAGCTCTTACCCGGGACATGGTTTTACGCGCGACTACAGTGAGCCGGATTGCCGGTTTCCTCTGCATGGCCTTCAGTCCAGCCATGTTTCTCCCCGTCCTTGTATCCATCTGGTATGGAGATGGGGAGGTTCCGCATTTCGCCATCGCGTTCGTGGTCATGTTCGCGGCCGGTTTTGTTTTGTGGTTGCCATCCCTGGGACGGCGCATGGAGCTTCGCCACAGGGACGGTTTTTTCATTGTCGTTCTTTTTTGGGCTTTGTTGAGTCTGCTGGGCGCATTTCCCTTTATCTTCGGGCTACATCTCTCTTTTGTAGACGCCCTGTTCGAGTCCGTTTCCGGTTTTACGACCACCGGGGCGACCGTCTTGACGGGGCTGGACCGGTTGCCACCATCCATACTTTTCTACCGGCAGGAGCTGCAGTGGTTGGGCGGTATGGGGCTGATTGTTTTAGCCGTCGCCGTGCTTCCCATGCTGGGTATTGGCGGTATGTCCGTATACCGGGCCGAGGCGCCAGGGCCGATGAAGGAGGAAAAGCTGACACCGCGACTGGCGCAAAGCGCGCGGGCTTTATGGACGCTTTACATCGGATTGACCGTGGCCTGTGCGTTCGCCTTCTGGGCCGCGGGCATGACGCCTTTCGATGCGATCGCCCACAGTCTATCGACCGTATCCACCGGCGGCTTCTCGACCCATGATGCAAGTCTGGGGTACTTCTCCAATGTGGCGATCGAGGCGGTCGCTGCGGTATTCATGTTACTGGGTGGTATCAATTTCGGTATCCACTACCTGGTATGGCGCGACCGCGACCCCCAGCATTATCTGGATGATGCGGAAGTGCGCGCCTTTCTCGTGTTTGTCGTCCTCATGGTCAGCCTTGTCGGTTTAACGCTGTGGCTATCGGGGCGCTACGGTGACTGGACGGCATGGCGGCAGGCGGCGTTCGAGGTAGTGTCCGTGGTCACCAGCACTGGCTTTGGGGTGACGGATTTCTCCCTGTGGCCTGTGTTTCTGCCCCTGCTGATGATTCTTATCAGTTTTATTGGTGGCTGTGGCGGCTCCACCGCTGGCGGGATGAAGATGATTCGGTTACTCCTGTTGGGCAAGCAAACCTATCGTGAGTTTAAACGTCTGGTGCATCCTAACGGGTTGTTTGTGCTCAAGGTCGGTGGGCGTGTCATAGGGGAAAATGTTTCACAGTCAGTCTGGGGGTTTTTTTCCGTATATATCTCGACCTTTATTATCCTGATGCTGCTAATGATGGTGTCCGGCCTGGATCAGTTGTCCGCATTTTCCGCCGTGGCAACCAGTATGAACAATCTGGGGCCCGGCCTGGGGGCGGTAGCCCAGACGTTTAGCAGTATCAGCGACGGGGGCAAGCTGATTGCGGTGGCGGCCATGCTACTCGGACGTCTGGAGGTTTTCACCATCCTGGTTCTGCTGTCTCCTGCTTTTTGGCGGGATTAACTAAAGCCATCATGATCGAATAACTTCCCCGTGCTCCCCTGTTTGGAATATGGTAGACAGGGCCTGCCAATTCCAATACTCGGGCATAGTCCCGAGGTTCTGGATTGCCTCCTCACGAATCCTTAGCATTTTCTTAGCCTTCTTTTAACCTTCATGCAGTTAACATAACGCTATCGCCTAAGCTGTGTGTTTCGACGGGATATTCCGCGATAACAATCAGTTGCCACTGGCGTTCCGCCCGGGAGGCCGCGTAGAGATAACCACCTCTCAGCGTGGCCCTCCTTGTCACGATATGAATATTACAGCCTATGTGCATTCACCGGGACAGGACGGCGGATGTATTGTGGTTTGCGCAACCTATTTTTGGTCTACGAACTTAAGGAATGACTTGACTAGCTGTAATTCCCGCAGAAGAAGGCCCATCACAGGCCATGAATTCAATTCCGACGGTATTGGTGAACTGGTAGCTATGGTCGTTCAATCGACGGGGTCCGCTGATCTGACCAAGGAGGAAAGGCCTTGATCACATTGGCCGATGAAGAGCGCGTGGTCGCGCAACCAAAGGGTCTGAACCTCAAGCAATGGATTGCTGCTGTGATATTCGTTCTCGTCGCCCTCTACACGGCAACGGTGGTGCCGAATATTGAGATCGCCTGGGTAAGCGCCGTCCTGTTGTTAACCATTTATCTGTTTACCTTCGAAGTAGTCGGGGTGGACGTGGCGGCCGCTACGGTCATGGTGCTGTTAGGGCTCACAACCCTGCTGGCCCCGCTCATGGGACTGGAGCAGGGCCTGGTCGACACCAAGCACCTGTTTGACGGTTTTGCATCCAATGCGGTGATCTCCATCATCGCGGTGATGATCATCGGCGCCGGCCTCGACAAGACCGGCATCATGAGCAAGGTGGCCGCATTTATCCTGAAAACCGGCGGCACTGCCGAGACTCGCATCATCCCCATCATTTCCAGCACCGTTGGTATCATCTCTTCGTTCATGCAAAATGTCGGCGCCGCCGCGTTGTTCCTGCCGGTGGTCTCGCGTATTTCCGCCCGCGCCAATCTGCCCATGTCGCGCCTGCTGATGCCCATGGGTTTCTGCGCCATCCTCGGCGGTACCGTGACCATGGTGGGTTCGAGTCCGTTGATCCTGCTCAACGACCTGATATTGACCTCCAACAAAGCATTACCCGCAGCACAGCAAATGGAGACCTGGTCACTGTTTTCCGTAACCCCAGTAGGTCTGGCGCTGGTGGCCACTGGCATCATCTATTTTGTCCTGGTTAGCCGCTTTGTTTTGCCCTCCGCCGCCAAAGAGAACGGAAGTACTGCCAGCAATGCCATGAGTTATTTTCAGGACGTATATGGTCTGAACTACGACCTTTTCGAAGTGGTCGTGCCTCAAGATAGCTCACTGGTGGGCAAACAACTCGACGATGTGGAGCACCGGCAACGCATCCGAATCATCGCCGCACTACGGGGCAGCGGCGATCTGCGCATTGGTCCCGGCAGTCTGGCCCGGGATGTGGGTATTGAGGCCGGCACAGTACTGGGCATCCTGGCCGCACCGAAAAATCTGCAGGCATTTGTTGAATACTACGGCCTGAAGTTACGCAAGGACATTCAATCCTTTACCGAGGCCCTGGCCACCACCAAGGCCGGTATTGGCGAAATCGTCATTCCGCCTGGTTCCAACCTCATCGGTAAAAGCGCCCGCGATATATGGATGCGCAAGGTCTATGGTATCGCCGTGGTCGCGCTGCATCGTGAGGGCGAGACCCTGCGTGAGGGCGATGGTATCCGCGACCTGCCGCTGCAAGCCGGTGATACCCTGGTCGTGCACACCACCTGGGATGCGTTGACGCGGCTGGAGAAGGACCGCAACTTCGTGGTAGTGACCACCGAGTATCCCCATGAGGAACTGCGTCCGCACAAGGTAGGTTATGCGCTGTTTTTTTTCGCCGTCGCCCTGGGACTGGTTCTTTTTACCGATCTGCGCCTGTCGGTGGCCCTGCTCACCGGCGCCATGGGTATGGTGCTCTCCGGTGTGCTCAGCATCGAAGAGGCCTACGAAGCAGTAAGCTGGAAGACGGTCTTCCTGCTGGCCTCGTTGATCCCCCTGGGGCTGGCGGTCGAGACCAGCGGCACCGCTAAATGGATCGCCGAACAACTCCTCACAGTAGTGGGTCACGCGGGCCATATGCCGATCTGGGTAGTCCAGGCAGCAGTGGCGGTGTTGGCGACCTTCTTCACCCTGGTGATGTCCAATGTAGGCGCTACCGTATTACTGGTGCCTCTGGCGGTGAACATCGCCATCGGTGTGGGCGCCGATCCCGCGGTGTTCGCCCTGACCGTGGCCATCGCCACCTCCAACTCCTTCCTTATTCCCACTCATCAGGTCAACGCATTGATCATGGGCCCGGGTGGTTACCGGGTACCGGACTTCATGCGCGCCGGCGGCGTCATGACCGTGCTGTTTCTGGTGGTGATGATACTGATGATGAACCTGGTCTTCTGAGGAAATGGGCCTCTTGGAAATGAAGCATTTAATAACAGTAACAGTGGACTCGTTGGCAACAGCCTGCTTTCCATCGGTTCCGCGGACGGCGTCGCCCTCATGGGACAAACCGTGGGGAAATACACTTTTTTACTCACCTCAAGTGGGGCTCGGCCATCGCACTTGGCTATGCCGTCAGTATTTACGGCCACTTGTGGATCAACGGGGCCTATTTTTAGTAGCCCAAGTTACAGGAGGGAAGCCATGTTAAAACGCATCAAAGACATATTGAAGACTATGGGTGAGGCGCTGACCTTCGCCGACGCCGGGGAGATGCTCACTCAAGAGCAGAAGGCCGAAGTCCTGGCTCGACACAAGGGACCTATTTCGATTGCTCCCGACACGACGCCACCGAGGGTAGTGTTGGCCGGCGATGAGGCATTTACGCCTGAGGCAGTGGAACGTGCCATTGCGCTGTGCCGGGAAAGCAAGGCAATGCTGGATCTGTTGTACGTATCACGAGAGGACAATGAAGCGGACGCCCATCTATCTACGGTATTGCCACAGCTACTGGCCGAGACCGATCTGGATTTTCAGATTACCCGAAGACACGGTGATCTGCTGGCCGTGACCGACACTTATCTCCGTGCCCGGCAGGACACTCTAATGACAGTAATCAATGTCAGTGCGAACTTGAGGGAACGCGCAGAACGGTACCGACGCACAGGAAAACGATTCCGGACCTCAAAAATTCCAGCCGTAGAGCTAATAGACAATGTGATCCATGCATAATATTGGTAGAGTGGATAGCACACATTATAGAAAACTGTCTGTGTATTAATGACTTTATATGCCTTCAGCAAGGGTATATAGTTTGTTTTAATAATCTTGTGGGTCTACGCGGAATCGTGTGGTTTCGACTCCTGTTGGTGGTTGTATGAGATCTGAGATCAAGTGTTGGATGACAAGGGTGAAATTCCCTGCTGAGTTCTCGGCATTAATGGGCTGGGTGCTTGGGCTGGTACTGCTGTTTGAGATGTTGCGAGCAGGTCTGCTGTTGCGCAATGTGGCGCTTGCTGAAACAGAACCTGGCTGGGTGTTGGCGCAGGCATTTCTTGTTGGTTTGCGATTTGATTTCGCAGTGGCAAGTATATTGTTGTTACCATGGCTACTCTGGGCCATGCTGCCACGTATCGGTTGGCAGTATTTATCTTTTACTCCCCGTTATCTTCCCTGGCTGTTAACTCTTCTGTGGTCGCCGTTCATTTTAATGTCATTGAGTGAATATGAGTTCTATCGTGAATTCCATGAACGATATAACCAACTGGCCCTGCAATATATTGTTGAGGATGCGGCAACAGTATCGTCTATGGTGTGGAACGGTTATCCGGTTATTACTTATGTATTGATATGGTCTTTATTGAGCGCATTATTGTTCTGGTGGATTCGCACAATAATGGTAAAGGCGCCCATACAATATTCGGGGTCTCGATATATACGAAGTGTATTGCCATGGTCACTTGTTATGCTTGTATTGCTTGTTGGTGGGTCTCGAGGCGGTTTACAACGTGGGGCGCCAATACGGTGGGGAGATGCCTTTTTTAGTAAGTCAGATCTGGCCAATCATCTGGCACTAAATAGTGTATATATGTTTGGCAACGCAGTGCTCGAACGTATGCGTCCAAATGCATCACACTATTGGCTTAAGAAATTAGCGGTCAACGATGCAAGGGATATTGTGCGTGAAATGGTGTTAGTGCCGGGTGATAAGCTTCTGGTCGCTAATGATTACCCTTTATTGAGGCAATCAAAACATACCGGCCAGCGTGTAGTGTATCGTTCCACACCAATAAATGTTGTATTGATTCTGATGGAAAGTTTTTCTGCAGAATTTGTTGGTGCTCTTGGGGCTAACAATAATGTTACTCCAGTATTTGATGGCCTCGCCAAGCATGGTATATTATTTGACCGGTTTTTCTCGCAGGGTACGCATACTCATCAAGGTATGTTCGCCACCGTGAGCAGTTTCCCAAATCTTCCTGGTTATGAATACCTGATGCAAAACAATCTTGGTAGACAGAAGTTCCGTTCATTTCCGGCAGTGTTGAGCGATCAGGGATTTTCAAGCGTCTATGTTTATAATGGCAGTTTCCTGTGGGATAACCAAAAAGGATTTTTTACAAACCAGGGCATAAATCACTTTGTGGGTCGTGATGATTATGTAGACCCGATTTTCCGGGATCCGACCTGGGGTGTGTCTGATGAAGATATGTTTATACGTGCAGTTTCTGAGATTGATTCGTTGGTTGAAAAAGGCCCGGCCTTTGCTTTATTGCAGACAGTGAGCAATCACGCGCCATTCAAGTTACCTGAGCCTGCACCGTTTGCTGATATACATGGGCCTGAAAGATTGATGGAGCGGTTAAATGGTGTGCGCTATTCAGACTATGCGCTAGGCCGTTTCTTTGAACTCGCCGCTAAGAAGGCCTGGTACAAGGATACACTGTTTGTCATTCTTGGAGATCATGGTTTTGGTTATGAAGCACCCAAGGCGCGCCTTGATCTGGCGATATTCCACATTCCTCTGTTGTTATATTACCCTGGAGATATGCACGCAGCCGGACGTCGTGAACATATCATTGGTAGTCAGGTTGATGTCTTGCCTACTATCATGGGCTTGATTGGGTCGCATGTACCCCATCAAAGTTGGGGGCGGAATCTATTTGCTACGTTACCGGATGACAAAGGGTGGGCAGTGGTTAAGCCGTCCGGTTCTCAACAAATTGCCGGTATTATTGTTGGTGATGAATACTGGGTAGAGACCCCAGGAATGAAAAATATGCACTACCGATATTCATTAAACCCATGGTTTGTAGAAGATGTTCCTCAGAGTGAGGAAAGTTCTTCACAACAATATAAGAAGTTACATTCATATATTCAGATGGGGTTGACTACACTCATTAACCATCGTGCAGGTGCTCCGACGGCGGTGCTGGGTGGTGTAACTGCTGTCAGACCTTAATTGCAATAATTAGTACAGGCAATCTATGGATGTGCCTTAGGAAGGCAAAAAAGGTTCTGACTGCTTGGGTAGTTGAGCTTCTCCCACCCAAAAAAGTCGCTGTCTGGCGCACAGACATCCAAAGCGTTTTACCAGTTTCTTGTAATGTTTTGATTTATTTTGCATATTACTAGCGACAGTTGCACGACCCCTTAGCGAGTAGTTCCCTCATAAAGAATACGATAAATCATACCCGCCTTATCATCCGATACCAGCATAGAGTCATCGTACAAAAGCTGTATGTCTACCGGTTTCCCAAAGGCCTTTTCGCCTTGCAACCAACCGGTGACAAAAGGCTCATGGCTAACGACCTTATTACTTTGTAATCATACAAGCATCACACGATAATAAATATTTGTTTTCACACAACCCGTGGTGTAATTATGTGCTGATATACTTCTGCGCCCGTATTACAACAAATGATCCTTCGCCATAACCCTGTTTTATCTCTGAACTATTATCTTTATCGACGTCGCCAGGCAATAGTGCCTGCACAGTTTCGCAATTATTGAAACCAGCATTTATTAATTCTTTTTGTATTTCATCTGCTGAATGAAATGTAGCATCCCTATAATACTTACTTTCAGTTTTCTTTTCTTCGTATCTTTTTCCCAGAACACTCTTCTTATCGATTAGTCCAACAATAATGAACCCATTTGCTTTAAGGATTCTGTAGACCTCTCTAAATGCAGTTTCAACATCATCAAGGAAACACACCGTTGTCACAAGAAGAGCATAATCATAGATATCGTTATCAAGCGGTAGCGATTCCGCGGAACCCTCTATAATATTAACGCCGCGGCCAGTTGCTATGTTTCTCATGGCCTCAGATGGCTCAATCCCCAGAGATATACCCAATGGCTGGGTAAATCGGCCAGTCCCTGCACCAATTTCCACTCCTTCACCTGTTTTAGGTAGCAATTCCCTTATGGCTTTTAATTCAAGCGTATACTCAGTCTTGTGGTTCTCAAACCACGCATCATATTCTAACGCATATGTTTCAAAGGCTTCTGATTTGGCCATGGCTTACTAAGTGACACTTATTGTTGTGTTAAGGTACAAAACGCCAGCGATATCAAAGTGAACAGTGTGAACGGGCTTTATTTGCTTGTTAGGCTTTATTTGCTTGTTAGGCTTTATTTGCTTGTTAGGCTTTATTTGCTTGTTAGGCTTTATTTGCTTGTTAGGCTTTATTTGCTTGTTAGGATGCATTAGCTGGAGATTATACCTGCCAATACGATAGCTAAATACATCTTGATAAAATAGGCACATATCCATCCAGCCAGTGCTGAGGGTACCAGTATTGTCAGCCATACATTCATACCAGCGTTCTAATGAGCCTCTAGAAATACCTCCAACTTATGCATGTCAATGATCAGGAACATTTTGCTCGGCATCCAGTGCCCCAGAGAGTATCAAAATGAACGCTTTAATCTCATCCCATACACGACGATAATGAAACAAGGTCTCTTCTTCATTTGCGGCCCCCAATGCCAGTTTTAACGAATCATCGAAATCCCGGTGCATCACTTTCTTTTTGGCCAGTCAGTTTTTCGATACTATAAAGAACTCTGACCCGCTGCCAACCTACGGCTTATTTATCGGCGCAGGCGATCCAGGTAGTGCCTCCCATACGCAGGGTTTGGCCTTGCTTCAATGCATCCGCGGCCTTGATTACCTCATCGATATAATCCGTACGGGCCGATTTATCCAGTTGATTGACGAACGCCATAACCGGTGCAGCCAGATCCGATATTGCCTGCCAATAGGCGCGGCCGTCAGCAACCTCAATGACATTGATGGCCATCTCTTCCAGCACGATATTTCGGAAGCCCGCTGAGGAGAGGATATCCCGCAAACGCTCCGGGTCCGCAAAAGCAAAAATACCGGGGGTGCCGGGAGGTGGAACAGGCACGTCCATATACTTGCTTAATATCTTGATGAGGACGCCCACAAATGGATTTTTCTCCAGCGCCGCCCAACAGGCCAGGCTGATGCGACCCTCCTGTTTCAGCGCCTTATGGGCAGCCGCGAGACAGGCCCGCGGCTCGGGCATAAACATCAGGCCCCAGCGTATGGTCACCGCATCAAACGAAGCTGCGGTAAAGTCCAGCGTCTCCGCATCGATACAGTGGAACTCGATATTGCCGAGATTCGCTTTTGCGGCTTTCTCACGAGCAACGACGAGCATTTCATCAACCAGATCGGTACCGATGACCTTACCGGACTCGCCGACAATGTGTGCCGCAGATATCGCCGGTTCTCCTGTGCCCGAGGCAATATCAAGCAGCCGGGAGCCGGAGGATATTCCGGACAGTTCAAGCATACGATCAGTGACAGGCGCCGCGCCCTTGCGTAACAACTCATCACGGCGGCGCCAGCCAGCGGCAGCCGATGTCCAGTTATTACGTTCGCGTTCTTTTAATTCGGATTTATTAAGATTGGCCATATTATCTGCCTTGCATGGGTTTGGTTATACATGATAAGCGAGCTTCCATGCTTTGCTTTACTGTTACCAGATCGCATTGTTTGCACTCATTACAATTATGCTGCATGGGGCCTTACTTCTTTATCTAATCGCTTGTCCAGTTCATCCTCTGCCTTAAGGAGGTCATATCGAGACTGCAGATTCAGCCAGAACTGGGCCTCCATTCCAAAATAACGCCCCAGTCGTAGCGCGGTATCAGCGGTAATCGAACGCTTGCCTTGAGTTATTTCGCTGATCCGGCGCTGGGGGACACTGATATCCTTGGCCAGACGATACTGGGAAATGCCCATCGGACGAAGAAACTCTTCCAAAAGAATCTCTCCCGGATGGGTTGGGTCAAAATCTCTCTTGCTCATGTCACACCTCTAGTGGTAATCCACCATTTCCACATCATGGGCGTCTCCGCTCTTCCATACAAAACAGATGCGCCACTGGTCGTTTATCCGGATACTGTACTGCCCGGACCGTTCTCCTTTAAGTTTCTCAAGTCGGTTGGATGGGGAAATTCTCAAGGATTTCAGCTGACTTGCTGCAGCGAGCATTTCGAGCTTCCGGGCCGCCAGGCGCTGGATATCGCGTGAAAGATGGCGGGAAAACCGCCCATGATAAATCCGTTCAGTTTCCCGGCACTTAAAGGACTTAATCACATAAAAATACTAGCGTTTCACGTTAGTATTGTCAAGCGCTAGTATGTGGATCGGAGAATTCCAAGGCCTCGGCTCTGAACCCTTTTCCATGATATCGCTGACATGCCCCGGGCGTTTATCGATGAGTATCCGGATATCAGCCTGCTGCAACAGTGCCCTAAGAATTCGCAGCATAGGTCTCGGCCTGGGCCAGTAGGCCACACTGGCTGAGGTCGTAAAGGGGAGCATACCCTTTACCACAGAACATGCTTAAAGTGTCCGCCTGAATTTTATGATGCTTGTTGTCACGAATACTATTACAAAACCTGTTAAAGCAGAAAAATAAGGAACTAAATCGATAAATCGCGTCTGCTTAATTAATAAACCACGAATAATTTCCACAAAATAGGTAAATGGAATAGCATAACTGATAGGTCTCACTGTATCGGGTATGGCTTCCAGTGGAAATACAAAACCAGATAGCAATATGGAAGGAACAATAATGAATATTGCAATAAACATAGCCTGCTGCTGAGTTTTTGCGATCAGAGAAATAACCAAGCCTAGGGAGATCATTACTGCAACGTACACGAGTGATAAAAGAAATAAAAGCGCATGAGATGATGGCTGGGGCAACTCGAATATTGCCCATCCAGCCCCAAGAATAATATAAAAATCGAGCAATGCGATAATGATGTACGGTATCAGTTTTCCTATAACAAATGATGCTTTACTTATAGGCGTAACCAGTAGTTGCTCCAACGTTCTTTTTTCCCGTTCACGTACCACAGAAATACCTGTCAGTATCAACGCAATTTGCATAATCAAAATACCGATGATACCAGGAAGGAAAAACCAGGTTTCCTTTTCATTGGGGTTAAATAATACTTCCGTATCCATAATGAAGGGGGCCTGGGCAATCACCACATTCTCCGCATCTGCATCTGAAAAATACATATCACCAGTCACACCCTCAGATGTCGCGCTATCTGAGTGATATTTTATTGCCGTGGTGAGTGAAGGCATAGTTCCATCTACATAGAATGTAATGTGCGGCTGGTTATTTTCGGTTAACAAGGCAGAAAAATCCTTGTCTATATACAGGCCGGCCTTGGAACGACCTGATCGTATTTCCTCGATTATCTGCTGCTTATTGTCAACTTCGTACAATTCAAAATAGCCATCACTCCACAGGCCTGTTTTGATTAAGTTAGTAAAGAATGAGTGATCACCATCGAAATATGCCAGTTTGACATTTTGAGGTTCCAGTTTCAGGGCGACACCAAAGAGAATTAATAAAACTAGCGGCATAACCACAATGAGCCCGATCATACGCGGATCACGGCGTAATTGTATTAACTCTTTTTTTATCATTGCTGTAATCATGGCTTTACTGGTTGTTCTTGTGTCAGTGCGATAAAAACATCTTCAAGATTTGGCTCTGTAATTTCAAGTGAATAGGCTATGCTGGTTACAGAGTTAATCTTTCTTGCCAGATTAGACTTTGCGATTGCAGATGTTACTACAATACGCAACTCATTACCAAACTGATTAACTAGTATTATTCCTTCCATATTTAACAAGGATCTGCGAAGTTCAGGAATATAAGGTATACTCGCTGCATATACCCGAGCATCACCGAGAGCATGTTTAATGGAGTCAGGTGATCCCTTGGCGACAATCTTTCCTGATGATAAAAATGCAAGCTGATGACAGCGTTGAGCTTCTTCCATATAGTGTGTTGTAATAAAAAGGGTTTTACCTTCGGCACTTAGTCTATAAAAATCATCCCACAGTATTTTACGAGTAACAGGGTCAATACCGGCAGTTGGCTCGTCCAAAAACAGCACTTTGGGATTATGTGCCAGTGCACAAACCAGTGCTAATCGACGTTGATACCCGCCAGAAAGTGCACCAGATAGTTGATGTTTGAATTGTGCCAGATCATAATGATTCAAAAGAGAATATAGCCGTACTTCATCAGTCACATTATACATACGCGCGTAGAATTTCAGATTCTCCCAGACACTTAGCTCTTCATATTGGCCAAAATATTGCGCAACATAGCCAAAATTAACTTTGGCTTTGTCAACACTCATATTGTCGATCCTGACTTCACCTTCATCACTATTAATTACTCCACACATCATACGTATAATAGTCGTTTTACCAGCGGCGTTTGGGCCAAGCAAACCAAATATCTCTCCTTTACCCACATTTAATGAGACGGCATCAACAGCAACGTGACCGTTAAATCGTTTTGTTAAGTTGACAGCCTTTATCATTAAAGTATTCTCAAATTTGAGTTTGCGCAGTATGTGCATGTGTTTATAGGCATGGTTTTACATCATCGGCGATGAAGTTTATCATCCTCTGTATGTATTATATTGTTAGTTGACTGCATCGATTATAATCTTCTTGCCACCAAAACTTCCGATGGAACACCATATGATACAAGAGTAGTATTATGAACAATATCCCAATTTTTCCCTTGTACATGCGCAACCAGATTAATTGGTCGACAGCCACCTACTATTCTTGGGTTTATCCGATATAAACTATTCCAAATAAACTCTACAATGCGTGAACTTAATATTGTGCCATGAGTTAAGCTTGCCAAGCATAGAATGCCGCTTGGCTTTAGTATTCTATATGCTTCGTTTAGCAAAGTATTTACATCGCTTTCGTTTAAAAGATCAAGGACATACGTTGAGATAAATCGATCAGCTGATTGGTCTGGTACGGTTATTATCGGTGAACCTTCGTTTTTATAGCATCGAGCACGATCAGAGAATCGCTCAATGTTCTTCTGGCAGAGTGCGACCATTGTTTCACTCACATCTATACATACATATTTGCTTCCAGGTGGCAAAACACTGTTCAACAATCGAGATGCCAGCTTTCCTGTTCCGCACCCAAATTCTACGATATACTTTGCCTTGTCTAACTCACTATGTTCAATTAGATCATTAATTACCACTTCTTCATAAAACTGCCTATCCTGTTTTTCACCAAATGAATCGTAGAATCGTTTTGCTTCATCATATGTCAACATTTTCATTTGCCTAACAGTTGATTATGCAGTTGATGCCTATATTTATGATATGCCGCCAGATGTTCTCAATCATGTTTTATATTGCAAGGAACCCCTTTTCTCAGTGCTGAAAAGGCCTTTCCGTGGTCTCGCCGACATGTCCAGGCGTTTATCGATGATCACCCGGATATCCGCCTGCTGCAACATCGACCTGAGAATCTGCAGCATAGGTCTCGACCGGGGTCAGCGTGGCCTACTGGCCGAGGTCGTGGAGGGGAGCGTCTCACTGCTACTCCACATAACCCCTTCTCCCCATTGTAGATACCATCTCCCTCATGCATGCACAATCCTCAAATAACGGATCGTGCCTGAAACGGTTTTTGGTGTGCCAGAGAACCACCCCCATCCCAACCTTCCCCCTGAAAGAGGGAAGGAGTCATGATTTGTTGGATTAGCGCAGCAAAGTAGCCCGGATGCAGCGATAGCAAAAGCCGGGACAATGCACTAAGAATAGAAATCATCCTGGATTCCACTGCGTTTCATCCAGGCTACACAACTATAGCCTCGTCGGGTTAGCGATAGCGTAAACCGACAATGTAATAAATTTTGTTGGATTACGCTACGCTAATCCAATCTACATTTCTAAGGGATGGCGGGAGATAGAACAGCGCATGGAGCAGTTGCCGAGACGGCCGGGAGCAGTGCCACCGGAGTAACGATGACTTTTTACACGGCCTCGTACGCCGGAAGAAATCAGGGCTTCGATACTATTAATGCCGAGCGTAGACACTGGTACGGCCGTTCTTGTCAAAGCTCAGTACTGCATAAGGATCTTTGCGCGAACCCTGCTCCATACCCGGTGAACCGACGATCATCCCCGGTACGGCGAGGCCCTGGATATTGGGTTTTTCCTTGAGCATACGCTTGATGTCGGCGGCCGGCACATGGCCCTCCACCACATAACCATTTACCAATGCGGTATGGCATGACATCAATTGTGGTGTGATACCGTTCTTGGCCTTGATCGGTAACACATTATATTGGTCGTAAGTCGTAACCTTGAAGCCATTGGACTTGAGGTGCTTTACCCATTTCTTGCAACACCCGCAGGTGGGACTTTTGTAAACCGTGACCTCTGTCGCCCAAACGGGTAGCGTAATAACCATAGCGAGCAACAGACTCCACTTTGCCGATTTTTTCAATGTTTTCTCCTTATCCAGTCAATACAGGTGCAAACGATAGCACGATTAAATGAAACAAATTTGATTTAGCGCAAGGCCTTGGAAACGATTTCATAGACATCCGTGGATAAATCCTGTGCCTCCAGAATACGCCCCAGCTCTGCTTTCATCAGACCCTGTCGGGCTTGATCGTATTTACGCCAGCGATTAAAGGTGCCGACCATGCGTGCAGCCACCTGTGGATTCAGTGCATTCAGGGTAATGACCTGATCGGCCAGAAAGCGATAACCACTACCGTCCCGGGCATGAAAGCGCAGCGGATTACGCACGGCGAAACCGCCGATGAGGGCGCGCACTTTATTGGGGTTCTTGATGTCGAAAGCGGCATGATGCATTAATGCCTTGACGTCATCCAGCACGCCCTCCCTACGGGATGTCGCCTGCAAGGCAAACCACTTATCGACCACCAGGGCCTCATCCTTCCATGTGTCGTAGAAGTGATTCAATACTGTCTCACGCTCGGCGTGTTCTCCCTGCACCATAGCCGCCACAGCCGTCAGGGCATCGGTCATATTATTGGCGCCGTAATATTGTTGCGTGCAAAGCGCGGAGATGGCCTCATCTTCCAGTTCCATCAGATAAGACAAACAGGCATTCTTGAGCGCACGCCGGCCGGCGGCCCGTGCGTTATAGACATAGGCCTCGTTACTACTATTTTCTTGATACGTCTTTATAAGTTGATCGCGTAACGCCTTCGCAAGCGACGCACGTAAGTGTTGGCGCGCCGCATGTATGGCTTCTGGGTCGGCCTCTTCCGCCAGTTCCGCAAGATAACCTTCACTGGGCAACTGTAATACCTCCACCACCAGTGCCTTATCCAATGATGTGTCTTGCAACAAACTGCCCATGGCATTAATAAACAGGCGATCGACGGACAACGGCTCGCCCTGCTGCACGTTTACGATCAGCTTTTTCAATAAACGCGTTGCCAATTGCTGACTGGCGTCCCAACGATTGAAGTCATCGCTGTCGTGTGCCAATTGAAAGGCCAGGTCTTCGTCGCTTAAGTCGGTTTGCAGATACACAGGCGCCGAGAAGCCACGCAATAAGGACGGCACCGGACGCGAGGGAATATCAATAAACTCAAAGCTCTGCTCAAACTGCGTCAACTCAAGCAAGCGACCTCCCGCTGTGCCCTTGTCTTTATTCTTTAATGTCAGCGGTAAATCATTGCCATCGGCATCCAGCAGGCCTATGGCAACAGGGATAAACAAGGCCTGCTTTTCGTCCTGACCGGGTGTGGCCGGTGTATTTTGCTTGAAGGTCAAGGTATAGGATTGGCTTTGCTTGTCATAATGTGTCTTGACTTGCAGTCGTGGCGTACCGGCTTGTGAATACCATATGCGAAAGTGATCAAGGTTCACGTTATTAGCATCGGCCATGGCCGCGACAAAGTCATCCGTGGTCACGGCCTGCCCATCATGACGTTTGAAATATAAATCCATGCCCTTGCGAAAACCCCCGGCCCCCAGAAGGGTGTGTATCATGCGTATGACTTCCGCGCCCTTTTCATAGACCGTAGCGGTATAGAAGTTATTGATCTCGACATAGGCCGCCGGTCGTATGGGATGGGCCATGGGGCCGCTGTCTTCAGGGAACTGGCGACCGCGCAACATACGCACATCGGCGATACGCTTGACGCCAGGCGAGCCCATTGCGGCACTGAATTCCTGATCACGAAAGACCGTCAGCCCTTCTTTAAGACTGAGCTGGAACCAGTCGCGGCATGTCACGCGATTGCCGGTCCAGTTATGAAAATACTCATGGCCGATGACGCCTTCTATTCCCGCATAATCGTTATCGGTGGCCGTTTCCGGCTTGGCCAGTACATAGGCGGTGTTAAACACATTCAGGCCCTTGTTCTCCATGGCGCCCATATTGAAGTCGCCCACGGCCACGATCGTGTAGATATCGAGGTCATACTCCAGGCCGAAAACCTTTTCATCCCAGTCCATGGCATGCTTGAGTGAATCCATGGCATGCCGGCATTTATCGAGATTACCGGGTTCGACGAATAACTGTAACAACACATCACGTCCACTGCCTGTGCTGTAATGGTCTTCCAGGCAGACAAGATTGCCTGCCACCAGGGCAAAGAGATAGCAGGGTTTGGGAAAGGGGTCTTCCCACGTCACCCAGTGGCGTCCATCATCATGCTCACCGCGCGCCACCGGATTGCCATTGGACAATAATACGGGATAGCGTGACTTGTCAGCGCTAATCGTGGTCTTGAAACGCGCCATCACATCGGGGCGGTCCAGGTAATAGGTTATCTTGCGAAAACCCTCGGCCTCACACTGGGTACAGAATTTTCCATTGGACACATACAGACCTTCGAGCGAGGTATTCTGCTGGGGTCGGATGCGTGTCACGACCTCCAGTACAAATTTGTCCGCCACTTGCGCAATAGTCAGACTATTAGCATCACGTTGATAGGCCGATGCATCCAGAGATTGCCCATCCAGGGTCAGTGCAAGCAACTCCAGTTGTTCGCCCATGAGCACCAGGGGTTTGCCCCTGCCGCCCGTGTTTGCCCGCATCTGAAGACGGCTATGCACCTGGGTGCAGTCATCACCGAGTTCAAAGGCGAGGTCGACATGGTCTATCAAATAATCCGAGGGTCGATAATCTTTAAGGTATATGGTCTTGGGTGAGGCATCGCGCATCATGTGAACTCTCTGGATTAATTGGCTGAAACAGGCCGAGGCAGTCTACGTTCACGCATACTGTATGACCAGTGGCCTTAGCCAAGGGTCACCGACGCAAGATAGCGATCCATCGCCACAGATTCAACAGGCCGGCCAGTGAACCGGCGACATAGGTGATGGCCGCGGCGGTTAACAAGGTCCTGGCGGCACGCTGCTCTGCTGCCGAGATATACCCCTCTTCCAGCAAGGGCAAGGCGCGGCGAAAACTGGCATCCCATTCCACAGGCAATGTCACCAGATGCACCAGCACCCCTACCAACAGACTGAGTATGCCGGTAATCAGCACCAACAGACCCACGGTTGGGCTGCGCGATACCAGCGCCAACACCGGGATTAACAACATCACCCCGGAGCCCAATTTCTCGGTCACTCGTACCAGGCGCGCCAGGCGCGTGCGCCACAACAATGGTCCGTAGTTCAATTTATCCTGCAAGGCATGGCCCACCTCATGGGTAGCCACGGCAATGGCAGTCAGGGATTTGGCATCCAGCTTGTCCCGGGTCAGGCGCACCGATTTCGCCAGGGGATCATAGTGGTCGCCCTCTTCCGTAACTTCGACGGTGACGGCCTGCAAATCAAAGCGATCCAACAAATGGCGGGCCAGTTCACCTCCCGTGCCCTGAAAATGGTCCTGTTCCCCGGCATGACGCCGCATGACCCGTTGCGCCCACCACTGTGGGGCATACAACAGGGCCAGCACGATCAGCATCAGCGCGACAATGTACATATTTTACTCTCTCTTAACCCTAGTTACGGGGATAACTACCAGTACTAAGGAAATAATATGTCTTATCTTACTGTTTTTAAACATGAAACCATCACAGGAAAATTAAGGTTAAATACTTGACTGTTTAACTCAGGTAATTATAATGATTGACAGTCTTGGTCGGGATTAGCCGGCCCCATTTATTCACGACAACCCGAGGGGTGTGCCATGAGATTATCGCGTAAAGGACGCTTTGCTGTAACAGCCATGATGAACCTGGCCCTACATCACAAGCGTGGACCCATGACCCTGACCGAGCTGACTCACGATCAGGGCATTTCTCTTTCTTACCTGGAACAAATCTTCGCCAAATTGCGACACCAGAACCTCGTTTCCGGTGTACGCGGACCCGGTGGAGGCTATTGTCTGACCAAGGCGCCAGAAGACATTTCCATTGCCGAAGTGGTCTCTGCCATCGAGGAGAGCCCGCCCATCACCAATCCGGAGATGCTGGCTACCTTGTACAGCTCACGCCGCAGCCCGATTCACGCGATGTGGAATGAGCTGAGTCATGGCCTGCACGACTACCTGCAAGGCATCACGCTGGCAGACTGCGTGCGGAGCTATGAGGAAGAACTTCATCACCAACTGGAAAGTGTGGCCCCGGATAAAGCCGCTTAATACTCCTGGTGGCCAGGATATTCTGGCCACCCTGCATTAATCTTTCAGCACACTGACAGGCCGCCCGTCATCACCCATCGCCACATAAGTCAATGTGGCCTCTGTTACTTTGATGCATTCTCCGCTGTGGCTATCCCGGCTCCGCCAGCCACGCTCGGCATAGACCTCTACCTCCACCGTTATCGAGGTATTCCCCACCCGCGTGACTTCGGCATAACAGCTGACCAAGTCACCTACATACACCGGCTCCTTGAACTGAAAGGCATTGACCGACACGGTCACCACCCGGGCTCGGGCGCGTCTTGATGCCACCACGGCACCGGCCACATCCACATGGGACATGATCCAGCCACCAAATATATCGCCCAGGGTATTCGTGTCTTTGGGATACGGCATCACCCGCACCACCGGCTGCCTGTTCGGGAGTCGTCCTTGCTGATTTGTTTGCACCATAAACACGTCCTATTTGTTTGTCTTGGCGATATAATGACACAAGCCCGGCCACCTCGGTAAACAGAATGAATTTGATGAAATTTTTCCGCCTCTATGGTGCACGCAAACGTCGTGACCTGACTATGTATCCGCCATTCTGGCTTATGGATATTCGTATCGAGGCCAGGAACAACTGGAGAGAAGTCATTATTCACTTACCCCTGACCTTCTTTACCCGGAATTTTGGCGGCAGCATGTTTGGAGGTACCGAAGCCGCCCTGGCCGACCCGGTGCCGGCCATGGCCTGTGCCCACATCTTTCCCGGCTACTCTATCTGGACCCGGGATCTGGCACTGGATTTTCGCTTACCCGGCAGTACCGATCTGGAGCTGCGATTTCGCTTCGATCCGGAACAGGAAGCCACCATACGGCGCGAACTGGCACAGCGTGGCCGCAGCACCCCCAGCTTTGAAATGGGCTTCTATCTCAATGACGGTACGCTGTGTACTCAGGTGCGTAACACCGTCGCCATTCGACCACGGGGTTATACACACCCACGAAACCCATGAGCCCAAAACAGAAAATCCTTTATAAACAGGCACCTGCAACCTTAATCCCATAGTCAATCAATAAGGGAATTGTCAGCGGAGACGAATCCTTTTAGGATGTAGCTAAATTAGAAATGTCATCGTCTGAATCACGGAATGACGATAATAAACTGACGATAATAATATGAAGAAAGAAAAAACCATCAGCTTTGACCCACCGGCTACATTTTTGGATGGTCTCACGTACGACGATGCGGTTGAGGCTGCGGGCAAAAATGCTGTCAGTGTGGAAATATGGCTATTGCAGCATATGTTAATACTACTGGGCAGCCCGGCCGTGGCGGTGAAGCTATGGAATGGTGACAAGATATGGGTCTGTGACAAGGAACCCACAATCACCGCCCTTATTCGCAATCGCAACGCCTTATACAAGTTGCTGGCCAACCCCAATCTGTATTTCGGCGACCTCTACAGTGCGGGTCAGATCGAGGTTGAAGGCGATTTGCTGCAATTTCTGGAAATCAGCTACACCGCCATGCTGAGGACTGAACACAATGCCGGCCCCATCAAGAAACGCATCACTGAATTCCTGACCCGGGCGCCACGGGCCAACACCCTGGCGGGCTCGCGTACCCACATCGATCATCATTATGATATCGGGAATGAGTTCTACACCTTGTGGCTGGACCGGGATCACATGCAGTACACCTGCGCCTACTATCCCGATGAGGCCATGACCTTACAACAGGCACAGACAGCCAAGCTGGAGCATATTTGCCGCAAACTGGAATTGAAGCCGGGTGAAACGGTAGTGGAAGCCGGCTGTGGCTGGGGTGGTCTGGCGCGCTATATGGCCAAGCATTACGACGTGAAGGTGAAATCCTACAACATCTCACATGAGCAAGTCATATTTGCACGCCAGCGTGCCAAAGACCAGGGCCTGGACGGTAAAGTCGAATATATCGAGGACGACTACCGCAACATCACCGGCGAGTTTGATGCCTTTGTTTCTATCGGCATGCTGGAGCATGTAGGTCACAACAACTATAGCAAGCTGGGCGAAGTCATTCATCGTTGCCTGAAGCCCGAGGGCCGCGGTTTTATTCACTCTATCGGTCGCAATGAACCGGCACTGATGAATGCCTGGATAGAAAAACGCATCTTCCCGGGCGCTTATCCACCGGCCCTGCGCGAAATGATGGACATCTTTGAGCCATCAAATTTCAGCGTACAGGACGTGGAAAACCTGGGCAGGCACTATGCACGCACACTGGAACACTGGCTGCAGCGTTATGATGAAAATATCGAGCAGGTTGAGGCCATGTTTGACAAGGCCTTTGTGCGTGCCTGGCGTTTATATCTCGTCGGCTCGATAGCCGCCTTTAATACCGGTGAGTTACAGCTATTTCAGATTTTGTTCACGCGCCCGCAAAACAACCCCTTGTCGTACTCGCGCGCCCATCTTTACCAGTAAGACCCAGGCACTATTCACGACTCAGGCGTAGTGCTTGATATTGCGCCGACCCCGGCCACTGCGCTGCACAACGACGCCACGCACCCGGTACTCACCGACTAATTCTACAGGAGGGATGCGAGTGTCCAGCGCCTTGAGAAAATGCCTGTCGCCTTCCGTCACAAACTGGCGGAAGGTGGTCTCGCCATTATAATCAATCACGACATAGGCGCCACAGGTCGCGGGCATGACCGGATCGACGATAATGATATGGCCCTCTTCAAATTCCGGCATCATGCTGTCACCTATGACGCGCAGGGCGTAGGGTTCGGCCGCGGAACATCCATCTAATTCAGACATGGCTCACCTTGGTCCTTCTTTTCCAGTATCAGGCGAGCAAGTGTAGCCATCCCGCTCACGCCTGTCATGCCGAAAGAAGTGCGTCACGTTAACCCAGGGGCTGTATGGGGCGCCAGCTCAACCCCGGGTTGGCTTTTTCTTCTTAATGGGCTGACTTCTGCGACTCCGCAGCCAGTCCAGTATGGGCTGCCATTGCCGGCGTTCATTGACGGTATCATTATGGGGTAATTCAAAAATACCGCGTCCTTCCGCATCTGCCTGTCGATAGACTTCGCTGTCATGCAACGTGGTCAACAAGGGTACTTTTAATTCCAGCAGGAAATTCTGCAGGGTCGTCGTTACGGTTGTCGCACCGGTGGAAAACGGCACATGCAGGGTAGACATTAGACGTTCGACTGAACCGGACACACCAGTACTGACCGGGGCACGATTGGCCACCAGGGCCACGCGCACTTCACGCCTGTCAACCTTGCCAACATTCAACACGTCATGCACAAAACGTGCGGCGGCGCGCATATCGGTGGCTGATGGTTGCACCGGGATCAGGATAGTCTCGGCCTTGCGCACCAGCGCTGTCAGGTCTTTACCGAAACGTCCGGCGGGGGTATCCAGAATCAAATAGTCTGTCTTGCGACTGATGCGCAAACGACCGTTATCCGCCTGGACACACTCTATGGCAGGCCATTCCTGCTGCCGGGACTCCAACCATCCCAGGCTTGAGCGCTGCGGGTCCAGATCGGCCAAGGTGACCGTCTTGCCTTCAGCGATAAAATAACTGGCCAGATTAATTGCCAGGGTTGTTTTACCACTACCGCCTTTGGCATTGAGCAACATGATCTTCCGCATCATAGCCTTCCTGTTGTTGGAATCGTGGGCCTCGTGATGATGTAATAAAACCCTACATTAGCCGCGGGTGATTGTCGATAGCCTGTGAACCGCAAACTCCTAACGAGACTGCTGCAACTTGCCCGCCACCATGGCTACCTCTACCGTTTCCTTGTTCAGGATACAGGGAATGACATGGCGTAATTCATAAAGCTGTTGTGTGTGCTTGCAAGCAGCATGTTCCAGCCGATCGCGTGTAGCTGCACTCAACCTGTCATGTGTTAACAGATACGGCGCCAACCAGTCATGATAATCAAACACCAATTGTCGCTCTCGATCACTCTCCCAACCTTGTTCCCTTATCAATAACTCGGGAAAGCAATCATTGTCTAACACCCTGTGTTCCAAGACCGGGTCAAGATAGCAGGCACTGGATCCGGCGGCACCACCCTCTTCATCGCGCAAGAACCATTGGGCGCTGGCCATAACACCACTGGCAACACGAATACTGCGCTGAAGAATTTCAGTATGCGGCACATGAATTTTATCTGTCTTGAGATCAATGCATTCTGTCATCCCGGCGGAAACAAATTCACTGCGTGTCACAGTGGTGGCATTCCAGACGGCATGATCTATAGCCACCGGTTTATGTCGCGGCAAGGTGCTGGTTAATAGTGCGAGGGGAAGCTTTTGTTCGCTATCCAACAGCCATAGCTCGAGCTTATCAGCCGCGGGAAAAGGTAATGCAGGTCGCAGCTTAAGCGCCTGGACATAAATCTCGGTCTGAGGTGTCTCGGTAAAACTGCTATAGCCGCGTTCACGCCAGATACCATGTGATGCAAAGCGGGAGTCTCTAAGGCGGAGTTGTACCCGCCAGGTAATGCCGTCCGCACTCAACGCACGAAAATCGGACATCTCCACGACTTGCACCGTACCCTGATAGGGCGATACGCGGCGCATGCTGAAATAGCTGGCCTCGCACATAGGCCGTGACTATAGACTAAAAACGCACGCCAACGGATACATGATCGGACTCAATCATGGCCACACCGGAATTGGGAAAAATCAGGAGCCCGTGGCGTGGGCGGGTTGCATATAAGGGATGGGCGCCGGCTGATTGTCATCGAAGGTGACAATCTCCCAAGCATTACTCTGCTCCATCAAGGTTTGTAGCAAACGGTTATTCAGGGCATGGCCTGACTTGAAGCCGCTAAAGGACCCGATCAGGCTATAACCCAGCAAATAGAGATCGCCGATGGCGTCCAGAATTTTGTGTTTCACAAACTCATCTTTGTAGCGCAGGCCATCCTCGTTGAGCACACGAAAATCATCCAGCACCACTGCATTATCGGAACTGCCACCCAAAGCCAGATTGCGGGCATGCAGGCGTTCGATATCTTTCATAAAACCAAATGTGCGCGCCCGGCTCACCTGCTTCACGAAAGAGGTCGATGAGAAATCCAGCTCGGCCTTGTGACAGCCATCACGGAACAAGGGATGTTCGAACTGAATGGTGAAAGACACCTTGAAGCCTTCATAGGGATCAAAGCGGGCCCACTTGTCATCCTCTTCCACGATCACGGATTCTTTGATGCGCAGGAATTTCTTGGCGGTATCCTGCTCATGTATGCCGGCAGATTGAATCAGGAAGACAAAGGGTGCGGCACTACCGTCCATAATGGGTACTTCCGGCGCCGTGACATCGATATAGGCATTATCGATGCCCAGTCCTGCCAAGGCAGACAACAGATGTTCTACGGTGGAAATCCGCACACCGTCCTTGACCAGCGTGGTAGACAGCTGGGTATCCCCGACGCACTTGGGGCAAGCGGCGATTTCCACAGGCTCGTCCAGATCTATGCGACGGAAAACAATGCCAGTCTCAGCGGGGGCGGGACGCAGGGTCAGATAGACTTTCTTGCCTGTATGCAGGCCCACGCCAGTGGCGGTTATCACATTTTTCAGCGTACGTTGTTTATAATTGGATGCCAGTGGCATAAGGCTCATTCACCCCTAAAAAATTGTTATTCTCTCTACAATAAACACAGTCACCTGTAGCAACTGCTAACTGCCTATTTATATAGCATAGAGTTATTGAACTGCCAGTGGTTCCTGAACAAGACCCGACTGGTTGTTATTCGTTGCGGTCTAGCGGTAGATCCGCTAGCACCATTCCCGCACCCCTACGGCCGGGCAAGTATACACGTAATATTGATGATTACGAAAATTTGGCCGCGGTCATTTTTTACGCGCCCGCGGATGAGCCTTGTCATAGACCTGGGCCAGGTGTTGAAAATCGAGATGGGTGTAGACCTGGGTCGTGGAAATATCCGCGTGTCCCAGCAGTTCCTGTACGGCACGCAGATCAGAACTGGATTCCAGCATGTGGCTGGCAAATGAGTGGCGTAACATATGCGGATGCAGATGCCCGGGCAGACCATGGCGCCGTGCCCACAACGCCAGGCGTTGCTGCACACCGCGGGCCTGTAATCGCTGCCCGCCCCGGCCAACGAACATGGCCTGCTCATCCCCGGCCGCTAACGCCGTACGCACGCCCAGCCAGCGTTCCAGGGCCTGTATGGCCTTACGCCCCACCGGCAAGGCCCGGGTCTTTGCGCCTTTGCCTGTCACCCGTAGCGTCGCCTCCCGCAAATCCACATCAGTGGTATTCAATTGCACCAGTTCGGCTAACCGAAGACCGGAAGAGTAAAACAACTCCAGCATGGCATGGTCCCGGATAGCGAGCGGCTCTTCCCCAGGATCGACATCCAGCAGCCGCGCCAATTGGTCCGTACTCAGGGTCTTGGGTAGGGATCGTCCGGATTTTGGCGCCTTCACCCCCACAGCAGGATTATTCGCCAACCACCCCTCCCGAATCAGGTATTGAAAAAATGTCCTGATGGCAGACAAATGCCGCTGTATGCTGCGGCCGCTCAAGCCCTGTCGATGCAGACTGGCGGCATAGTGACTGATATGGGCCTGCCCCACATCCCGGCAAGGGAGGTCCTGGGTAGCACAATGGTCGACAAAACGCTTCAGGTCGCGCTGATAATGACTGACCGTGTGCGGGGACAGACGGCGTTCATACTGGAGATGCGTGATAAATCCTGCAATCAGATCCTGGAAGGACGGCATCATGTCTGGCGACATACGTTAATCCAGGTAACGTTTAATACCATGGGAAACCAGCTCACCCAGCTTGGCAAGATAGGCCGTGCCCATATTTGGCGTAAAACGCTCCGCATCCTGTTGCGCCAACACCAACACACCTTCCACGGGCACCCCACCCAGGGGGATCAGAGACCAGGACTTGAGCGCTTTCGATGCAGCCAGCACCTGGGTCATCAGTTCAGGGTACTGTAATCCGCAAAGGGGTTTGGGGGATTGCACCGAAGCAGCAAAGGCCTGATCCAGTTTATTAGCAAAGTCCGCATCGCCGTAAATGTCATGATCTATCGACCTGCCATCAAGCCGGGGCCGCCAACGCAACTCCACGGCGTCGAGTGCAAAATCCACGATCAGCATATCACGCGCGGTATCCAGCACCTGATTTAGGTCCTGCGCATCGATCATGGCCAGGGCAAAGCTATGCAGGCGCTGGGCGACACTGTCATTTTCCCGGGCAATGCATACCAAATCATGGAGTTGTTGCGATGCATGCTGTTTCTGGCTGCGTAGCGCCTGCACCTGTCGCTCGATCAGCGACACGGCCTCACCCGATTCAGGGTGGGAGAGACGGAGCCCGGCCAGGAGCTCAGGGTGGCGCTCAAAGAACTCAGAGTG
Source organism: Gammaproteobacteria bacterium (assembly GCA_036986275.1). Classification (GTDB taxonomy): domain Bacteria; phylum Pseudomonadota; class Gammaproteobacteria; order Acidiferrobacterales; family SZUA-150; genus BTRG01. The sequence continues at coordinate 15,624 of BTRG01000005.1, read as the reverse complement.
GTCAAGCAAATATTGGGTGATTTCCTGCTCGATATCCTCATCATTGGCTACATCAAAGTCGGTCAGTTTCTCAGTCATAAGCTATCCAGATTGATACTGCCTTCAAATACCGTGGAAGCCGGACCGGTGAGCCAGACAGAATTCCCGGCGCCCTGCCAGCGAACCTCAAGTTGACCTCCTGGCAAACACACCTTCACGCACTCATCCAGTAACCCCAACTGTCGTCCAGCCACCACGGCGGCACAGGCGCCGGTGCCACAGGCCAGGGTTTCGCCGACACCCCGTTCATAGACTCGCACAGCTATAAGCTCGCGGTCCAGCACCTGCATAAACCCGGCATTGACCTTTTTCGGAAAGCAACGGTGATTCTGGATAAAAATTCCCTGATTGGTGACAGGCGCCTGCTCTATGTCCTGCACCTGCTGTATGGCGTGGGGATTACCCATGGATAACACCGAAACCAGCACCGTTTCATTCACCAACTCCAGCTCGTATTCCCCAAAATCATTTTGCCTCATACCCGAAGGTTCAAAGGGGATACGCGCCGGTTCAAACTCGGGTTCACCCATATCCACCTTGACCAACCCATCATCCTCAAGATAGGCCACCGCATCACCGCCCAGTGTCTCGACATGGATCTCGCTCTTGTCTGTCAGGCCCTGCTCATGGACGAAGCGGGCAAAACAACGCAGGCCATTACCGCACTGCTCCACCTCACCCCCATCGGCATTAAAAATTCGATAACGAAAGTCCATCTGCGGTCGGTCACTGGCTTCAACCAGCAGTACCTGGTCGCAACCCACACCTCTATGCCGATCAGCAAGGCGCTTGATACGTACTGGATCCAGGTACGGGTACTGGTGAATCGCATTAAACACCACGAAGTCATTTCCCAGGCCGTGCATTTTTGTAAATCGCGTCGTCATAGCATGAGGTTACCGTTTACAACATGACAAAGAAACCGAATCATGTCGCACGGTTGGTATAGTAGACACATGAAAAAACGTATCACACGCGGTTTCCATCGCTTGAAGAATCACCCTAATCAGTGGGTGCGATGGTGTGCGGGGCTATTGCTTATTGTCGGCGGATTGCTGGGCCCCTTCCTGCCGATTCTGGGAATATGGATGCTGCCTCTGGGGCTGATACTGTTGTTTCCCAACTCACCCATTTATTGGCGGCTGCGACGCCGATTTGTTCGTTGGCGTAGAGAGCGACGGTTGCGTCGGAATCAGTCGGGTCATTGAAGAAATATTAATCAGGACGGAGCCAATCGACGGTATTCCTTGATCAGGCATTTATCCATAATGACCAGCATACCTGCTGCCTGCGCACACTGCGCCGCGGTCAGGTTGATGACACCCTCTTGCAGCCATAACACCTTGCAGCCCAAGGCTATACAACTGTCGACAATGTCATCCACGTATTCCGGGGCGCGAAATACATTAACGATATCCGGCAGATCGGGCAGGTCCAGCAGGCGTGCATGGGCCTTTTCACCCAGGACTTCGCTAACGGCGGGGCGCACTGGAATGATGGTATGGCCTGCCTGCTGCATGGCCCTGGCAACACGAGAGCTCGGTCGTGCCGGCTTGGGCGACAGACCGATAACGGCGATAGATAGTGGCTGCTTGAATAGTGCCCTTAGTCTGTCATCGTCAGGGTTTGTGAAACTGGTCATGGTCGGAGAGAGGCAACACCGAGGCTAATCAGGGCAGAGGCTCTCCAGAGCGACCAGGTCATCGATCTTTTCGCGCCGGCGAACCACATGATAATGATCACCGGAGACCATAATCTCGGGTACCCTTGGGCGTGTATTGTAGTTAGAACTCATGCTGGCGCCATAGGCACCGACCGACAACACCGCCAGCAAATCACCGGAAACAGCAGAGAGTTCACGCTGTCGGCCCAGAAAATCACCACTCTCACAAACAGGTCCAACGACATCATAAATATTGCCATCACTCACATCTGTCTGCACGACCGGCACTATTTCATGCCAGGCATCATAGACAGCCGGACGCAGCAGGTCATTCATGGCCGCATCCACGACCATAAAATTACGGGCCTCCGTATGTTTGACGTATTGCACCTGGGTAATCAGCAAACCTGCGTTGCCGATGATTGAGCGACCGGGTTCAACAATGAAACGTAATTGCTGATAGCGCGACCCCATATCCTGCATGCGTTCCATCAGCGCCATTACCAGATCATCCGGCTCTGGCGGGTCTTCATCGTAATAACTAACACCCAAACCGCCGCCAAGGTCCAGAGACTGCAACTCAATACCGCCATCCATGAGTTCACCGACAAGCTCCAGCACACGGTCCAGGGCCTCAAGATAGGGGTCTATTTCTGTCAGCTGTGATCCTATGTGGCAGGCCACGCCCACAGCGTTGACATGGGGCAATGTTGTTGCATGTTCATAGAGTCCCGCTGCCTGGCCCATGGGAATACCGAACTTGCTTTCCTTGAGGCCAGTTGAAATATAGGGATGGGTATTGGGATCGACATCGGGATTCACTCGCAGGGAAACAGGCGCCACACGCCCGCATTCGCCGGCAATCCCGTTAATGCGATCCAGCTCTTCTTCGGATTCAACATTAAAGCAGGCGATACCGGCCTCCAGCGCACGCTTTATTTCGCGCGCAGTCTTGCCTACACCCGAGTACACCACCCTGGATGCATCGCCTCCGGCACGTAACACACGCTCAAGCTCACCTTCCGAGACAATATCGAAACCCGACCCCAGTTTGGCCAGTATATTCAATACCGCCAGGTTACTGTTTGCCTTGACTGCATAGCAAACAAGATGGTCACGCCCGGCAAAGGCCTCATCGTAAGCGCGCCACTGGGCCTCTATCGTGCCACGCGAGTATACATAGAAGGGTGTTCCCACCGCCTCCGCCAGACTGGCAACAGAAACACCCTCAGCATAAAGCTGATCATCAATGTAGGAGAAGGGTTCCACGAAATTCTATCTTGATTAAATAAAGTCCTAACGACAATTATTATAACAACATGGCTATTAAACTTCCCCGCCACAAGCTGACAGAGTAATAACTTCATCACATCACACCGGATACCGGATACCGGATACCGGATACCGGATACCGGGTGATTCTGCCCTGTGGGTGCAAGCCCGGCACAGGCTTTGTTGACCCGAAGCGGAATGACGACTTTCGCGGCAAGCTGCGGGGACACAACCCTCAGAGATTAAAAATTATGTATTGTTCTCTTTTGCCTGCCTTTGCTCTGTCTTCTGCGTATCATCTGGCAAATACAAAGGCCCCTTTTTTCCACAGGCCGTCAGTAGCAAACAGCTCGCCAGCACCAATATCAGGCTGTCATGTTGTATATTCAGGCCCATAGCAACCTCTTATACCCAGTGACCAAGCTTAACGCCGACACTTGTTAACATCCAGCCTCAAAACCCTATATATACTGCTTATTGCCTGACCAACACCACGTCCTGATCTTTCAGTACATCTCTTATATCTTGCAGGCGCAACACATCTTGGGCACCGAAAGCACCCGGTTCATCCGGGCCTTGCTCTATCCAGTGACGTGTCAGCGCTATCACCGGGCTGGTAGCAATGGCCAGACCACTGCCGTCCTTGCCTATCATGTAAACCGCATGCTGGGTGTCAACGCCATCACGCTGGCCCTTGATGTGTATTCCCACGGCATCCCGATCACTGCCAAATCGGCGAAACCAGCGCCCCACCCACAACAAACCCGGGGCCAGCCTTGCCGGATCACGTAACCGCTTCCGCTTCTTTAGCCAGGCCAGAAAGGAAATACCAAAATTAAGGATGTTGAGCTCGTAGCCCGTACGATAGGTCACGGTGCTGGCACCATAGCGTTGTGGAAAAATATCCAGGTCTGGAGCATCGCATAAATACAGACGACGCAAACCCACCGGCTTCGGAAAACGCACCATCAACGGCCGGCTCCAGCCCGGAACTTCACGCCAACGTCCACTTTCCTTCAAACGCACGCTCCGCCCTGCTTGTTCCAGCTCGGTCACCAACGTGCCGGCACCACCAATATTGTTATTCCCGGGAGACTTGAATACCTGTATTTCGTTAACACGATCAAAATCTGTAATGACAGTATCCACCAGCAAACTTGAAATCGCGGGCACTGAAGCGGCACCCGATACAAAACACACATTGGCATTTATGGCTTTGCGATTCAAACGCACGATCTCCTGCAACAAATGGCGACTGTCGGACAAATCAATATAGTGCACACCTGCTTCCAGGCATAACATGGCTATAGACACTGAACTTTCAGCGGGGACACCACTGGCATTGATAACGATAAAACTGTCGGCCAGCGCAGAGCGTAGCGAGCCTGGATCCTCAACATTCAAGGCAATATGGGTGATACGATTATCCCATTTGCTACGACTGGGCGGGTGTCTACCCGCCGCCACACAATGGACCCCTTTGATGTCCGCCAATGTCTGGGAAATTTTATTGCCATAACGGCCATGACCGCCCAGCACCAGCACTTTCTTTGCGTCTTCTAACATATAACTATTTATATAAATGCGATACAAGACACTATCATTTACTCCCAAAGTTCATCGAGCTTGCGAATAATGACTGTCTCGCCACATTTAGGGCAATCCGTTTGCGACACATCATCACCCAGCAGGACAATGTTCTCATCGTAACAAACGCTGCAACGGGGTTTATCGCCTTTCACTATCCAGGCACTACCCAAGCTGCGGCATGGCTCACACTTAAATAATGTTAATGATTTTCCGGTCTGTCGACTCTGACCCAGTGGCACCTTCTCTTCACTGTAACCACAATACGGACACTGAAAGTTAATAAAATGGCCCATGGCACTAATAGTTTAATTATCAGCAATTTGCTCTTACTGTAGAGTTGTTTTTTTGTAGGTTGTAAGCTCGCGTTTAAGCTTGTCGCGATCCACTTTAACCCGAACCAGCTCCGAGGTCACTGCATGCAGTGCCTGCTTAAGCTCAGCCACCTCTGTATCAAGATTACCAGCGCATCGTTGTTTCAGAATTGACAACTGTGTTTCATTCTCATACAGCGTTCGCTCCAGCTTGATTGCTTTTTGTTCCAGTGCCGCCTGTTCGCGTGTTTGCGCCAGTTGCTCTGAACCACAAGCCGTCAACACGAGCAATACAGACCCCGCCATTCCTGCGTAAATGTACGCCCCGGTTCTCATAACACATCATCCATGGTCACGTTGGCCCGCGATTGTACGCAATTCCGTGGCGCCCGGGTAATTTAGTAACGGAGGACCGGGTAGTAAAATCCCGGATAGAAGCAGCAGGGTTTATTCGGTTTCGTCCGCAGCGGGCACCGCCGGCCTGCGCCTGTCATTGCCAGACCGGCGTTCCCTGGAGCTGGGGTCCCAGCGCAAACCGCCGCGGCGATCATGGGTGTGCCGACGATCACGGCCAGAACGACGTTCTTCAAAACTGGGTGTCCCCGGGATATTTGGCTTATCACTCATTCCTATCCTATCTGATTCGCGGCAGTTTCTTTTCACAGGGAAAACAGAATGCAGAAATCATGCCTACCCTGCGAACTCCATTCAAATTCGATGTCCTTTTTATTAACTGTTGTCTGATTGCTGTCCGGGAGGGAACCGCTGTTCATTGATCGCAATCTTGCGCTCCGTTGCAGCCTTGAGGTCAATATCCAGGCATTCTGCCAACCTGAGCAAATAAATAAACACATCGGCCATTTCCATGGCCACTTCTTCACGGGTCGCGCTATCCAGCATGCTTGAAGCCTCGGGCGACCGCCACTGAAAATGTTCCAGTAATTCAGCGGCCTCGACACTCAGGGCCATCACCAGATTCTTGGGCGTGTGATACTGCTCCCAGTTTCTTTGCCGGGCGAATTCCTTTAAACGCCGGCTCAAGACCTCGATATCAGGCCTGACGCCGTCATACCGATCACTGGAATATGGCTTGACCACGTTGTTTATAAATCGGACAGCTGTTGGCGTGCCTCGGCAATGGCCTGACGCACCTGCTCCGGCGCTGTACCGCCCAGATGCGAGCGTGCCGCCACCGACCCCGCCAAGGTCAACACCGCAAACACATCTTCCTGAATTACATCGCTGGCGGCCTGTAGTTCATGCAGTGACATTTCGGATAAATCGCGACCGGCCTTCACACCCAGCGCCACCAACCGGCCTACGACTTCATGGGCGTCCCGAAAGGGCAGTCCCTGTCGCACCAGGTAATCGGCGAGATCGGTGGCAGTAGAAAAGCCACTGGCCGCTGCTTTCAGCATGGCTTCACGATGAAAAGTGATATCACCCATCATGCCGGTATAGACCTGTAAGGTATCCAGTACCGTGTCCATGACGTCGAACAGGGGCTCCTTGTCTTCCTGATTGTCCTTGTTATAGGCAAGGGGCTGTGCCTTCATCAGCATCAGCATGCTCATCAGCGCACCTGTCACACGACCGGTCTTGCCCCGTACCAGTTCAGGTACATCAGGATTTTTCTTCTGCGGCATAATGGACGAACCGGTGCAATAGGCATCACCCAGCTCAACAAAACCAAACTGTGTCGATGACCAAATAATCAGTTCCTCGGATATACGCGACAGATGCGTCATCAACAGGGAGGACGCAGAAATAAACTCAATGACAAAGTCACGATCGGAGACGGCGTCCAGTGAATTCCTCGCCGGTGCATCAAACCCCAGCATCTTGGCGGTATAGGTCCTGTCCAGAGGATAGCTGGTGCCGGCCAGTGCGGCGGCACCCAAGGGCATGATATTGACCCGTTTTCGACAGTCCTGAAAACGCGCCCTGTCACGGCTTAGCATTTCATACCAGGCCATGATGTGATGCCCCAGTGTCACCGGCTGTGCCACTTGCAAATGCGTAAATCCCGGCATGAGAGTCTCGACCTCATGCTCGGCCACGTCCAGCAAACGCTCCTGCAAGGCTTGCAACCCTGCATCAATGGCATCAATACCATCACGCACATACAGGCGTATATCGGTCGCGACCTGGTCATTGCGCGAACGTCCTGTATGCAGCTTCTTGCCAAGGTCGCCTATTAACTCAATCAGGCGCGCCTCGACATTCATATGCACGTCTTCCCTCTCTATCCGCCATTCAAAACGCCCGGCCTCGATTTCCTTTTCAATCTTTTGCAGGCCCTCAACGATAGCGTCACGCTCAGTGTCGGTTAATACACCAACCCTGGCCAACATGGTGGCGTGGGCAATGGATCCGGCGATATCCTGGCGATAGAGACGACGATCAAACGCAACCGAAGCCGTGTAGGTCTCCACAAACTGATCCGTCGGCGCAGTAAAGCGACCACCCCAAAGTTTTTTCTCACTCATTGCCACTTATCCCAGGTCACCGGCCCCATACCTGCCTAAAACGTGTGCGCATGCCAAGGCAAAATACATGGGCCACCTGCCATTGCCGCCCATCCGTGGACCCGTCCCGATTATCGGTAATCGATTGAGACCCTCTATGACGGCGCGCTATGGTGTGCCCCGTTAAAGGTTACTGCGCGACATTAACAGGTTATGCCTGATCCGGCCTCTCCTTTCGTGCACCCCCACCCCGAAGAATCCCGGATCAGGAATTACCCCCCTCCGCCTTGAGCGGAGGGTTTTTTTTGTCCGCACCGTGCATGGAAAGACAGTATACTTGACTCAGCCATGACAATAAAAACCGCCCAGATAGCTGTAAGTGTATTGTGACTATTGAGATACAGGAAATCCTACGCGTGATAGTGAAACTGACAAAACACGGCCCCGCTATACTTCCATTAACCCCTAACGATTGACATAGACAGGCGTGATGGCCAATACCGCGGAATCCAGCAACAGCTTTACCCCTAACTTCGGATCGTTCGGCGTCGCGATTCGTATCATCCTGCTGGCGGAACTGGTAGCCGTCATTATTACCATCGGGCGCAACTCATCATTTGACCAACAGGCCTGGCAAGACCTAAATCTGTTATCAGCCTTTGCCTTGATTCTGTCTTTCATCACGGTGGTCATACTCAAGATTGCATCGCCCCTGATCGGCAAGATGACTGTGATAAATGGCGCCACTGTCGTCTTCCTGCTACTGCTATTCGCCAGCTTTCTCGGCACCGAGGCCATGATCTTCGCGCTCTACGATTTACAAATGATTCCTGATCGCTGGCCAGAATGGCGCCAACCACTGCTGGTGCGCAGCCTGATCATTACCGCTATCATAGGTGTGCCGGGTCTGCGTTATCTCATACTTACGCACCGCGCCCAAATCGATGCCAAGCAGCAGCAGGAATCAAGAATGCAGGCCCTGCAATCACGCATACGACCTCATTTTCTATTCAACAGTCTTAACAGCATTGCCAGCCTGGCACGTACTGACCCCGACAAGGCCGAAGCCATCTTGCATGACCTGGCCGATTTGTTTCGTGTGCTGTTGGCGGATGCACGCAAACTGGTACCGATTTCAGCAGAGCGCGAAATTTCGCGACAGTACCTGGAAATAGAAAAAATCCGCCTGGGCGATCGCCTGACGGTGAAATGGAATGTCAGCAACATCCCGCGTTCCGCGCAAATACCGGCCCTGACCCTGCAGCCTATGCTGGAGAATGCCATCTATCACGGGATCGAAACCCGCTTTGGTGGTGGCACCGTGAAGATCGATATGTGGACCGAAAGTGATATGCTGAATATCATGATCAGCAATCCACTTGCCGATGTACCCAGCAAGGGTCACACCAAGGGCAACAAGATCGCCCAGGAAAATACGCGTCAACGCCTGCAAACCCAATTCGGTAGCAGCGCCACCATGCAGGCCTTTGAGGAAGGCGGTCAGTATCACGTCAAACTGAAAATGCCGATTATTCGGGGTTAAGTCTTGGAGCTCTCAGAAAAACCGACTCTCACAGAAAAGCTGCGTACGATAGTCAGACGCCTGACTGTCCGCGAGGGCGATACCAAGGCATTGGACACCACAGACCACTTTCTGCCGAATTTCTGTGAAGCACGCATGGTGTTGAGCGTGTTTCTGATCGCGGAAATACTGGCCCTGGTCATCAGCCTGGTCATGCCCGTCCCCAGCATATTCTTTTCAAATTATTTTGAAGCACTGTTACAAATCTCGCTCTTCATTCAGTGGATCGCCCTGGCCAGTGCCGCCGGGCTATGCCTGTTACGCAATTATTTGCGCAAACTACCCAACCGTACCGCGTTGATCACCGCTTACCTGATGCTACTGCTGACAACCCTGCTCGTGAACGAGGCCACGGTCTGGATACTCTGGGGCGCCGGTAAAATTTCTACACCCCGGCCGGAATGGTATGCCCATTTGCATTTCCAGAACCTGACTATCAGCGCACTCATCAATGCATTGGCGCTGGGTTATTTCATGACCAAACAGGAACTCAAACAGCGCACCGCCTCGGAAGCCCGTGCCCGTATCCAGGCCCTGCAATCACGTATACGGCCCCACTTTGTCTTCAATGCCATGAACATCATCGCCAGCCTCACCCGTAGCGACCCGGCCAAGGCGGAGACCGCGATTGAAGACATGTCGGAACTGTTCCGCATGATGCTGAACGATGAAGAAACCCTGGTGCCGATAAAAAAGGAAATCGAGGTGGCGGAAAAGTATCTCGCCCTGGAATCCCTGCGCCTGGATGATCGATTACAGGTCGCCTGGAACATCGGCAAATTCCCACGCAAGGCCATAATGCCTACACTCACCTTGCAACCTCTTTTAGAAACCGCCATTAACAAGGGTATAGAACCTTCAGCCACTGGTGGCACCATCACCATCAAACTGTGGGAAGAAAATGACAAAATACATATACATATGACCAACCCGATTACACACCGGCGTGGCAATAAGCGTCGCCCGGAAGATGATGAAGGCAAAACCCTGGAAAATATTAGTAAACGCTTTGATAACCATTATGGCGATCTGGCCACGCTCACCACAGACAAGACGGAAGACTTGTTTACGGTAAAAGTCAGCTTGCCGCTACGCGATGCCATGAACGGCTAGGTTAATGATATGAGAATACTGATTGTTGATGACGAAAAACTGGCCCGCGATCGCCTGCGCAAGCTGGTATCTGATATCGGTAATCATGTGGTGGTAGGCGAAGCCTGTAATGGCAACGAGGCCGTTGAAAAAACCTCCGAACTGAACCCCGATATCCTGTTAATGGATATACGCATGCCCGGTATGGATGGGCTGGAAGCGGCCATGCATTTGTCCGGCATGGAACAACCCCCTTCCGTGATTTTCACCACGGCCTACGATCAACACGCACTGGATGCCTTTGAAGTCAATGCCGTGGACTACCTGCTCAAACCCATACGCAAGGACAGGTTGGCCAATGCCTTGATGAAGGCACATAAGCTGACACAGAAACAATTACAGGAAGTGCATCAGGCGCGAGAGGAAGTGCAGGCGCGTACTCATATCAGTGTGCACATGCGCGGGAACATCCGCCTGGTGCCGGTCCCCGATATTTGCTACTTCCTGGCCGACAGTAAATATGTTGTCGTACGCACCGCCAAGGAAGAGCACCTGATTGAAGATTCATTGGTCAACCTGGAAAAGGAATTCGGCGATCTGTATCTTCGCGTACACCGCAATGCACTGGTGGCCAAGAAATTTATCAAGGGCATAGAAAAAAGCACTTCTGGCACCTGGCAAGTCAGTATTACTGATGTTGACGATAAACTGCTGGATGTCAGCCGCCGCCACGCCGCATCAGTACGTCGTTGGGCGCGCAATAAGAGCTGAGATTTATTGCCGTGCGACTTTGTCGTCGCGTGAACGGGCCAGAGCGGTCTCTATGGCGGCTTCCAGGAAACCCTGGTAGAAGTCTGGTGACGAGTAACCCAGCAACTCAGGAGCGACTTCTTCGCCACGGGCACCATAAAACTTGATCAGCGGCGTAAAGGTGGCGCCTTCCTGGTCAGCAAACTCAGTATGGTCCATGCTCTTGCCCATAAAATCCCGGACTGGCAGAATTCCGTCTACATCCACCTCCCGGAAGACCACTGTCCTGGAATATTTGCTGTCACGATACATGGGTTCGAGATAGAGTTCATGCACAACAGCACAGTAAGAGCAGTCTTCAGATGAAAAAAATACGACGATGGGCTTGCGCTCGCGAGCAGCCACACGGGCATCGGCCTTGAAGTCTTTGGCCATGGGCAATCTCTCTGCTGCCGGCGCGGGCGCTGCCAATACCATCGCAAGACTTATCGCCAGTGTTTGAAATAGTCTATTCATAAACCGCTCACCTCGTCATACTGTCCCGATCCCGTACCCATCCCGAACCGGTTATTTGATTCAGATCAGGTCTAGATCTTACTATTAGAAGGCAGTCATCATCCAGAGTTCAGGATTACCCCTTGAAAACATTAAGAATCGCTACCCGAAAAAGCCCGCTGGCCCTGTGGCAAGCCGAGTTTGTCCGCCATCGCCTGCAGTCTGAGCACCCGGGGCTGGAAGTGGAATTGCTTAAAATGAGCACCCAGGGCGACAAGATCCTTGATACCCCCCTGGCAAAAATCGGCGGCAAGGGGTTATTCATCAAGGAATTAGAACACGCGCTGCTGAGTGGTAGCGCGGACATTGCCGTGCACTCCAGCAAGGATATGCCGGTGGATCTACCCAAGGGCCTGCATATACATACTATTTGCGAGCGCGAAGACCCCCGGGATGCCCTGGTATCGAATCAGTTCAACTCGCTGGCGGAGCTGCCTGCCGGCGCCAGACTGGGCACCTCCAGCCTCAGACGGCGTTGCCAGCTGGCGGCGACCTATCCCAAACTGGAAATTCTGGAACTGCGCGGCAATGTGAATACCCGTCTGGCCAAGCTGGATGCCGGAAAGTACGACGCCATCATCCTGGCGGCCGCCGGTCTCAAGCGCCTGCAATTCGAGAACCGCATCAGCGCCTGCCTGGAGCCCGAGAGCAGCCTGCCGGCCGTCGGTCAGGGCGCCGTTTGCATAGAGTGCCGCAGCGACGATGGCGACGTGCATGCCCTGCTATCCCCCCTGGATCACCATGACACCCGCGTCTGTGTGCTAGCCGAACGGGCCATGAATGAAACCCTGCAGGGCGGTTGTCAGGTGCCCATAGCAGGCTATGCCATGCTGCGCAACAATGGGCTTTGGTTGCGGGGACTGGTGGGTCACCCCGATGGCGGCGCCATGGTTACCGCCGAAACAACAGGCGCTATAGCCGATCACCTGGCCCTGGGCAAAGACGTTGGGCAACAATTACTGGACAAGGGTGCGGCCGACATCCTGAAAAGCGCCTACGCATCATGAATAATCTGACCAATATTGGTGTACTGGTCACACGCCCGCGGGAACAAAACCAGGCGCTGACACGACTGCTGGAACAGGATGGCGCCAACGTCATCACCTTCCCGGCCCTGCATATCGGTCCAACGCAGGAACAGGATGCGCTGGCTGCGATATTAACCAAGCTGGGGGATTTCGATTGGGCAATCTTTATCAGCCCCAATGCCGTGCATTACGGACTGGAGGCCATTAAGGACAACTATGGTGAACAGCCGCCGCATCTCAAACTCGCCACCGTAGGGCTCGGCAGCGGCAAGGCCCTGGCCGAGGCCGGACTACAGGCCACCGTCACCCCCCAGGATCAATTCAATAGCGAAGGCCTGTTGGCCCAGCCCGCCATGGAGGAAGTCTCGGGCGAAAAAATTCTGATCTTCCGCGGCAATGGCGGCCGCGAAATCCTGCGCCAGACCTTGCTAGAACGCGGCGCCGAGGTACATTATGCCGAGTGCTATGAACGCAGCATGCCCAAAACAGACACCACGGCACTGTTGTCCGCGCTGGAGACAGACATCGATGTCGTGACACTGACCAGCGGCGATGCCGCGCGTTATTTATGGCAACTTGCCGGCATCTCTGGTCAGGAGTCATTACACCGGCTACCCGTGATTGTCATCAGCCCACGATTGAAGCATATCTGTCGTGAGACCGGCTATGAAGGCGACATAGTGATTGCTGAATCGGCCAGCGATGAGGCCATGGTGCAGGCATTACAAACGTGGCGGCATCAGCAAAACACATTATAATGACGCGCATGACTACTCATCATCACACCCTCTTATGACTGATAACGATAAGACCATCGCAAACACATCCAACACTTCATCGACGACTGGCTTTACCAGCGGTCTGGCCCTGATACTGGCCGTCTCGGCCTTTTCCGTCTCGGTCTATCTTTTTTATCTCTACTACCAACACCGGGATCTCTATACCAGCAACGTCGTAGATCAACTCTCCGCCTTGTATGAGCAGGGCCGGGCCCTGGAAGATGAGAACAAAAACCTGGCCAAAGACATACAGGCCCTGAAAGATTCTCAGTCAACATTGCTAACGGCATTACAAACTGTGCAAGGGAAACTGGGTCGTAATCGTGATTACTGGCTTATCACCGAAACCGAACGCCTGCTGGTCATCGCCAACCACAGGCTGCAACTGGCGCGCGATGTCGACAGTGCCATCGCCGCCTTGAGCAGTGCTGACACACAATTGAAACAACTGGCTGATCCCAGGCTGTTGCCTGTGCGCAAAAACATTTCTGAGGAATTGGCCTTACTCAAGTCATTAGAGCGAATAGATGTGCCGGGCATTGCCTTACGCCTGACCACTCTGACAAACAACCTGGACCGCCTGGCTGTTACCGCGGAACCGCCCAGGCCCGCTAAAACGCAAGCCAGTGCTGAAACAGGCAACAGTGATGAAAAAACATCGGGCCTGCAACAGCTTTGGCAGGATATTTTAGGGCTGTTTCGTCTGCGTACCAACGTCGAACATTATCAACCACTGCTGGCGCCGGAGCAAAGCTACTTCCTGAGACAGAACGTCAAACTGCAATTGTATAGCGCGCAACAGGCCTTGCTGGCGGGCGATAGCAAGACCTACCAGAATAACATCCTGCTCGCACAACAGTGGTTACGGGACTACTTTAATCAGGATAACAAGCAGGTTGCGGCGGCGCTGGATGAGCTCAAACAACTGGCAACACTGGAGATTGCCCTGTCCCTACCCGACATCTCGCAATCCCTTAAGGCCCTGCGTCAACTATCGGCCAAAAACCCGCACACATGAAATTAGTATTTACCATACTGGCGCTGTTATTCCTGGTTGTCGGCGTCACCCTGATGGCCATGCGCGACCCGGGTTATGTTGTTATCTCGCGACTGCCCTGGTCGCTGGAAATGCCGCTGACACTGTTTATTGCGTTATTTATTTTGCTGGTAATTGCCGCCTACTTGCTGATCAATCTTGGCTTGCGCACCTGGCGCATCCCCGCGCAAGTCAGCGCCTGGCGTCGTAGCAAAAACAGCCAGCAATCCAATGCCGACCTGCAAACCGGTCTGCTGGCCCTGATTGAACAGGACTGGAAGACAGTGGAAGATAAGCTGCAAACCCAAACCGGGAACAATCTATTCCCCATCATTAATCACCTGATCAGCGCCTATGCCAAGCAACAACAAGGTGACACCCTGGCCCGGGATAAATATCTGCAACTGGCGCGGGAACAAGACCCGGAACAAGAATTGTTTATCGATATTACCCAGGCATGCTGGCAACGCGATGCCGGGCAATTCGCCCAGAGCCAGGCCGGCCTGGAGACGTTGCAGGAAAAACACCCCAAGGAACCGCGCGTCCTGGGTGAACTGGCGCGGACTTATGACGCCACCGCAAACTGGTCAGCGCTGGCGGCACTGATACCGCAACTTAAGAAACACAAGGCCATGGATAACGAAACATTGGCCCTGACCGAGGCCATGGCCCTTGCCGGTGAAGGCCATCACGACCAGGCCGAAAAAGTTCTGCGCAAGGCACTGGACCACGACTGGTCGGAAACACTGGTCTCACACTATGGAAACATCGAGTTTGATGCCACAAAACAACTTAAACAACTAGAGCACTGGAAACAAAAACACGGCAGCAGCGATGCGCTGACCCTCGCCCTTGCCCAGGCCTCCCGCCGTGCCGGTTTCCTCGACCAGGCGCTGGGCCTGATCAAGTCCATTCCCAGGCATGAAGAACATAAGAATGCCATGCTGGAAAAAGCCAGGGTGCTGGAACAACAAGGAAAGGTGAGTGCAGCAATAACTGTTTTTCGGGATGTAGTGTCTTGAATCTATATGGTCATTGTGAACCAGGCAACCGGAAAATAGATCTGTCACTTTTTCATAAGGGCTACGGCCCTTTCTTACACTGTGTCGTGCCTCGACCGGTGCGGTTCGCAGGCTCACTGCACCCTACATGAACTGATAGAATGTAAGGAGAAGCTAATACACGCCAGGAGTGTGAAAATCAGCTTGCATCGGGAGCACTTATCTGTGCTATTATTTTTCAGGTAAATGTTCCAGGTAGAACAGACTCTAAGTGTCAGATTTATAATACATTATCCGCAATATCACTAATACTTAAGTGTGATGAAAATTATCTTTCTTTATGCCTCGTCAGAAAAATTCGTGGGTAACTTCCGGTACCGGTAACGCGCCAAGTGTATGATACAAAGCAATTTCAGTGGCATGGTAGGTTCGAAAACCGTATGCTTTTCTGGTGGTCA
>BTRG01000004.1:0-65669 GCA_036986275.1 Gammaproteobacteria bacterium | reverse complement strand
CAGCGGCCCATTCCCTGAAAAAACAAAAACACATCAAACGCCTCGCACTGATTCTCTACAGGTTAGATTGATCAGAATTTAGTGGCTTCCAGATTGACTGGTGAGAAATGCGGGCTAGTTCCCTCATACATGCGCAAACCTCAAATTGCGGATTGCGCCTGAAACGGTTTTTGGTGTGTCGGCAAAGTTCACGTAGGATGCGGTGAGCCCGCGAACCGCATCGATCGGGTTCAACCCATAGAGAGCCACCCCCATCCCCGCCTTCCCCCTGAAAGGGGGAAGGAGTCATGATTTATTGGATTCGCGTAGCCCGGATGCAGCGTAGCGCAATCCGGGACAATGCATGAGGGCATAATCCATCCTGGATTCCACTGCGCGCCCCACATACTCAAAACAATACAGTGGAAGGTCGCTCCTGTACGTCCATGTACCCGCGACATTTGTGCTTCCTTGTACGTCATGCCCTTGGGGTGTTTCATCCAGGCTACATACTCAAGTTTCTGGGAATGGTGGGTCCGTTGCAGTTCTACGGCCCGTCCGCGTTTCAGGAGGCGTTGGCACGTTTCCGAAGGCGGGGGAAGTGTTGCCCCGCTTGTGATTGAGAGATAATCGTTTCCTTGTCCTGTTTCAGTTTCTCCGCAATAGCAATCTGATCCAGTGCATTGAAGGCGGCCCGGGAGGCCTTGGTCATGTGTTCGCGCACGGTTGCGGCCAGGTTTTCTGACTTGTCATAGAGTTCGTAGTAGCGCTCTTTTTCGCTTTTCTCATCCATGGATGCGTCGGCAAATTGATCCACAAAGCCCAGGTCAGGGTACATGCACAGACGTGCATACAGAGTGGCCTTGTAGACATTACCCAGAGCCGCGGCGGCCAAATAATGTTGGGCGACAGGCGTATCCGGGGTGGTGGCGGGATTCAGGCTGCCATTGTACAAGGCCATCAGTAATACGACAGATTCCGGGACAAAGCGTCTGTCGCTATTATTTTTCGCTACATTTTTCGCTACCGCCAGGCGTTTGTCGGGATCAATCAGGGTCATTAAATACGGGTGCGCGGCGCAAAGTTCCTGCAACGTCTGTGTGGGAGTTTCGCCCTCGACGTAATAAGTCTCCAGGGCATCTTCACAATTGTGCAGGGCCGAGAGTATGGCGTCATTGTCGGCCTGGTGTAGGATGTGGCGTGCGCGCTCGGTGACATCTTCCAGTTCAGATGCCATAAACCAGGTATGGACGATGTCGTCCTTGGGCCTGAAGATTCGATTGGGGTGATACATGGTGCTCTGTTATTTAGATGCAATTCGTCTGATACCTTATCGGCGTATGGGCGCATAAACTGTAGGGCCTATCGATGACTCAAGCGGGTGCGCCGGGGCGGACCGGGTCTGGAATTTTGCCGGGGCTGGGAGTAGAGTGAGCGCCCTTTTCCAGCATGGTGTTCCTAGAACATCCTTTTTATTCATAGAGTTATGGGCAAAAAACTGCATATCAAGACCTTCGGTTGTCAGATGAATGACTATGACTCATCACGTATGGCCGATCTGTTGCACGAAAGCCACGGCATGGAGTTGGTGAATTCCGCCGAGGAAGCTGACATATTGCTGGTGAATACCTGTTCTATCCGTGAAAAGGCCCAGGAGAAACTGTTTTCGCAACTGGGGCGCTGGAATGAATTAAAGCAGCAAAGACCGGGTTTGGTGATAGGTGTCGGGGGTTGCGTGGCCAGCCAGGAGGGCGAGGCCATACAGCAGCGTGCACCCTGTGTGGATGTCATTTTTGGTCCACAGACCCTGCACCGCTTGCCGGAGATGTTGGATCAGGCGGGAGTCTCTTCATCAGCAACCATTGATATCTCTTTCCCGGAAATCGAGAAATTTGACCGCCTGCCGGAACCCCGGGCCGAGGGCGCCCGCGCCTATGTTTCCATCATGGAGGGTTGTAGTAAGTACTGTAGCTATTGTGTCGTGCCCTATACCCGGGGCGAGGAGTTCAGCCGGCCCTTCGACGATGTTATTGCCGAGGTGGTAGCGCTGGCGGAACAGGGGGTCAGAGAAATCACCTTGCTGGGCCAGAACGTCAACAGCTACCAGGGCCCCATGCACGATGGTGGCATGGCCGATCTCGGTATACTTATTAGATATGTTGCCGCCATAGTGGGGATAGGACGTGTCCGTTACACGACCTCGCACCCCTTGTCTTTCAGTGACAGCCTGATCCAGGCCTACGCCGAGGTGCCCGAACTGGTGCAACACTTGCACCTGCCAGTACAGAGCGGATCGGACCGCGTGCTGGCCATGATGAAGCGTGGCCACACCATCATGGAGTACAAGGACAGAATACGAAAATTGCGTGAAGTATGCCCGGATATCAGCCTGTCCAGTGATTTTATTGTCGGTTTCCCGGGCGAGACCGAAGCAGACTTCCAGGCGACGCTGAATCTGGTGGCGGACATCGGTTTTGATCATTCCTTCAGCTTTATCTACAGCGCCCGCCCAGGTACACCGGCCGCCGACCTGGCTGATACTGTGCCACGGCAAGACAAGCAGCAGCGTCTGCGGAGATTGCAGGACATGCTCAATCGCCAGGCGGTCGACATCAGTCAGGCCATGATCGGTACGGATCAACAGGTGCTGGTGGAAGGTATTTCAAAAAAAGACGACCAGTGGTTGTCGGGGCGCACTGAAAACAACCGCGTGGTCAATTTTCCCGGCCGTGACAAGGGCCTGATAGGCCAATTTATCGAGCTGGAAATTACCGAGGCCCTGCCCAATTCTCTGCGCGGCCGGCTGGCCGTTTGATCGGCCCTACTTACAGGGGCTGGAAAAGTCCCTCTGGAGCAACCATTCCGGGCCTGAATCGGCTAAACTTTACCTTATGATCATTTCGTATCATCGCGCTTGAACGCCAAAATCAAACAAATTTCATTTCGCCTGAGGCCTGACGACAACGCGCGACTCGCCAGCCTTTGTGGCGGCCATGACGAACACCTGCGTCAGATCGAAACCTACACAGGTGTTGAGATCGGTAATCGCGGCAATCAGTTCCAGATTGTCGGCGAGATCACCATGGCGGCATCGGTCGAACGTTTGTTGCATAAGCTTTACGACGATCTGGATACCGGATCGGGTCTGAGTGCATCGGATTTACATCTGGCCATGCAGCAAATGACCGCGGAAGGGAATGAACTGGAATCTGATGATCCAGAAACCCATTTGCGTCTGCCCAAGCATGTCGTCAAGGGCCGCAGTCCAAAGCAGCGTCAATATATACGTAATATACTGACCCACGATATTAATTTTGGTATCGGTCCCGCCGGTACGGGCAAGACCTATCTGGCGGTCGCCTGCGCGGTTGAGGCTCTGCAACAACACCGGGTTCAGCGTATTTTGTTAGTGCGGCCCGCGGTAGAAGCGGGTGAGCGCCTGGGTTTTCTGCCCGGTGACCTGGAACAGAAAGTCGACCCCTATCTGCGCCCGCTCTATGATGCCCTGCATGACATGCTGGGTTTTGAAAAGGTTGGACGCCTGCTGGAACGCAATGTCATTGAGTTGGCGCCATTGGCCTATATGCGTGGGCGTACACTGAATGAGTCCTTTATCATCCTTGATGAGGCCCAGAATACTACCGGAGAACAAATGAAAATGTTTCTCACGCGTATAGGTTTTGGTACTACGGCAGTGATTAACGGCGACATCACACAAATTGATTTATCACGCCCGTCACAGTCCGGTCTCAAGCAGATAGTCGATATATTGCAAGACGTTAAGGGGATCAGTTTCACGCATTTCTCGGCAGCCGATGTCGTGCGCCATCACTTGGTGCAAAAGATTATCGAGGCCTATGAGAAGCATAGTAAGAAAAAGCACGATGTATGAATGGTGATGTCGATGTTCAATGCAACAGCGAGGCGCCGGGTATACCGTCAGAAGAAATAATCAGGCATTGGGCGCTATCGACATTGCAGGAGATGAGCAAGATCGGTAACAGTTTGACTGTACGCATTGTGGATGAAACAGAGATCGCCGAGATAAACGAGACCTATCGACAGAAAAGGGGGCCGACCAATGTATTATCTTTCCCGTTTGAAAATCCACCCGGGGTGGATGCCGGCATATTGGGTGATATTATTATTTGTGCACCAGTGGTGAACCGGGAGGCGAGCGAACAAAACAAAACCCCTGAAGCGCATTGGGCGCATATGGTAGTGCACGGTATACTGCACTTGTGTGGTTATGACCACATTCAGGACAAGGAGGCACGGCGGATGGAAGCGAAAGAAGTACAGGCCATGGGCCAATTGGGTTTTGAGGACCCTTATTCCTGATTATTATTAGATAGATCAAGAGGGCAATGTGAATAGAGGCGACGATTATCACAGTACCAACGGTGGCGCACCTGCGTCACCAAAATCATTGCTGGAGCGATTGAGCCAGGCTTTATTGGGTGAACCCAGCAATCGTAAGGAGTTGATCGAGATACTTCGTGATGCTACCGAGAGAGACCTTCTGACGACTGAAGGTCTCGACATGATAGAAGGTGTCATGCAAGTCTCTGAGATGCAGGTGCGTGAAGTTATGATCCCGCGCGCACAAATGGATGTGGTAGACAAGAATCAAACCCCGGACGAATACCTGCCGCATGTAGTAGAGACAGCGCATTCCCGCTTTCCCATGATAGATGGCGACAAGGACAAGGTAATCGGCATATTGCTGGCCAAGGATCTGTTGCGTTTTTATTTGTATAAAGAATCAGAAAACGAACGTTTCGATATTGATGATGTTTTGCGTCCCGCGGTCTTTGTCCCGGAAAGCAAGCGCCTGAATGTTCTGTTGCGCGAATTTCGTACCAGCCGTAATCACATGGCGATCGTTGTCGATGAATACGGTGGTGTCGCTGGCCTGGTGACGATTGAGGATGTGCTGGAGCAAATAGTAGGCGAGATAGAAGACGAGCATGATATCGATGAAGATGATTCCATGATTATGCGTCGCAATGATGACAGTCATATTGTCAAGGCGCTCACACCCATCGAAGATTTTAATAATTACTTCAAGACCCGATACAGCGATGAAGATGTTGAAACCATAGGCGGAATTATTATGCGTAGCCTGGGTCATTTACCTGAGCGTGGTGAGAAATGTGAAATAGGCGATCTCGAGTTTGAGATCCTGCGCGCCGATAGCCGGCGTGTGCACCTCTTAAAAGTACAGCCCATCACTGAAGCAGACAAAAAGATTGCCAAGTAACTTCCTGCATCACATAACTTTCAGACAAAGATTGTTGCTGGTCTTGTTGGCCGGTGCCATCACACCATTGGCTTTTGCACCGTTCAAATGGTATCCCCTGGTACTACTGACGATGGGTGTGCTGTTGCTGTTATCGCATACGCTTACGCCAAAGCAGGGTTTCTGGTCCGGTTTCCTGTTCGGTGTGGGCATGTTCGGGATCGGCGTCTCCTGGGTATTTGTAAGCCTGCACCGCTTCGGCAATATGTCCGGACCCCTGGCTGTCTTTGCAGTCAGTATCTTTGTGGTCATACTCTCCATGTTTCCCGCACTCACCATGTGGGCCTATATCCGCAGTGATATGCAGCGCTTCACCCCGGGTCGCCTGTTGGTCTTTCCGGCCTTGTGGGTAGTGTTTGAATGGGTGCGCAGCTGGTTGTTTACCGGTTTTCCCTGGCTGATAATGGGTTATAGCCAGGTGCCAGGTGTATTGTCGGCTGCGGCGCCTTACATCGGTGTGTTCGGTGTCAGTTTGTTGTTAGTGTTATCAGCTGCGCTGTTAGTCGAATGGTGGGCGTATGGCCGCAATCGCTGGATGCTGGTAAGTCTTGTATCGGTTTGGGTGCTGGTGTGGCTGGCCGGGCAGATAGACTGGGTACAGCCGCAAGGACAGCCTATCAAGATTGTAGCCATACAAGGCAATATCGGTCTGGATCGAAAATGGGATACACGGCAAAGTAATAATATCGTGCAGCAATATCTGCGGCAAAGTGCGAAACATGGTGATGCCGATTTGATAATCTGGCCTGAAGCCGCTATCCCTGCTTATCGCGATGCGATTGAATCAACATGGTTAAATCAATTGCGTGTCCAGGCCAGGGAAACACAGACTGATTTTATTATCGGTATTATTGAGCGCGAAAAGATCAACGGCCGGCAAACCTATTACAACAGTGCCATCAGTCTCGGGCAAAGTGAATCGTTATACCGTAAACGTCACCTCGTACCGTTTGGTGAATTTCTGCCGTTAAAATGGTTGCTGGGCTGGTTAGTAAATTATCTTCATATCCCGATGTCGGATTTCAGTAGTGGGCCCGATACGGCGCCTTTGGTCAAAGCAGCCGGTCAGACTATCGGTATTTCTATTTGTTATGAGGATGCCTTCGGTGAGGAAGTCATCGATGCCTTGCCTGAGGCCGGGTTATTGGTAAATATTAGTGAGGATGCCTGGTTTGGTGATTCCTTGGCCCCCCACCAACGTTTGCAGATCGCAAGCATGCGCGCCCTGGAGTCGGGGCGTGCCATGGTGCGCGCAGCCAACACCGGACCATCGGCTCATATTGATCATCGTGGCAAGGTGTTGGTCAAAACGGGGCAGTTTGAGGCCGGCAGCCTGCAAGCAGAAGTACAGCCCATGCAGGGCGCCACGCCCTATGTGCGTTGGGGGAATGCAGCGTTCTTGTTGATTACAGGAATAATGCTGGCGACGGCGTTTGGGTTACGCCGCCGCCAGCAGACTGCTACAGCCAACCAGGATTAGCTCACGACATCTCCGCTCTCGGTAACATAGTGTTCAGCGATCTCATCAATCGCGGTGCTTTCAAACAGCGTCTTGCGCGCAAAGTGTTGCCGTTCCCAGGTACGCACCAGGGCGATGTTGCATGCCAGTGTCAGACTAATGGCCAGGGGGTCGAAAATAAAAACAATTAGTAATATGGCGTAGAAGACGATGTCGTTCTGGGGGATATTGATGATCTTAGCGACGTAGGAAATAGGTCCGATGTGGGAGTCATAACCCGCCATCTTCAGATTGATTTCCTGTGAGCGTCTTTCCAGTTCACGTATGCGGTAGGTTAGATCAGTCTTTTCCTCACGAAATTCACGCGACAGGCGTATACGTGAGGTGACGTAGTTAAACGGCAGCTGCGTGATCTGTTGATCTATCCTCTTGGCGCGTTGTTTCTTGTCTTGTAGTTCCTCCTGAATACCGGTCAGTTCTACTGATAACAGGCGCATGCTTTCAGAGGTACGTTGATAACCCTGGCTCAGGAAACCGAAAATACCCACCGAAGTGACAAACATCAGCACAACAATGAAGGCGCTCAATACGCCCCGTAATGGAATCGGAGTCATTTTCCAGTAGCGATATAAATAACTGGCCGTGATCAGTTTGCCGGCTTCCAGACCTGCCGCCATGATAATGGCGGGGGTGTAGTTGGCTGCAAAAATGCTGGCAATTCCGATGATGGAGAAATACGCTGCCGACATGGCAATTGTTCCTGTGATGGTTATCAATAGAATATTAAACATAGTGACTCCCGCGTGCTGATTGTGGCTTCCTTAAAACAAGTGCCGGTTATGGCGCCTTACTGTGTGTCTGCAAGTGGGTATCGGACTTGGCGTGGTTTTCTTTAGGAAAACCCGACTATTTCATCAGCCCCACCGTGGTATATTGCCTGTGTGAAAGGGCTGTGGCAGGCTTGCCCGCACCCGTAATCCCGTAATGTAAATCCGGTACGATTCGTATCCCGCATGAACAGAGGTTGTTGTGGACTCAAGGTATTACCCTGATAAAGTTGAGCAATCGGCCCAGGCCTATTGGCAAGAACATAAAAGTTTTGCGGTCACGGAAGATCCGGACAAGGAAAAATTCTATTGCCTGTCCATGTTTCCCTATCCCTCCGGTCGTCTGCACATGGGGCATGTGCGCAACTACACCATAGGCGATGTCATCAGCCGTTATCAGCGCATGCAGGGCAAGAATGTCTTGCAGCCCATGGGTTGGGACGCCTTTGGCATGCCGGCTGAGAATGCCGCTATAGAGAACAAGGTCCCACCTGCCAGTTGGACCTATGGCAACATCGATTACATGCGTGCTCAGCTCAAGCGTCTGGGTTTTGCCTACGACTGGGATCGCGAAGTGGCCACGTGCAGGCCGGAATATTATCGTTGGGAGCAGTGGCTGTTCACGCGTCTGTATGAAAAAGGCCTGGTCTACAAAAAGACGGCGCCGGTGAATTGGTGTCCGCGCGATGAGACCGTGCTGGCCAATGAACAGGTCGAAGACGGTTGCTGCTGGCGTTGCGGTACCGAGGTCGTGCACCGGCAGATTCCGCAGTGGTTTATGAAGATCACGGACTATGCGGATGAATTGCTGGCCGATCTGGAAAAACTGCAGGCATGGCCCGAGCGTGTCACGGCCATGCAACGCAACTGGATAGGGCGTTCCGAGGGCGTGGAACTGAGTTTTGCTGTCGCCGGTTCAGATGAACGGCTAAAGGTGTTCACCACGCGCCCGGATACGCTTATGGGCGTGAGCTATGTGGCGGTGGCGCCGGAGCACCCGCTGGCCCAGCAAGCCTGCAAAGACAATCCCGAGTTGAAGGCCTTTATAGAAGAATGCGGACATATGGAGACCTCCGAAGCGGCCATGGAGACCATGGAAAAGAAGGGCGTGGATACCGGTCTCAAGGCGATACATCCCATTACCGGGCAGCAAGTACCTGTCTTCAGTGCCAATTTTGTGCTCATGGGTTATGGCGAAGGGGCGGTTATGGCGGTACCGGCCCACGATCAGCGCGACTGGGAGTTTGCCGGTAAGTATGGTCTGCCTATTACCCAGGTGATCGCACCCGCGGACGGCAGCGAGATTGATTTGTCCGCATGTGCTTATACCGAAAAAGGGGTGTTGGTCGATTCCGGTGCGTTCACCGGGCTGACATCGGCCCAGGCCTTTGATGCCATTGCCGATTATCTTGAGCAAAAGGGATGTGGTAACCGGCGCGTGAATTACCGCCTGCGTGACTGGGGTGTGTCACGCCAGCGTTATTGGGGTGCGCCTATTCCGATGATCGATTGCCCCAGTTGTGGCACGGTGCCAGTACCCGATGATCAGCTGCCTGTAGTGTTGCCAGAGGATGTGGATTTCGATGGTTCCGGTTCACCGATTAAACGTATGCCGGAATTTTATGAAACCACCTGCCCTAAATGTGGAGGTGATGCCCGGCGTGAAACCGATACCTTCGATACGTTCATGGAATCGTCCTGGTATTTTGCACGCTATACCTGCCCGGATAATGACCAGGCTATGCTGGATGAGCGCGCCTTCTACTGGATGCCGGTAGATCAATACATAGGTGGCATAGAGCACGCCATCCTGCACCTGTTATATGCACGCTTTTATAACCGCCTGTTGCGGGATGAGGGTTTAATTAAGGATAACGAACCTTTCACGGCCTTGCTGACTCAGGGCATGGTGTTAAAGGATGGCACCAAGATGTCCAAGTCCAAGGGCAATACCGTAGACCCGGCCGCTTTGATTAAAGACCACGGCGCCGATACGGCGCGCCTGTTCACCATGTTCGCCGCACCGCCCGAGCAATCCCTGGAATGGTCCGACGAAGCCGTGGCCGGGGCCAACCGGTTCCTGCGACGTCTTTGGAAGTTAGTGGTCGAGCACATCGAGACAGGGTTGCCAGAGGCAGTGGATGCGCGGGTTCTGAATGACGATCAAAAAGCATTGCGTCGGTTGCTGCACCACACCATAGAGAAGGTCAGTGATGACATTGGTCGGCGCAATATATTTAATACCGCCATTGCCGCCGTCATGGAACTTATTAATGCGGTTATCAAGTCAGTCGACAGCAGTGATGTCGGTCGCGGTGTGCGGCACGAGGCGCTGGAGGCGGCGGTGTTGATGTTGGCGCCTATCGTGCCCCATATTACTCACGAGTTGTGGCAGTTATTGGGCCATGAAGGGCCCATCATCGATGCCACGTGGCCGAGTGTTGACCAGGCGGCCCTGAAGCAGGACACCATCAAGCTGGTGCTGCAGGTCAACGGCAAGAAGCGTGGCGAGCTCAGCGTGCCGGCCGATGCCGACAAGTCGGCTATCGAAGTACTGGCTGTAGAGGATGAAAATGTTGCGCGCCATCTTCAGGGCAAGACACCCAGGAAGATCATCGTGGTTCCTGGCCGTCTGGTGAATATTGTTGTCTAGGCCATATCTGTCCGTGTTCAGCCCTGACGTAGGCATGCCGCTGCGTGGAGCATGGGCCTTGATCCTGTTATTGAGCATGACCCTGTCGGCCTGCGGCTTTCATTTACGGGGGCAACAGGCTGTTACCTTGCCTCCGGCCTTCAAACATCTCAGGCTGGTCAGTGACAGCGCCAATGCCGATCTACGAAACATCATTGAAGACGTGCTGGTGACACAGGGTGGCGCGGTCATAGCCGATGCAAACCAGGTTCCAGTCACGACAGGCCATACCTTGCCGGTCCTGGAGTTGAAGTCAGAAGGTATCACGCGCCAGGTGCTGGCAGTAAGTGTTGTAGGCGCCAAGGTCAGTGAATACCGGCTGCGTTACAGACTGGATTATGTCTGGCAACAAGAAACGCAAAGCATACAACTTTTACGTGAATATACCTTTGATCCATTGAATGTGTTGGCCAAGGAACGTGAGCAGGAACTGCTGGTCTATGAAATGCAACACGAAGCGGCCAGGCAAATACTGCGTCGGTTGGCGCGAAGCAAACCCCAGGCGAAAAAGGTGACGCCTTGAAGGTCGCCGCACATCAGTTAAAGGATCACCTCACGCGCGGCCTGGCGCCAGTCTATCTTGTTACCGGTGAAGATCCCCTGTTGGCGCAGGAAAGTTGCGATGCCATACGCGCCCGTGCAAAGGAAGAGGACTACAACGAACGCAATGTATTTCATGTCGACAACAGTTTTGATTGGTCGCGGTTGATGGAAAGCAGTCAATCACTGTCGCTGTTTTCAGAGCGGCGGCTGATAGAATTACGAATCCCCACAGGTAAACCTGGAGATGTCGGCCGGGCTGTCCTGCAGGCCTGGGCCGAAACACCGGTCGCAGACACTGTATTATTAGTCATTACCGGTAAGCTCGAGAGTTCGGTCCTGAAGACAAAGTGGGTCAAGGCGCTGCAAGCGGTCGGGCAAATGGTGACTGTGTATACGCCGGACGCGCAACAACTGCCACGCTGGTTGGAGCAGCGCATGCGCATGCGAGGGTTGGTGCCCGAGACCGGCGTCGTCGGACTGCTGGCGTATCATTTTGAAGGCAACTTGCTGGCAGCGGATCAGGAATTGGAAAAACTGGTGTTGCTGGGCAAGACCCGGGTCACCCTCGAGGATCTGGAGCAAGGCCTGGCCGACCAGGCGCGGTTTACTGTCTTTGGTCTGGTGGATGCGTGTTTACGGGGTGAGGGGGCTACGGTGTTGCGCATATTGAATGGCTTGCGGGCCGAGGGCCTGGCGCCACCGCTTATTTTGTGGGCCCTGGCACGGGAGGCGCGCATACTGGCGAAAGTCTCCCGAGCCGTGGCCACCGGTATGCCCCGGGGTCAGGCCATGCAATCCGGTGGTGTCTGGTCACAACGACAGGGCATAGTGGGGCAGGCACTGTCGCGCCTGCGCCCGGCCAGTGTATGGACCCTGTTGCAGCGCGCGGCGCGCACGGATAGAGTGATCAAGGGGCGGCTTGCCGGAGATCCGTGGCAGCAGCTGGAAGATCTGACGCTGGCGTTTTGTCGAGTGCGTACCCCCGTCGGAATACGTTAAGGATGGTTTATGACACAAGCAGCAGCAACATCGGGCAGCACTGTGGATATCGTTGAGTATATGCACGCAATTGGAGAACGCGCCCGGGCAGCGGGCCGCGTCATGGCAGCGGCCGAAACAGGCAAGAAGAATGCAGCGCTCAATGCGATTGCCGATGCCTTGCTGGCCCAGGCCGGGAAGCTGAAGACTGCCAATGCCAGGGATCTGGAGGCAGCGCGTCAATCCGGACTGGATGCCGCGATGTTGGACAGGTTGGAACTCAGTGATACCGCTATTGCCGGCATGGCCGAAGGTCTGCGGCAGATTGCAGCCCTGCCAGATCCAATCGGTGAGGTGCAGGATTTATGTTATCGCCCATCTGGTATACAGGTGGGACGCATGCGCGTGCCCCTGGGCGTGGTGGGAATTATTTATGAATCGCGCCCCAATGTAACGGCGGATGCCGCGGCCTTGTGCCTGAAGTCGGGCAATGCCGCTATCTTGCGTGGCGGCTCTGAAGCCCTGCATTCCAATCAGGCCATTGCCGCCTGTCTGCGTGTGGGCCTGGCTGAAGCGGGTCTGCCTGCCGACGTCGTACAAGTGCTGGACATCACAGACCGTGCGGCAGTGGGTGAGCTGGTACGCATGAAAGAGTATGTGGATGTGATCATACCGCGTGGCGGCAAGGGTCTGATTGAGCGTATCAGTCAGGATGCGGCCGTGCCTGTGATTAAACATTTACATGGTGTTTGTCATGTTTATATAGATGCCAAGGCCGATGAAGAAAAGGCCCTGGCGATAGCCATTAATGCCAAGACCCAGCGCTATGGTACCTGCAACACCATGGAGACGTTGTTGATCGACAGGGTTATAGCAGAGAAAGTTTTACCGCCACTTGTAAAGGCCTATGGCGACAAGGGCGTGGAGCTCAGGGGTTGTCCTGAAACTTGTGCCTTGATCAAGGATGCCGTGGCGGCCACGGATGAGGACTGGGATACTGAGTACCTGGCGCCTGTTTTGTCGATACGTATTGTCGACGGCATGGATGAGGCCATGGACCATATATACCAGCATGGTTCGGGGCACACGGAGTCCATTGTTACGGAAGACTATACCTTGGCCAGGCGTTTTCTGCGTGAGGTGGATTCCAGCTCGGTGATGGTGAATGCGTCCACGCGATTTGCCGATGGCTTTGAATATGGTCTGGGTGCGGAGATTGGCATCAGTACCGACAAGTTTCATGTCCGCGGGCCAGTAGGACTGGAAGGATTGACATCACAGAAATACATCGTGCTTGGGGATGGTCATATCCGCGAATGAATCGGGCTGATAATTTACTGCTAACCCGTATTTGTTTTTGCAAGCCTCCTTGCTGTTGACCGATATTCATTGTGAGATTGTTGGGAGTCTTCGGCGGTACCTTTGATCCTGTGCACTATGGGCATCTGCGTACTGTGACAGAAGTGCAACGGACCTTGTCGCTGTCTTCGGTGCATCTGATACCGGCTGCTCAGCCACCCCATAGAGCTGCCGCTGTGGCCAGTGGTGAACATAGGTTGGCCATGTTGGACCTGGCTTTACAAGACTTTCCCGACTTGCAGGTGGATGCCAGGGAGTTGCGGCGTGCAGGTGTGTCCTACACCATAGATACATTGTCATCATTAAAGAAAGATTTTGCCGATGAAACGTTATGTTTAATTGTCGGCAGTGATGCCTTCCAGGGGCTGTCGAGCTGGCATCGATGGGAAGGATTGTTTGAGTTAGCCAATATTGTGGTCATGCAGCGCCCGGATAAACAAGTGGGCGGCAACTTGCCTGCCTGGGCAATAAAGCGAATAGTAGATGATGCCAACGGCTTGCGAAAACAGGCCTCGGGCCTGATCTGGATAGATGAGGTTACACCACAGCCGATATCGGCCACCCGCATCCGGGATGCTATTCGTAGTGGTCAACCTGTCAGTGATTATGTTCCTCCCGCTGTGGAAGCTTATATCCATAAACACCAGTTATATTCATAACACAGGTTTAATAGGTAATGATGAAGTCTAATGTATTGAAGTCCTTGATAGAGCAGGCCCTGGATGATGCCAAAGGCCGGGAGATAACCACTCTGGATGTACGCGGTATTTCCGATGTGACTGATTATATGATCATTGTCAGTGGTACTTCTGGCCGACATGTTTCATCTATGGCAGATCGGGTTGCCGAGGATTTGCGTAAGCAGGGTCAGCGCCCCCTGGGGATAGAGGGACAGGACACTGGAGACTGGGTATTGCTGGATTATGGCGATGTGCTGGTGCATATCATGAAACCGGAGACCCGGGACTTTTATAACCTCGAAAAACTCTGGGGTGATATGAGTGTTTCGGGCAGGGTGGAGCAATAGATCACGCGCGCATGCACATACACTTGATCGCCGTCGGCCGGCAAATGCCACCTTGGGTCGATGAGGCCTTTGCCGAATATCAAAAGCGTTTTCCTCCCCAGTTTCAATTGAGCCTGCATGAGGTGGCGGCGGGTCATCGCGGCAAGGGTGCGGACCTGGCGCGCATCGTTGCTGAAGAAGGCCGGCGTACCCTGGCAAAGGTGCCGCATGGCAGCGCCATTATTGCCCTGGATCAAGGAGGACGCGTCCAGACCAGTGAAATCCTGGCCAGAAATCTGGACAGATTTAAACTTGAGAGCCGCGATGTGGCCTTATTGATCGGTGGTCCTGAGGGTCTGGCGCCGGCATGTTTGCAGGCAGCAGAGGAAAAATGGTCGCTCTCATCGTTAACCCTGGCCCATCCGGTGGTACGCGTAGTGGTGGCAGAACAGTTATATCGGGCGTGGAGTATACTTAAGGGTCTGCCCTATCATCGTTGATTGCTCAGTCGGGCGCCTGAGACCTGCTACCGGAGTTGCTGGATTCTGATCATGTCTTTTATCTGCTCTTCCAGGCTATGCCTGGCATCGGCGTCACCCCGGCGCCAGCAACTGCTGACACAGCTGGGTCTGCAATATGAAGTGGTGATCCCGGTTGTCGATGAACAAATCAGGGGTGATGAGTCACCGTCGGAGTATGTACAACGCCTGGCATTGGATAAGGCCAGGGCCGGCCGGCAATTGCGTGTAAGGGGCGGTCAGCATGGTCTGCCTGTGATCGGCGCCGATACAGCGGTTGTTGTAGATGACCATCTTCTGGGCAAACCCGAAGATAAGGCGGCTGCTTTGGCCATGTTGACAAGGCTCTCCGGTCGTTGGCATGAGGTGCTGACCGCTATCGCGCTTGTGTGTGATGAGCGGACGTACACCGCGGTCAACAGAAGCCGGGTTGAATTTGGGGCTGTGGATGAGGAAACCATGGCGCGTTATTGGCAAAGCGGGGAACCCTGTGACAAGGCTGGTGCCTACGGTATACAGGGCATGGCTGCAGCCTTTATCAAACACCTGGATGGGTCTTATTCCGGAGTGATGGGGCTGCCTTTATATGAATTAACAGGCCTGTTGAAGCAGGCCGGACTGGTGAATCATTGAGTGAAGAGATACTTATAAATGTAACGCCACAGGAAACACGGGTTGCCGTGGTGGAAAATGGTGTGCTGCAGGAAGTCTATATCGAACGCAGTGACAGGCGCGGTATCGTGGGCAATATTTACAAGGGCAGGATTGTTCGTATCCTGCCCGGCATGCAGGCGGTTTTTGTGGATATCGGCCTGGACCGGGCCGCCTTCCTGCATGCTGCTGATGTCAGGGTGCCGGAGAACAAGGACCCGGATCCAGAAAATATTCCACCCATCTCCAGTCTGTTGCATGACGGTCAGGAAGTGATAGTGCAGGTGGTTAAAGATCCATTGGGTACCAAGGGTGCGCGGCTAACTATGCATCTGACCTTGCCCGCGCGCTACCTCGTGTTCCTGCCTGGTAATAATCATATCGGTGTTTCACAGAAGATAGAGGACGATGAAACGCGCAATCGTTTGCGCGATATTGTGGCGGCACATATCGGCGACGATGAAGCGGGGGGTTACATACTGCGCACAGCAGCAGAGACCACAACCGAACAGGACTTGACGAATGACATTGCCTACTTGCGACGTGTGTGGAATGCTATACAGGAACGAATGAAGATATCCACTGATTCGCGCTTAATACATGAAGATTTGGCGTTGGCCATGCGTGCCATGCGCGATTTGGTTAAGGAAGATATAGAAAAAATACGTATCGATTCACGTGAGACCTATCACAGAGCTATAGAATTTGCGCACGAGTTTATACCGGAAGCCGAATCTCGTATTGAGTATTATCCCGGTGAGCGACCGATCTTTGATCTGTATTCAGTAGAAGATGAAATTCAAAAGGCCCTTGACCGACGTGTCTTGTTAAAATCCGGCGGCTATCTGATTCTTGATCAGACAGAGGCCATGACTACTATAGACGTTAATACCGGCGCTTATGTGGGCCGTAAGAATCTTGAAGAAACGATATTCAAGACTAATCTTGAAGCCACTCAGGCTATTGCCCGTCAGTTAAGATTACGTAATCTGGGTGGCATGATAATCATCGATTTTATTGACATGCTGGTTCAGGATCACAAACGTCAGGTATTGCGAGCCTTGGATAAGGCGCTGGCGCGTGATCGCACCAAGGTACATGTATCAGATATCTCACCATTAGGCCTTGTTGAGCTAACACGTAAACGTACTCGAGAGAGTCTGGAACATATTCTATGTGAGCCTTGCCCGGCTTGTTCGGCACGCGGCGTGTTAAAAACGCCACAAACGGTGTGCTACGAGATCTTTCGGGAAATCCTGCGTGAGGACAGGCAGTTTGATACTGACAATTTTCTGGTGCTGGCCTCGCAGGTAGTAGTGGATATGTTACTGGAAGAAGAAGCCGCCAATCTGGCTAACTTGCAGGAATTTATTGCCAAGCCTGTCCATCTTCAGGTAGAGCCTTTGTACAATCAGGAACGTTTTGATGTGGTCCTGATGTAGTTCTCATCAAGATGTATTATTCAATAATAGATAGATGAAAAAGAAGATTCGGTATATTGCTCCAAAAGTAGGAAAGTGGACCCTATTTCTGGGTCGTTGGTGCTGGTATGTCTCGGCAGTGATTACGGTCTTGATGGTGGCAATATTGTTCGCAGTATCGAGATGGTTGCCTGAGTTGGCAAAAGAAAAGGCCGAAATAGAAAAGTTGTTGCGTCAGGAATCCAGCCTGATGGTCTCAATAGACGAGCTGGCCCCGCACTGGGACGGCATACATCCGGGCTTTAAAATTCAGGGCCTCGTGCTCGCTGAGCCGGGCAAGAAGTCGGGGAGTGTTGTTCTCAAGGAGGTCAGGGCAAGTATTGCATTTCTGCCTCTGCTACGTGGCGATATTGAAATTAATCGAATCGTACTGGTGCAACCCGAGCTGAGTATTGAGCGTTTACGCGATGGCGCATACAAGCTATCGGGATTTGGCCCCTTTAAGATGGCCGGGAAAAGCAATGATGAGGAATTATTGTTATGGATGGGTCGGTTGCATGAATTGGTAATTGAAGATGGTCGTATGATATGGCACGACAGAAAGCTCAGCGAAAAACCGGTTGTTCTGGAGCATGTTTTTATTGAGCTGGAAAATAACGGTGAACGTCGCCGCCTGGCCATCAAGGCCGATTACCCTGAGCAAATATGCGGCTCTTGCAAATTGGTTGCAGACTTTATCGGAAACCCATTCGATTATCGGACCTGGGATGGCCGTCTTATTATAGAGGCGACAGATTTGAACCTGGGAGCCTTGCCCGGTGCAGTAAGTGCTACCTTGCCACAAAATATGGGAGGTCGATTTGATGTTCGTATCTGGAGCGAGTTTAAACCCGGGAGACTGGAATCCTTAAGCGGTACTGTAAGCACCTATGATTTAAGTCTTCCTGGTCTATACAGTATCGCTGTTCCGATTAAAATAAAAATGCTACACTCTGATATCAAATTTCAGTTGCTGGGCGACAATTGGCGGCTGGATATGCGATCTTTGAATGTCGGCCTGAAAGGGTCTGCATGGGATGCAGGTCGATTGCATATTGAGTTTCAGCCTAATGCCTCATCCCTGACTCTTAATCGGGCCGACCTGGATGATTTGCTGGCTTTTGTGAATAGCTTAAAAATTGATTCGCCCTATCTTAAGCAATTGGCTCATATCAAACCTGGTGGAACGGTACGTAATCTACGTGTTGATTTTGTAGGCGATATACTGGCGCCTGAAGATTATTCTATCGAGGCAGACCTGGCGTCTATCAATACAGTAGCATACAGGAAGTTTCCTGGTGTGAAGGGATTGAGTGGTCATGTCA
This sequence comes from Gammaproteobacteria bacterium, assembly GCA_036986275.1. GTDB lineage: Bacteria > Pseudomonadota > Gammaproteobacteria > Acidiferrobacterales > SZUA-150 > BTRG01. Next base: position 47,570 of record BTRG01000004.1, on the reverse strand, counting down.
GCGTAGATCGCGATGGCGGAATATTAAAACTTGATAACCGACTGACTGAAGTCGACCTTCCTTATATGTTTCGCAAACCTATAGTATCCAGGCGTATTACTGGCAATATTGATTGGCAACTCGGTAAAGAGAACATTGCTATCTCGGGTCAGGAACTAAAGGTTTTTGCCAATGATGCAAACGTAGAAGGTGATTTCAAGTTTATTATTCCCACGGATACGTCACAGTCACCAAGATTAAGCCTGAAATTATCCTTCCGTGATGGCAATGGAAGTCATGCACAACAATATTTCCCGGTTAATATCATACATCCAGATCTCCTGGCATGGATGGACCGGTCCATTAAGGGTGGTCATGTCACATCCGGCTATGCTGTTTTCGAGGGCGCACTGAAAGATTTTCCTTTTGATAATGGCAAGGGGATTTTTAAAGTCGTTGGCCATCTTGAACATGGTGTTCTGGATTATTTACCTGGTTGGGCGCCGATTACCGATCTCGATATGACGATAATGAATCACGGTAGCGAACTCTTAATTACCGGGCATCGTGGCAAATTGGGTGGGCTGGATATTAGTAATGTTGTGGTCCATGGCCCGAATCTACGGATTAAAAAAGAACGTCGCCTGTTAATCACTGGCGAGGCAAGCGGTTCTCTGGATGATGCATTTACCGTACTGCGCGACTCACACATGGTCAGGGATGATCCCAAGTGGGCGCAATTGTTAACACCGGAGGTTACAGGTAGAGGTCAGGGGAGTTTGAGTTTGGCAATTAATCTCCCCCTGGGTGCAGACGGCCCTATGACCATGAAAGGCGAATATCGTACTACTAATGCCAGCATAGACTTGCCCTTTTTTGATCTAAAAGCAAAGAACCTTGTAGGTGCTGTACGATTTGATCAGGCCGGTCCAGTGTCAGGAAACCTTACGGGAGAGTTGCTGGGTGGGCCGACAGTACTTACCCTGGCTCGAAAAGAATCAGCTCTGCATTTTGGAATCGAAGGTAACTGGACCGCAGCGGGATTGTCGGCGGGATTTGGAGAATGGATGTCTCCATATCTACGGGGTTCGGGTGTATGGGGGGGGCGCTTGCGTTATGGTTCACAGGGTTTATATATTGATATCGAAGCCAATACCAAGGCCATGGAAATAAATTTCCCGCCGCCACTACGTAAGACAAAGGGAGAAGGCGCCGGTTTTTATTTGAAGACAGTATTCGTTAATCCGGAAGAGCATTTAATCGAAGCACGCCTGGGCTCGACCTTGAATAGTCTGATTAAGCTGAAGCAGGAGAATGGTTACTGGCGTTTTTATGCCGCGGAAGTAGCTATTGGTGGACAGGATGCGGTGAACCCCTATCTTCCCGGCATAGGGTTGCGAGCCTATAGCCAGAATATCGATCTGGATACCTGGAGCGACACCATAGAGCGTAGCAAGAGTGAGCAAGCTGGGCTACCCGATATTATTACGCATATGCATGGCCAATTTGAAAACACCGATATGCTGAATCGGCGTTTTGGTGCTATTACAACAAATTTGTATCGTCAGGGTGATCATTGGTCCGGCAAGCTGCATGGCAAGGCGGTTTCGGGTGATATAAAGTTGTCATTACGCACGCCGGTAAAGAAAGTACAATTAGAGTTGGATCATTTTCGTGTACCAGACGATACGTTCCGTGACGCCGATGGTTTGGCAGACCCAAGAAAATTTCCTGAGCTTGAGATCAAGGCTAAACAGTTTGAATATGGTCGTTGGCCACTGGGGGAGTTGCATATGGCAAGCGATCGCCTGCCCCTGGGTTCGCGCCTGTCACAACTGACTTTGAAAGCCCCGGAATATCAGATCTTCGCATCAGGACTATGGACACGGATAGCTGACAAGCACAATGCGGAAATAAACATATTATTCGACAGTACCGATTTTGGCAGCACCTTGGCCCGATTGGGTTACCCTGACCAGATCAGGGAAGGGGCTACTAAGGTTGAAACCAGGTTGTTTTGGAGGAACGCGAAACAGTTCAGCAAGGAAAATGTTAACGGCAATTTAAAGCTGTCTTCTAAAAACGGGCGCTTTTTGCAACTGGAACCGGGTGCCGGGAGATTGTTGGGTATTTTTAATTTAAGTGCTCTTGGAAAGTTGCTACGGCTGGATTTTGCTTCCGTGTTTGGTAAGGGTTTTATTTACGATAGCATGAAGTCCAGTTTCAAGATTGAACAAGGTGTGGCACGAACACATAATATGAAGATCAAGGGCGCCAGTGCGGATTTGCATGTGAGTGGCCGTATTGGCATTGCTGATGAGGATTATGATCTGGTTGTAGGGGTGAATCCCAGCCTTACTGATACATTGGCGCTGACCATAGGTGGTTTGGGTGCACCGCAAGTGGGTGCGGCAATATTATTGCTGAAAAATATTTTTAATACCAAGCTGGTTGAAGGCCCACGGATCAATTATTCGATCAAGGGTTCCTGGGATGAGCCACAGGTAGAGCGGTTGGGCTCGCCTGTCTTACCGGAAGCACTTGAGGAAGAGCAGGAAGAGTGAGGCCAGAGTGGCTGTCCGGGGAACAAACAACACAAGATATCGTCTACCAGCGGAAATCTGGTAATCTGTATCGCATGGTTGATGTAATTCACTAAGGGAAGCCCTGGATTTATCAGAGCTTTCTAAGCTCAATCAACGACGGAGAACAGGGGACAGTATGTTAGTAGCAGGTATACAAATGGCTTCTGGCCCCAATGTGGGTGCAAATCTGATCGAGGCCGGCCGTCTGATTGCTCAGGCGGCTGAGGCGGGTGCGCAACTGATTGTGCTGCCAGAGAATTTCGCTTTAATGCCGATTAAGGAGTCAGACAGATTGGCGGCGGCCGAGCCCGCAGGCACCGGTCCTATCCAGGATTTTCTGGCGACACAGGCTAAAGATCGTGGAGTGTGGTTGGTAGGTGGCACAATTCCCCTGACGGCAGAAAGCAAACAACGCGTACGGGCTGCCAGCTTATTGTACAACGATGCCGGAGTGTGTGTGGCACGTTATGACAAACTGCATTTATTTGATGTTGAGCTGGAGAATGGTGAGAAGTATGAAGAATCCAGCGCCTTTGAGCCCGGCTCAGATATTGTTGTGATTGATACCCCGTTCGGGCGGTTGGGGATGGCTGTGTGTTATGACTTGCGCTTCCCGGAATTGTTCAGGCGTATGCTGGATCAGGGAGCGGAGTTGTTTACTGTGCCTTCCGCCTTTACCGAGATGACAGGTAAGGCCCATTGGGAAGTATTGGTCCGGGCTCGAGCAGTAGAAAATCTTGTCTATATCATTGCACCGGGACAGGGTGGTTATCATGTGAATGGTCGCGAGACACATGGTGATAGCATGATCGTAAATCCATGGGCTGAAGTGCTGGACAGGTTACCGCGAGGGTCAGGTTATGTGCTGGCGGATCTGGATCAAAAACGGTTACAGACGGTCAGGAGCAGTCTTCCCAGCATTCACCACCGAAAATTGAAAGTCTGATATTGTGGAGTGATGTTTAGTACTGGGCCGGGTTGTAGGTAACCCGGTCAGTACAGGTGCAGATCAATGAAACAGCAGAGCAATCCACGGCATACCGAAGATCTTCACAACCTGCTTGGTACCGAGCAACCGGGTGTCGAGGAGCAGTTGCGTCGAATTCTTCATGAACTGCATCCCGCGGATATCGGTGATGTGCTGGAGGCCATTCCGCCTGAGCAACGCCGCAGGGTTTGTGCCCATCTGGACCCCGAATTAATGGGCCAGGTCCTGGTGGAAGTGCCCGAGACTCTGCGCGCGGACCTTGTGCAATGGCTGCAAGATGATGCCCTGATTGTGGCCACTCGCGCACTTGATCCCGATGACATCGCTGACCTGTTGCCTTTACTGTCTGATGAAGTGGTTTCGCGCATCCTTTTTGCCATGGACTTGCAGGAACGTCAGCGCCTGGACACCCTGCTGGCCTATCCCGAGGACACCGCGGGTGGTTTGATGAATGTGGATACCACTACGGTGCGTGATGATGTCAGTCTGGAAGTGGTATTGCGTTACTTGCGTCGCCTGGGCGAGTTGCCACCCGATACCAACGAGTTATTTGTATCGGATCGTTCCGGTCAGCTGGCCGGGACATTGCAAGTGGCCAAGTTGTTAACACTAGAGCCCGAGCAGCGTGTCAGTGATGTGATGGAACATGAGCCGATTAAATTTGATGTGCTGACACCGGATAAAGAGGTGGCAGCGGCGTTCGAACGTTATAACCTGATTACTGCCCCCGTTGTCGATGATGCCAATCGGGTATTAGGCCGCATCACGGTAGATGATGTGGTGGATGTGATACGGGAAGAAGCCGATCATTCTGTGCTGGCCCCCGCGGGATTGCGCGAAGACGAGGATTTGTTTGCTCCCGTGGCACGTAGCACTCGTAATCGTGCTGTCTGGCTGGGAGTGAACCTGGCAACGGCCTTGTTGGCGTCCTGGGTAATTGGTCAGTTTGAAGCCACCATAGAGAAGATTGTCGCCCTGGCGGTGTTAATGCCCATAGTCGCCAGTATGGGGGGCAATGCCGGTACACAAACAGTGACCCTGGTGATACGTGGACTTGCTTTGGGTACTATTACAGACAGTAATATGCGGCGGGTACTCATTAATGAATTGCTAATCAGTGTCCTAAACAGTTTTATTTGGGCACTGGTGGTGGGGGTGATAGCAGTCGCCTGGTACCAGATGCCCATGCTGGGCGTGGTGATTGCTATGGCCATGATGATGAATCTGGTAGTCGCGGCCCTGTCCGGAGTATTAATTCCTATCGCAGTGAGAAAACTGGGTATCGATCCGGCGTTGGCGAGTGGTGTGGCGCTGACAACCGTTACGGATGTTGTCGGCTTTCTGTCCTTTCTTGGCCTGGCGGCCTTGCTTTTGTTATAACCGGGCTTGACTGATACCGGCAATCGAGAGACGCTAGACAGGCCGGTCGCGGGATAAACTGGACCGTTTGTCGGCAGGTTTTGTACAAGGAAAAGCCGAATATGCCATGATTGGGCTAGAGGCAGTATGCGAACTCAGGATACAGGCAGATGCTGCAAAATATTATTAAATTGCTGGTAACCGCCGTTAAACAACGGCGTTGCGTGGCTATACGCTATCGCGATCAGCGCGAGATACGAATACTGGAGCCCCATGCCATCTATACCCATGGGCGTAGTGAGATCGTCTGTGATGCCTATCAGACTCGAGGATATTCCGCTGCCGGTCGCCCACCCCCTTTCTGGCGCCCGTTTCGTATCAGGAAAATCACCGCTATTTCGCTGTTAAAAGAGACCTTTGAGCCTCGTGTTGCGGAAGGGTTTTCTCTGAACAAGTTGAAATACAAGAAGGGTTTGGTGGCAATCACTTCCGAACGATCCAGACCCACATTCACCTATAGCGAGCAGGCCCTGCGGAACATGGGTCCCTTCCTGCCCAATCGAGGACCCGGGTTAAACTAGCCTGATTGCATCTGTATAGCTAGATCTTATCATAGCTAGACCTTATCGAGTTTTTCGTTGTAGTCATCCACCAGACCGTGCAACTCATGCACGTCGCGTGTTTTTAATACTTTGCCGGCGAATCGTTTTAGTTTGCCGGTATCGCTATTACGCACAATCTTTTTCACTGCCAGCAGGGTAGCGGGATGCATGCTCAGTTCATCAAGCCCCATACCTAACAGCAGGCGTGTATAACGTATATCGCCGGCCATTTCACCGCACATACTGACAGGGATGCCAGCCGCTTTAGCTGCATCTATTGTCATAGCGATTAAGCGTAATATAGAGGGATGTAATGGGTCATAGAGGTAATTGACAGCATCATTTACACGATCGATGGCCAGTGTGTACTGGATGAGATCATTAGTACCAATAGACAGAAAATCCAGATGTGGGGCAAACAGATCAGCAGCAATGGCGGCGGCTGGCACTTCAATCATCACGCCAACCGCTACACGACGGTTAAATTTTTGCTTTTTCCTCGTCAGTTCGAGCTTGGTTTCCTCTATTAAATCCATGACACGATACACTTCATCCATGCAGGAGATCATGGGAATCATGATGCGGACCTTGCCATACGCCGAGGCGCGCAGAATAGCCCGCAGTTGTGGTTTGAAAAGATCAATAGACTGCAGGCACAAACGCACTGCCCGCAGTCCCAGTGCAGGATTGGCGGGAACGACGGAATCGCTGTGACCGCCATCGACCTGTTTGTCTGCACCCAGGTCCAATGTGCGTATGGTAACGGGTTTTCCGTTTAATGCCTTGATGACTTTGACATAGGCCCGGAATTGCTCTTCCTCCCCTGGTGGATCTGTACGGTTCATATACAGAAACTCCGTACGGTAAAGGCCTATGCCTGAGGCAGAGGAATGTATAGCACCTTTGACGTCAGCCGGTAATTCAATATTGGCTTGCAGTTTGATTGGTTTCTTGTCTTGCGTGACTGCCCGGCTTTGACGCAGGCGTTCCAGTTCCAGGTGGGATTCCTTGATGAGGCGTCGTCGTTTGCGATATTCGCTGAGAACTATCTGCTCAGGTTTTATCAGTACGCTACCACGCTTGCCATCAATGATGATTTCTTCGCCATTCTCGATATAGCGTGTGGCATTGTGGACCGAGACAATGGCTGGAATTTGCAGGCTGCGGGCAAGGATGGAGGTATGCGAGATCGGTCCACCCAGATTGGTAATAAAACCACGGATACGATTATGTTTGAGCATGACTGTATCCGCGGGTGTCAGGTCATTTGCCACGACAATATGTCCTGAAGGGATGTCATGGTGCGCTTCTTCTGGCTGTCCCAGCAAGTTTCGCTGTATGCGATCGACAACCTGACGAATGTCAGTTTTTTTACTTCTTATGTATGGATCTTTTATCTGGTCAAATTTTGCCGCCAGCAGATCGGCATGTTGTTTGAGTGCCCACTCCGCATTGCATTGCGTATTCCTGATGGTTCCTATCGGCGCACTGGATATCATGGCGTCATCCAGAATCAGAAGATGTGTATCGATAAAACTACCGGTTTCCTGTGGGGCGCTGGAAGGGATATGGGTTTTGACGTCATGCAACTGGGTTCTGGTTTTGTCCAGTGCCCGTAAAAAACGACCAATCTCTTCGTCCAGCAAACCCCTGGGTAATACATATTCCGGGGTGTCCATATCATCCCGGTAGATGACATAGGCCTTGCCTATGCTGATGCCACTGCTAACTCCTGTACCGTACAATGCAAGCATTATTCAGGTTCACCAAATCGATTGTTCACTAGTTTGCTAAGTTCTATCACTGCTTGATGTTCATCCTGTCCTTTCGCGCACAATTCCAGTCTGGACCCCAGTGGGGCAGCCAGCATCATAATGCCCATGATGCTTTTGGCGTTAACGCATTGGCCATTGAGAGCAAGAGTAAGCTCCGAGTTAAAGCTGGATGCCAGGGTGACAAACATGGCGGAAGCCCTGGCATGCAGGCCCAGTTTGTTGACGATTTCTATTTCCACGCAATTCATTTTGATTGTTTCAAGGAATCAATCTGGTCCGCTACGTATGCCTTCGCAACCACCTGTTATAGCCTTATCTGTAAGCTCTGCCAGAGGTAGATGACAGTAGTTACAGGCGCGCAAAAGCATGGGCAGGTTAACTCCCGAGATAACCTGAATATCGTCTTGCGCCATATTCTGGACAACATTGGCATGTGTAGATCCATATATATCCGTAAGAATTAGAATTCCATCCTTGTCGGAAATCTTCGAGAGTGTATCGCCAACGCGCTTTTGTAATTGTTCCGGTGGCTCATTAAAGCCGGCATCTATAACAAAAAGTTGCCTTGGGTGTTGCCCCAGGATGTTGTTAGCCGCTGCTTCCAGAGCGGTCCCCAGGCCCTCATAGGCAACGATGAGTAACGTTGTCATGGTAATTCCCGATGGCGGACCTGTGTAACGATACCCTTGCCCTGCAAGCGTTGCCCAAGCAGCTCTGCCAGGTATACCGATCTGTGCTGCCCGCCTGTGCAGCCTATGGCTATAGTAATGTAGTTTCTTTGGCTATTGATAAAGGCATCTGTCCAGCGTCGCAGGAAATTTTCAATATCCGTGGCCATGATTGCTACCTGTTCGTGTGATTGCATGAAAGAAATAATGGCATCATCTTTACCTGTGTATTGTCTAAGCTCCGGTTGCCAGTACGGATTGGGTAGACAACGTACATCAAATACATAATCGGCATCAATAGGTGTGCCGTGCTTGAAGCCGAAGGATTCAAAATGTAGTGTGATCTCGGTATCAATGCCGACGTTAATAAAATCCAGGATTTTATTTCTCAATACCTGTGGAGTGGTGTGCGTGGTGTCAATACGCAGTGATGCATTGACGGAGAGAGGCCCCAGGCTTTTGCGTTCCAACCCTATGCCTTCCAGTAAGGAAGTGTTCGCGTCCATCATCGGATGCCGACGACGAGACTCCTTGTAACGTTTAACCAGTACCGTATCGTCAGCCTCCAGGAATATGATGCGGTATGGTATACCCTCTGTTTTCAGTTGTTTCAGTGTCGTGGGCAAGGCATCGAGAAACAAACGGTTGCGAATGTCCACGCCAACCGCGGTTGCCGGTTCTTCATCTTCTGATGACTCGGCGGATTCTATTTGTGAAACGACATGTGGAAGCAAGGCGGCTGGAAGGTTGTCTATGCAATAATAGCCTGCATCTTCCAGGGCCTGCAGGGCAATGGTTTTTCCAGACCCGGACAGACCGCTGACTATAATAAGATTCATTTAGGTTGCTGGTTGATTAATTGTTGTTGGCGGTTGGAGAATTCATCTAATGTGTCGATACCACGCATGCGTAATATATATGAACGTGTCGCGGTTTCCACCAGGATTCCGAGATTTCGTCCTGGTGCGACATATAAAATTACTTCAGGTATGTCGACATCAAGTATGTTGCGGGTTAATTGCTCGGCCTGCAAACGATCAATCTTTCCTTGATCGGATTGCTGTAATTGCCTGAGTGTAACAATCAGGTGTAGTTTCTTTTTATGTCGAATAGCAGTTTCACCAAACATATTTCTGACATTAATAATACTTAGACCACGAACTTCCAGATAGTCTGTCAGGGCTTCAGGGCATTGGCCGACAAGCACATCAGGGCCAACACGCATAAATTCCACGGCATCATCTGCAATCAGTCTGTGATTACGGCTCAATAACTCCAAAGCCAATTCACTTTTGCCGATTCCACTCTCACCCGTGATGAGCACTCCCATGCCCATTACTTCCATATAAACACCATGCACCGTCAGTCGCGGTGCCAGGGCCCGGGTAAGATAATACTGCAGGTGTTCGATAATGACAGGGCTGGATCGAGATGAATGAAACAGGGGCACAGTGTATGTATTGGCTGCCTGTACCAGTTCATCGGGATAATCCGCTACAGCAATAATAATGATTGCTGTTTCCGGGCAAGTGAAGAGGGTGTTGATTGTACTTGTGCGTTCCTCTGTCGTCAGTGAATTGAGATAGTTAAGCTCCCGTTCCCCAAGTACTTGCGCGCGATTGGGATGAATGAAGTTTAGATGTCCTACCAGCGCCAGGCCCGGAAAACGTGCATTCGTGGTTTCCAGTAGATGATCTCGGCCCTGTATACCGGCAATCCATTGCAGTTTTAATAATTTCTTTTGCGCGTCATAAACATCATTGGCGCTTAGGGTGGGCTGGGAAATATGCCGGGTAATATTCACCCATCATCCCGGCTTGTGAGATACTGATAAATCTCGTCTTTATTGCTGGCGTGCAGTAGTAGTTCGCGTGTTTCCGCATTATCGAATATACCTGCCAACTGGGATAACAGTTTCAGATGTTCTTCATTGGCATGTTCCGGTACCAGTAAGGCGAAGACCATTTTTACGGGTTTATTGTCTATCGCATCAAATTCCATTTCATTTTCCAGAACGGCAAATGCACCAATGGCTTTTTGTAAGCCACGTAGTCGTCCATGGGGTAGGGCAATGCCATGGCCAATGCCGGTGCTGCCCAGTCGTTCCCGCTCAATCAGGGAATGAAAGGCAGCATTTTCATCAACATCAGGTTCATCCTGGTGTAGCAAACCGCTAATTTCTTCCAGCAGCTTCTTTTTGCTTGTTGCAGGCAGGGACTGGTTGATTCGTTGCGGTGATATAAGTTCGTTAATTTGCATGACTTTGGTTGAGCGCTAAAACAAAGGTGTTATGTTGTAAGCTAGATGGCAGCATTCTTCTTTGCCCGGCCATCGTCTCTGTGGTGGTCAGTGGTCTTTTCCTTGTGTTTGATTACCTGGCGATCCAGTTTGTCAGAGAGGGCGTCAATTGCAGCATACATATCTTTACCTTCTGCATTGGCATGTATGGTTGCACCCTTGGCGTTGACGGTGGCTTCAGCCATATGTCGCGTCTTTTCCACATGCAGGACAATGTTGGTAGTTGTCATGCGGTCGAAGTGTTTTTCTACTCGACCTATTTTTTCAGATGCGTAGTCTTTAAGTGCATCGGTAACCTCTACTTGGTGTCCGGTGATATTGATCTGCATGTATGGTCTCCTCCTGTGAATAAACTAGATCAGTGATTTTCTCTGATTGGACGGCGGTATGTTCATGGACTCCCGATACTTGGCAATAGTCCGCCGTGCAACATTAATGCCTTGGTCTTCCAGCAACTGCGCAATAGCGCTGTCACTAATAGGTTTATGTGATGGTTCACCGGCAACCAGTTTTTTTATTAGTGATCTGATTGCAGTGGCCGAACATGTGCCCCCATCCGCTGTTCCAACATGGCTGGAAAAGAAGTATTTTAATTCAAAAATGCCTCTGGGGGTAAGCATGTATTTATTGGTGGTAATGCGCGAAATCGTGGACTCGTGCATCTCTACAGCCTCGGCAATATCGTGCAGCACCAGTGGTTTCATGGCCTCCGCGCCGTGGTTAAAAAATGCTCGTTGCCGGTCTACAATCATGCGTGATACCTTGAGCAGGGTTTCATTACGACTATTGAGGCTTTTGATGAGCCAGCGTGCCTGTTGCAGCTGCTCTTGTAAATACTTTTTATCGTTGCTGGCTTTTCCTCGTTGTATCAGTTTTTCGTAGATTTTATTAATGCGTAATCTGGGTGAGACATCGCTATTGAGATCAGCACGCCAGACACTCTTGACCTTTTTGACAATAATATCGGGAACGATATAGGCGGCGTGGCTGGTGGAGATGGCTCCGCCGGGCCTTGGATTCTGATGCTGGATGAGCAGTATTGCCTGCTGCAGTTCTTCCTGGCGCAGTCGCAGTTTACGTTTGAGGGAGGCGGTGTCACGATTGGCCAGAGTAGCCAAATGTTCTTTAGTTGCCAGCAGTCTGGCCTGTTCCAGGAAGGGTGTGTCGTCGTCCAGTATACGTAATTGCAGTTGTATACATTCAGAGAGGTCGCGTGCGCCGACTCCTACCGGATCGAAGTTCTGTATACGGTGTAGGACGGCCTCTATTTCATCTATCTCAATAGAATCTTCCTCGTCTTTATTAAGCGTGTTCTGTATGTCTTCCAGCGCTGTACACAGATAACCATCCTCACTGATGCTATCGATTATGGCATAGGCTATTTTCAAATCCCGGTCGGAGAAGGTAGACATTTGCAGTTGCCACTCCAGGTGATCGGTCAGAGACTGGGGCAGGGCATTGCGGGATTCGATATCTGGAAAGTCATCACTGCTGTTGTTCGAAGATGTAGAACTGTTGGATGTATCAGATGCGCTACCCCAGTCACCGACCTCACCATCCTCGGCGGAATAGTTATCGGCACCCATGCCATCATCCTGGGTGTCGGATGACTCCATGCGTATATCAGTGGGTTCCAGCGAGCCGCTTTCCTGGCCATTTTTGTCTGATGATTCCGTGTTCTCTGTATCACGGTCTTCCGCGGATTCCTCTTCGCCTTCTTCCAGCATGGGGTTGCTTTCCAGGGCTTCCTGAATTTCCTGCTGCAGTTCTATGGAGGATAATTGCAACAGACGTATCGCCTGTTGCAGTTGTGGTGTGATGGCCAGATGTTGACCGAGCTTGAATTCAAGTGTTTGTTTCATTGGATAAAATCAACAGGACGAATGACTGTAATGATGTACTACAACCCCGGTTTCGTCCCCGTTATTCTGTCTTGTACTTTTAGTGTAGCCCATTTTCTGGCTTGACATGTAGTCCTGATTGGCCTGGTTACAGGCGGAAATTTTCACCAAGATAGACGCGTTTTACGTCTTCATGCTCCAGTATGTGCTCCGGCGTTCCCGCTGTCAGTATAATTCCATCATTAAGAATGTAGGCGTGATCACAGATATTGAGAGTTTCCCTTACATTATGATCGGTAATGAGTACGCCAATATCTCTATCCTGTAAGTGTTTGATTAACTGTTGAATCTCAATGACCGAGATGGGGTCTACCCCGGCAAAGGGTTCGTCCAGCAAGATGAAGCGGGGTTCAGTGGCCAGCGCGCGGGCGATTTCCACGCGTCGACGCTCACCGCCGGAAAGGCTGATCCCCAGAGTATCCCGGCGCTCGGCAATATTGAGGTCGTGTAGCAGGTCTTCCAGTCGTTGCCGGCGTTGGGTTGTATCCAGGTCCTTGCGGGTCTCCAGGATGGCGAGAATATTTTGGGAAACGGTGAGTTTACGAAAAACAGAGGGTTCTTGTGGCAGATAACCCAGGCCCAGTCGGGCCCGTTTGTGCATGGGCAGCGAGCCAATATCGCGATCATCGAGCATGATGGTCCCCTTATCCATCGGCACCAGGCCCACGATCATATAAAAACAGGTTGTTTTGCCGGCACCATTGGGCCCCAATAAGCCGACGACTTCGCCGCTTTTTAGCTCTAGCGAGACATCACGCACAACCTCGCGTTCGCGATAGCCTTTTTTAAGATGTTCGCTGCGCAAGATACTCATGATGCGCCCTTATCCGTGTTTTTGCGGGGAAACAAAATGGCACGTACTGGCGCTCGTCCGTCCCGGGTTTCAGCAATAACTTTTTCTTTGTTGATGTCATAGCGTATGTGTTGCGCCTTCAGGGTATCTTTACCTTGATGTATCTTAGCGTCATTGTAGAGATCGATGATATTGCTATTGATCTTGTGTTCCGCACGCCGGGCCCAGGCATGCACGAGTTCACCATCTAATACATGCTGTATGTGTAACAGAGATCCCCATGCGCTTATATGCTCGGGATTGCCAGGTTTGCCGGTGACTCTGGCTTTGTCTGCTCGCAATATCATGCTGCCCTGTTTGATGACAACATTGCCGATGTAAGTCATGACTCCGTTTTTCTGGTCAGCAATGATCTTGTTTGCCTGTAAGGTGATGGGGAGTTTTTGGGGAGCGCCCAGAACCAGTGCAGGAATGAAGCAGAACAATATGAGAATACGCTTCACTCCAGTGCGATCTCCAGTTCCCGTGTCGTAATCACGCCATGCGCTTCATCGGGTTTGTCCGTACTGGCCCTGCGCGTCACTTTGACATGACCTTGCATGGTTATATGCTTGCGATCTTTTGATAGATACCCGCGATCAGCGCGGGTGTAGACAGGTGATTCGGTTTCGCTATATTGGACCAGTCGGGGTTGATCCAGAACGGCACCCTGGCCTGCTGTTGATTCATGCAGGCTGTTGGCTGTCAGGGTGTATATAGGCCTGCCTTGCTTGTTCATGACCGTGGCCGTGAAATACTCCATAGTGTATTCGTGTGTCTTGGCCTCCCCTTGGTTTATCACCGTGGGCGTGGTAAATACCTGATTCAGCCACAAACTGGTAGCCACCAGTAGCGCAAGGATAATAACGCCGGCAAGATACGTGGCACCAGAAGACATGATATTTCAAAGATAGGATTGCATGGTAGTTGTATAATGCCCCTGCGCATGCATGATCATTTCACAGAGTTCACGGGCGGCACCCTGACCACCATTGCCGGGTGTGGTCCAGTGGGCATGTGCCTTGACCATGGTGTGTCCATCATGGACAGTGATAGCAAGCCCTACCTTGATCATAATGGGAAGGTCAACCACATCATCTCCTACAAAGGCAGTTTCCTCATAACTTAAATTGAGTGATGAACACAGTTCCTCGTATACGGGTAGCTTGTCCAGACAACCCTGAAACAAATGTTTGATGCCGAGATCAGCCACGCGATGCTCAACCACCCTGGAAGTCCTGCCGGTAATAATACCCGTGTCGACGCCTGTACGTTGTAACATTTTGATTCCATGACCATCGCGCGAATTAAAGGCCTTGTACTCTTGTCCATCATCACCGATAAATAGCTGACTATTGGTGAGTACGCCATCGACATCAAACAATACCAGTTTGATTTTCCTGGCGCGTTCAATGACGTTGTTGTCAACAGGGAAGGGAAGGGAGTACAACTCGGTCATTAAACAATTCCTGCTTTCAGTAAATCGTGCATATTGAGTGCGCCGACGACACAACCCCCGGCATCGATGACAAACAAACCATTAATTTGCTTGCTGCGCATTAGCTGTACCGTCTCGGCTGCCAGGCGATCGGCTGTGGTGGTTTTGGGGTGTGCAGTCATCACATCTTTAATGGCAGCGGTACGCACATCGATATCATCGTTTAGTACGCGGCGTAGATCGCCATCAGTAAAAATACCTCGTAGTATATTGCTCTTGTCGACGATGCCGGTCATACCCAGACCCTTGCTGGTCATTTCCAGCAAGGCATCCCGCAGGCTGGCATGTTCCCGCACCAGCGGGATTTGTTCGCCCTGATGCATGATGTCGCTGACATAGAGTAATAGACGCCTGCCCAACTGCCCACCGGGATGCGAGCGAGCGAAGTCTTCTTCGGTGAAACCGCGGGCATGATAGAGCGAGACCGCCAGGGCATCGCCCATGGCCAGTGTCGCAGTGGTGCTGGACGTGGGGGCCAGGTTCAAGGGGCAGGCTTCTTTTTCAACGCCTACGTTAAGTGCGACATCGGCCTGCCGGGCGAGGCTGGAGGCGTTGTTGCCACTCATGGCGATCAGTTTGGCACCCATGCGCTTGACGATAGGGAGTATGGTCAGTATCTCGCGGGTCTCGCCGGAGTTGGAGATCGCCAGTACAGTGTCCTCCGGTGTGATCATGCCCAGGTCGCCATGACTGGCTTCACCGGGATGGACAAAGAAAGACGGCGTGCCGGTGCTGGCCAGGGTGGCGGCGATCTTGCTGCCAATGTGGCCGGACTTACCCATGCCTGTGACCACCACGCGGCCCTGGGTTTTGAGGATTAGCTCGCAGGCGGCATTAAAGCTGTCATCAAGGCGCGATAACAGCGCGTCGATGGCGTCACGCTCAAGTTGTATGACTTCTTTGCCAAGTTCGCTGAATGTAGGGGTGTGCGTCATGCGTGGTGTATGGGGCCGTGATTGCGGTAACCTTGCCGACAGTATATCAGAGCGTCCTGCTGATAACGAAAGAACCGGTGTGGACCGAATCAATCGAGACGATCATGAATGACGAAATTTTTATAGGAACCCGCGACTGGGATGTCGATGCCTGGGTGGGGGACTACTATCCGGAAGAATTGCCCGGTGAATGGCGCTTCTGCTTCCACACCAATAATGTACGTGCCTTGATGGTGCCGGCCACAATCTGGGCCGATACGACTATGGATACTGTTGAAGCCTGGCTGGAAGATTGTGATGATGCCTTCAGGTTTTTTCCGGAGTTGCCCCCGGCCATGGTCAATGCAGAGAGCGACGAAGCCGTGGCGGCGGTATGGCAGGCCTGGCAGCAGCAGATCGCCCCCATCGCTACACGGGTAGCGGCGCTGGTGCTGGGTGATCGCAAACAGTTTGCCACAGTTGAACAGCTTGCCCGTGTAGTAAAATGCATAGCCGGATCTTTCCCCCTGGCCGTGTACCCTGGAACCGTCAATGCTGAGAGAAATGACACTTCCATTGGCAGTGTTTGGTACCCCGCTGAGGGCTGCAGGCCTGAGCAACCGGGGGCGTGTTTGCTGGCGGTGGTCGATGCCGGGGGGGTGGTTGATCCCAGAACGCTACGAGAAATTATCGAAGCACTGGCGGCTTATGCCGGCGGTGAACGCCTGGCTGGTTTGTTTTTTGATGGGCTCAGGGCGCCCCAACAGGCACAGCAGGCCCGGATCGTGGCCGAGTTGCTGGGTGTCTAATGCTTTCCCGGTTGAGGCGCCGCCGGCAATGAGTCGGTATACTGACCGGCGGATAAATTGAAAATTAATAACAAACAGGAAGCTAGGCACTCTTGGTGGAATCCGAATCACTGGTAGATCTGGATGAGGTCGTTTTCTATCGTGGCGAGCGCGCCATTTTTAACGGCCTGTCACTCAAGATTCCGCGCGCTAAAGTGACGGTCATACTGGGTGGCAGCGGTACCGGCAAGACCACCTTGTTGAATCTTATTGGTGGTCGTCTCCGTCCGGCGGCAGGGGATGTGCGCGTGGACGGTTTGTCGGTTCCTGCATTAAAGACCCGTGAGCTTTACACCCTGCGCAAGCGTATGGGCCTGTTGTTTCAGTCCGGGGCCCTGCTCACCGATCTGTCCGTGTTCGAAAACGTGGCCTTTCCCATACGTGAGCACACGCGACTGCCGGAGACGCTGATACGCACGCTGGTGCTGCTCAAGCTTGAACTGGTGGGTCTGCGCGGCGCACACAGACTGATGCCTGCCGAGTTGTCCGGGGGCATGGCGCGGCGGGTCGCACTGGCGCGGGCCATTGCCCTGGACCCCATGATGGTGATGTATGACGAGCCCTTTACCGGTCTGGATCCAATCTCCAAGGGCATCACTGTTAAATTGATACGCGAACTGAATGATGCCCTGGGTATGACTTCCATCGTAGTGACACATGATGTGGAAGAGGCGTGCACCATTGCCGATTATGTCTACCTTGTCGGCGGTGGCAAGGTGATCGCCCAAGGCAATGCGGCTGAAATGCTGGCTTCCGAGGGTGAAGATGTAAAGCAGTTCATGAATGGTCTGCCGGATGGTCCGGTGCCCTTTCATTATCCAGCCGCTGAATATGTTCAGGACCTGCTGGATGGGGCGGATAGATGAGCTCTGTCTTGAATTATATTCGTCAGCTGGGTCATTGGGTCCTGGGGCGGGTGGAACGCACGGGCCGGGCCAGTGTTTTTATCACCGAGGTGTTGGCCGGGACCTTTACGGCATTGGCGCGATTTAACCTGGTACGTCATCAGATTTTTTCCGTCGGCGTGCTTACCCTGCTCATTATTACCGTGTCCGGTTTGTTTGTCGGTATGGTGCTGGGCCTGCAGGGTTATTACACCTTGTCTGATTTCGGTGCCGAATCGTCGCTGGGTTTGTTGGTGGCCTTGTCTCTGACACGTGAGCTGGGACCGGTGGTCGCGGCCCTGTTATTTGCCGGTCGTGCCGGGTCGGCGCTGACGGCCGAGATTGGTCTGATGAAGGCCACGGAACAGTTGGCGGGCATGGAGATGATGGCCGTGAATCCTTTGACCCGTGTGATCGCACCGCGTTTCCTGGCCGGCTTGATATCCATGCCCTTGCTGGCCGCTATTTTCACTGCCATGGGTGTGTGGGGCGGCCAAATTGTGGGCGTGGGCCTGATCGGTGTTGATGACGGTATCTTTTGGTCACGCATGCAAAGCGGTGTGGATTTTTATGATGATGTTTTAAATGGCGTGATCAAGAGTGTGGTATTCGGGTTTGTGGTGACCTGGATTGCCGTGTTTGAGGGCTATGACTGCGTGCCGACTTCGGAAGGGGTGAGCCGGGCCACGACACGAACAGTTGTCAATGCTTCGTTGGCGGTATTGGGGCTGGATTTTGTGCTGACATCTCTCATGTTTGGAGAAATTTGATTATGGGTTCGAATAAGGCAATGGAATTGGCAGTAGGGGTATTTGTCCTGGCAGGTATTATTGCGTTGGTATTTCTGGCCATGAAAGTAGGCAATCTCAGCACAGCCAGTGTCAATGAGGCCTATCATGTGCAGGCCCGTTTCGACAATATTGGCCAGTTGAAAACACGGGCACCCGTTACCATAGGCGGTGTGCGTGTCGGGCGCGTCTCCGATATCAAGATCGATGAAAATTTCTACGCCCTGGTAACGATGAAAATTGATAGTAGTTATCACAAGATTCCCAGTGATAGTGGCGCCACCATACTGACCGCCGGTTTATTGGGCGAGCAGTATATTTCTCTGGAGCCTGGTGGTGCGGATGAGTCTCTGAAGGAAGGAGATGAATTACTGGTGACACAATCGGCGCTGGTATTGGAAAAATTGATCAGTCAGTTTCTCTATAGCAAGGCCGAGGAAACACCGGCATCAAAATAATGCCACATGTGAACGGTAAGTCAGGAGAAGAAGTGTGAGTTCAGTAAGAGTAATTTTAATATCATGCCTGATATTCTGGATAATGCCCGTCAATGCCCAGGCCATGCCGGACCAGTTGGTACGGGATACAACCGAAAAAATTCTGGTCCTGTTAAAAAAGAATCATGCCATCTACAAACGGGACAATAGCAAGTTGTACCAAATGGTGTATGAGAAAATCCTGCCACATTTTGATTTCAGCGCCATGTCGCGGTTGGTGTTATCCCGTAACTGGCGTTCGGCCAATGCCGATCAGCGTATTCGTTTTACCAAGGCCTTCGAGGGTTTACTGGTGCGCACTTATGCAACAGCATTACTGAAATACACCAATCAGGAAATTATTTACCTGCCGTTTCATGCCAAGCCCACGGATAAAAAGGCCATTGTTAAAACAGAAATAAAATCAGCCAAGGGTGGGCCTAATATCCCTTTGAACTACAGTTTTTACAATAAAAACGGCAGTTGGAAAGTCTATGATGTTGCCATAGAGGGGATTAGCCTGGTGACGAATTATCGCAGCGTTTATGCTGACAAGGTACGCAAACAGGGACTGGATGCGTTGATCAACAGTATCGATAAGAATCCGGGTACTAAATAAATAAGGATTGTTCCTGATGCCGGAGAGTCATTTCACCATTCACCAGAACGGCAGCTATGGCATAGAAGGTATGATGACCTTCTCCACCGTGCCCGAGTTGCTGGCAAAGACCGATGCCTGGTTGTGTGATCATGATGGGGCGGTCACCATCAACCTGCAACAGGTGCGGCATGTCGATAGCGCCGGACTGGCATTGCTGCTGGAATGGATGCGGCTGGCCAGGGAGGCTGGACGTTCTTTGCAGTTTGAAAACATACCTGAACAGTTAACCAAGCTGATCAACGTCAGTAACTTGCAATCCCTGTTTCAGTCTTCGCATAGCTGACAATGTCCAGTGCTATTTCTATTCGCGAAACACACAAGTGTTTCGGTGAACTGCATGCCTTGAAGGGCGTTGATCTGGAAATCCATCAGGGTGAATTCTTTGGCCTATTGGGTCCAAATGGCGCCGGTAAGTCCACGCTGATTAATATCATTGCCGGTCTGACACGCGCCGACGGCGGACAAGTGTCGGTCATGGGGTATGACGTGGTGATCGACTATCGACGCAGTCGACGTTGCCTGGGCATCGTTCCGCAAGAGCTGGTGTTTGATCCTTTCTTCTCTGTCAGAGAGGTCTTGCGTCTACAGGCCGGCTACTTCGGTCTGGGTGCGGAAGTGGAACCCTGGATCAATGAACTGCTGGATGCCTTGATGCTGGCAGACAAGGCTGATGCCAACATGCGCAGTTTGTCAGGGGGCATGAAGCGTCGCGTACTGGTGGCCCAGGCCCTGGTGCACAAACCTGAAGTCGTGGTGCTCGATGAACCCACGGCAGGCGTGGATGTGGAACTGCGCCAATCCCTTTGGCAGTTCATCAAGCGTATGCACGAACGTGGCCACACCATCGTCCTGACAACACACTATCTGGAAGAAGCGGAATCGCTGTGTGACCGCATTGCCATCCTCAATCATGGCGAGATTGTAGCCCTGGATACCAAGGAAGGTTTGTTAAAGCACGGTGTAGGCAATCGCATATGCATGAGTGTGAAAGTCGCCGATGCCGGCTGGACCCTGCCACAGGTGCTGACAAACAAACTAAAAGAACGCGCTGGTGCGCAATTGGTTTTTCAGTTAGATCGCAGTGAAGACTCTATCATTGATGTACTGGATACGTTGCGCAAGGGTGGGGCGGAGGTATTGGAACTGCAAACCAAAACGGCCGATCTGGAAGATGTCTTTATCGAACTGATTGCAAACAGAAAGGTGAAGGCGTCATGAGATTGCGTGGATTCTATACGCTCTTTTATAAGGAGATGCTGCGCTTTACCAAGGTGGCCTGGCAGACCTTGCTGGCGCCCGTTATCACGGCGTTGTTGTATTTGCTGGTCTTTGCCCATGTACTGGAGTCGCGCGTTGAGGTCTTTGATGGCGTGTCCTACACTGCTTTCCTGATCCCCGGCCTGATGATGATGTCGCTGATACAAAATGCCTTTGCCAATACATCGTCCAGCATTATCCAGTCCAAGCTAACAGGCAATATTGTTTTTGTGTTGTTGGCACCCTTGTCTTACCTGGAATTCTTTCTGGCCTTTGTCGGCGCGGCCGTGGTGCGCGGTGTGGTGGTCGCCCTGGGAGTCTATGTCGCCGCCTGGTTCTTTGTGCCCTTGCCCCTTCACAGTGTCTGGGTGTTGTTTCTGTTTGCTTTGCTGGGCAGTGCCGCCATGGGCACTCTGGGCATGGTGGCGGGCATTTGGGCGGAGAAGTTTGACCAATTAGCGGGGTTCCAGAATTTTGTTATCATGCCGTTGTCTTTTTTAAGCGGCGTATTTTATTCCGTCGATTCGTTACCGCCTTTCTGGCAAGGGTTGTCCCGTCTCAATCCCTTCTTCTACATGATAGATGGCTTTCGCTACGGTTTTTTTGGTCAGTCCGATGTGCATCCCCTGTTCAGCTTGAGCATTGTCAGTCTCAGCCTGGTCATTCTGGCGGTGTCAACGGTGACTCTGCTGAACAAAGGGTATCGCCTGCGTAACTAGACTATATCAAGACAGAATCTGACAGGCCTTTCCGGTTTGGGCCAAACAAGAACTCCTACAAGCTCAGGGTGTAAATGCCGGCCCCGGTCTTGCATTTGTGACAGCAGACCTTATATAAAGTCGTTATGGTGACCCCGGAACAAATCAAGGAATGGATAGAGGCGGGCCTGAGTGATTCCCAGGCCTCTGTCGAGGGTGATGGCCATCATTTTGAGGCCGTTATTGTCTGCCCTCAGTTTGAGGGCAAGACTATAGTGCAACAGCATCAACTGGTATACCAGGCCCTGGGTAACAAGATGCAGGCAGAAATCCATGCCTTGTCGATGAGCACACTGGTGCCGGAAGAGTCCGCCTGAATCAGATTTACCGGCGGGTCAGACAAGATATAACGAGAGGAAGTGAAGAATGAGTGTTGAAGATAAAATTAGTGTTGAAGATAAAATTAAAGAGCAAATCGGTTCCAGTACCGTCATGCTGTATATGAAGGGCACGCCACAATTTCCGCAATGCGGATTTTCGGGACAGGCCGTGCAAATCCTGCAAACCTGCGAGACCGAGTTTGCTTCCGTTGATGTCCTGGCCGATCCCGAAATTCGCCAGGGGATCAAGGACTTTTCAAATTGGCCCACCATCCCGCAGCTTTATATCAACGGCCAGTTCGTGGGCGGGTGTGACATCATGGTGGAGATGTTTCAGAAGGGTGAATTACAGAAAATGGTGGCCGATACCCAGGGCTAAGGCAATGACCCCGATAGGCAGGTCACGACAGGGTCGCCAACGGCGGCCCTGTTTTTTTTGGCCCTTTTTCCCATAAACCGCTACTATTCGGCCCCTGAAACCAAACCACGAAGATTAGGTGTATGGATAAACTACAGGTTACCGGTGGGGTGGCGCTGAGGGGGGAGATACGCATCTCGGGCGCCAAGAATGCCGCCTTACCCGTTTTGGTGTCTGCCTTGCTGACCGATGAGCCGCTGATCGTCAGCAATATCCCGCATTTGCATGATATTACGACCACATTGGAGTTGTTGGGCCGCATAGGCGTGCGCCTGGTGGTGCATGAGAAAATGACCATAGAGGCCGACGCCAGTCAGTTGACCTCGTTGCAGGCGCCTTATGACTTGGTGAAGACCATGCGTGCCTCCATCCTGGTACTGGGCCCCTTGCTGGCCCGTTTTGGTGAGGCCGAGGTCTCCATGCCCGGCGGCTGCGCCATTGGTTCGCGGCCAGTGGATTTACACGTCAAGGGCCTGCAGGCCATGGGCGCTGAGATCTCGCTGGAGGATGGCTATATCAAGGCCCGTAGCGGTCGTCTCAAGGGGGCTCGCATTTTTATGGACATGGTGTCGGTCACGGGTACTGAAAATCTGATGATGGCGGCGACCCTGGCCAAGGGTGTGACGGTCATAGAAAATGCGGCTCGCGAACCGGAAGTGATCGACCTGGCGGATTGCCTGATCACCCTGGGAGCGAAAATCGAAGGGGCCGGTACCGACATCATACGTATAGAAGGCGTGGAAAAATTACATGGCGGTCATCACAGGGTCATACCGGATCGCATAGAGACCGGGACCTATATGATCGCCGGCGCCATCACCCGGGGTAATATTCGACTGCGCGATACCCGCCCCGATATGGTGGACAGCATATTGGAGAAAATGCGCGAGGCTGGCGTGAAATTTGAGATCGGCCCGGACTGGATACAGATCATGGGCGATCAAAGCGATTTAAAGGCCGTCAATATACGCACGGCGCCTTACCCGGCCTTCCCTACCGATATGCAGGCACAGTTTGTTGTGCTCAATAGCGTAGCCAGGGGCACGGGCTCCATTACCGAGACCGTGTTCGAGAATCGCTTCATGCATGTGCAGGAGCTGAAACGCATGGGGGCCGACATCGAGATGCAAGGCAATACCGCTATCATACGTGGTGTGCCGCAATTGTATGGCGCCCCGGTGATGGCCACGGACCTGCGTGCCTCGGCCAGTCTGGCGCTGGCCGGTCTGGTAGCGGAATCGGATACCATTGTCGATCGTATTTATCATATCGATCGCGGCTATGAATGTATCGAAGAAAAGCTGGCCCAACTGGGTGCGCGCATACGGCGTCTCACCGGGCCGATCAAGACCGAGACCGCGCAGGCGCAATCGGCCTGAGTCTTCATTTAGCACGTAACTTTTTCAGTACGGCCAATCATGTCTACTAAAATCAATATTGCTTTGTCCAAGGGGCGCATACTCGATGACAGCCTGCCATTGTTGGCACAGGCCGGTATAGAACCGTTGCAGGACCCAGCCAGGAGTCGCAAGCTGATTTTTGATACCAGCGATCCGGATGTGACGCTTACGATCATCCGTGCCACCGATGTGCCGACCTATGTACAGTATGGCGCCGCCGATCTGGGTGTGTCCGGTAAAGATGTCTTGATGGAATATAATGGTGATGATCTTTATGAGTTACTGGACTTAAAGATTGCCCGCTGCCGTTTGATGGTGGCCGAACCGGAGCAGCTCGCCAGTGAAGATGACCCCAGGGCCTGGACCCGGCTGCGCATTGCCACCAAGTACGTCAATATTGCCCGCCGCCACTTTGCCGCCAAAGGTATACAGACCGACATCATCAAGCTCTATGGCTCCATGGAGCTGGCGCCCCTGGTGGGTCTGTCGGATCGCATCGTCGATCTCGTCAGCACCGGCGCCACGCTCAAGGCCAATGGTCTGGTGGAGGTTGAGCATATCGCGGATATCAGTTCCTGGCTGGTGGCCAACAAGGCCTCCATGAAAATGAAGTACCAGAAACTGAAGACCCTGGTGGCACAACTAGAGCAAGCCGTCAGCGCATCATCATGAGCCGGCTGGCCATCACAACGCTGCAAACCGCGGATAGCGGTTTTGAGGTGGCCTTCACGCAATTACTGGAACGCAACCAGGGTGAGGACCCCGATGTCAGCACCATCGTGCACGATATTATTGCCGCCGTTCGCAAGCATGGCGACCAGGCCTTGCTGGAATACAGCCAACAGCTTGATCAATCACCGGCCAACACCGCTGCCGAGCTGGAGATTTCCGCTGAACGTCTCAAGGCCGCATTCAAGGTTGTTGATGAAGATCGGCGATGCGCACTGCAGGCCGCCGCCGAGCGTGTACGCAGCTATCACCAGCACCAGCAAACAGACTCCTGGGAATACGAAGAGGCCGATGGCACGCTGCTGGGTCAACGGGTCACACCCCTGGAACGCGTGGGACTCTATGTACCGGGTGGCAAGGCGGCCTATCCTTCGTCGGTATTGATGAGCGCGTTACCGGCCAAGGTGGCGGGGGTTCAGGAATTGATCATGACCGTGCCCATGCCCGGCGGTGAGGTCAACGACATGGTGTTGGCCGCCGCCCACATTGCCGGTGTCGACCGGGTCTTTGCGGTCGGGGGTGCGCAGGCCGTTGCGGCCATGGCCTATGGTACTGACACCGTGCCGCGAGTGGATAAAATTGTTGGCCCGGGTAATATCTATGTGGCCACGGCCAAACGCATGGTCTTCGGACAAGTGGATATCGACATGATCGCCGGACCATCGGAGATCGCCGTGGTCTGTGATGGCCAAACCCAGCCCGACTGGGTGGCCATGGATTTATTCTCCCAGGCCGAGCACGACGAGTTGTCACAGTCCATGTTATTGACGCCGGATGCCGCCTTCGCAAAACGGGTGCAAGCGGCTATGGAAAAATTGTTAGACGGACAACCACGCCGGGATATTATTCGGGCCTCATTGGAAAGTCGTGGTGCCATTATCGTCACCCGTGATATGGATGAAACCATGGCGTTGGTCAATCGCATTGCACCGGAACACTTGGAGCTGTCGGTCGAAGACCCGCGCGCATGGGTTGAACAGGTCAAGCATGCCGGCGCCATCTTCATGGGCCGCTATACCGCTGAAGCCCTGGGCGATTACTGTGCCGGTCCCAGCCATGTCCTGCCCACGGCCGGGACCGCGCGTTTCAGCTCACCGCTGGGTGTCTACGATTTTCAGAAGCGCAGCAGCCTGATTATGTGCTCTGCCGACGGCGCCGATACCCTAGGGCGCACCGCCTCGGTGCTGGCCCATGGCGAAGGCCTGACGGCCCACGCCAACTCGGCGGAATACCGCATCAAGGGCTAACCGCCCCCGTGAGTACAAGCCAGGTAGGGTGGGCATTGCCCACCAGTTTCTTCCTCCCTTCGGGACATAGTGCCCGCAGTGGTGTTGGGTAGAAGGCGACCGGAGCGGAGCGCAGAAAGTACTTAATGTGACCAGAGCTTGCGGAGCAAGATCAGGAAATCCCTAATGAAGCTCGAAGAGATTCTAGGGGAAACGCCGCAGGCGGTTCTGGAGTGCAGGGATGAGGGGATATTAACTTCTTTATACATAATGGCCGACATCAGCAAACGCATAGAACAACTCGTCCGTCCCGAGATTCGAGCACTCAAGGCCTATGGCGTGACCGATCCACAGAACCTGATCAAGCTCGACGCCATGGAGAACCCCTATCCCTGGCCCGAGGATATCAAACAGCAATGGCTGCAAACCCTGCAGTCAGTCGAGGTCAATCGCTATCCCGACCCGGCGGCGCGCCGGTTGACGGCGCGGCTGCGCCAGGCCATGGCACTGCCGGCGGACCAGGCCGTCCTGCTGGGTAACGGTTCCGATGAATTGATACAGATAATATTGATGGCGCTGGCCACAGCCGGTGCCAGGGTCATGGCGCCGGACCCGACCTTTGTCATGTATGCCATGACAGCAACCTTTGTCGGTATGGAGTTTGTGGGCGTACCGTTGCGGGCAGATGACTTTGCCTTGGATCGCGGAGCCATGCTCGCCGCCATCGCCGAACACCAACCGGCCGTGATCTTTCTGGCCTATCCCAATAATCCCACCGCTAACCTGTTCGCTGTCGATGATGTAGAAGCCGTTATCAAGGCGGCGCCGGGCCTGGTAGTGATCGACGAGGCCTATCATGCCTTTGCCGATCAGAGTTTCGTCCCCCAGTTGGGACGGTGGGACAATGTTGTGGTCATGCGCACGCTATCCAAGCTGGGTCTGGCGGGTTTGCGTCTGGGTCTGCTGGTCGGTGATGCCGAATGGCTCACGGAATTCGACAAAGTGCGACTGCCCTATAACATCAACAGCCTGACCCAGGCCAGTGCCGAGATGATACTCGGACAGCAGGATTTTTTGTTAATCCAGACCACGCAAATCAAACAGCAACGTCAGCGTCTATTGGCTGCGATGTCTGCATTGCCCATTATTAAGGTATGGCCCAGTGATGCGAACTTTATTCTGTTCCGTCCATTGCAGAGTAATGCCGATGATGTCTTCGAAGGCCTGAAGCAGGCCGGGATCCTGATAAAAAATCTCAGTCATGCGCAGCCTGCGCTTGCAGGGTGCTTGCGAGTGACCGTGGGCACTCCCGAAGAGAATGATGCCTTTTTAAAGGCGTTGGGTGATTTGGTTTAGGGAGACTGTTATCAGGCAGGCGTTCTGGTAATATCCTACCATCGAAAGTTATCTGGACTAAACCACAAAACCCACCGAGGAAGTCTCCCGTGTCCGCCCGTAAAGCCAGCGTCAAACACGCGACCAATGAAACCCAAATCACTGTCAGTGTCGATCTGGACGGGGAAGGCAAATCCAGTATCGAGACCGGTGTCCCGTTTCTGGATCACATGCTGGAGCAAATCGCCCGTCATGGATTAATCGATTTGGAAATCCAGGCCAAGGGTGATCTGCACATCGACGCCCATCACACGGTGGAGGATATCGGCATCACCCTGGGTCAGGCCATGGCCCAGGCCGTGGGCGACAAAAAAGGCATCAAGCGATACGGCCATGCCTATGTACCGTTGGACGAGGCCTTGAGTCGCGTGGTTATAGACTTCTCGGGCCGCCCCGGCCTGGAATACGAGGTCAGTTACCCGCGCGCCCGCATCGGTGAGTTCGATGTCGACCTGGTAGTCGAGTTCTTCCAGGGTTTTTGTAATCACGCCCTGACTACGGTGCACGTGGATTGCCTGCGTGGTCACAATGCGCATCATATTGCCGAGACTATTTTCAAGGCCTTCGGCCGTGCCCTGCGCATGGCGCTGGAGCCCGATGCACGCATGGCGGGTGTCATCCCTTCGACCAAAGGCAGTCTGTAAACCAGCAGAGCACGAGACCATGACTACCGTTGCCGTGATCGATTACGGAATGGGCAACCTGCGTTCCGTCTGCAAGGCTATTGAGCATGTGGATGACAAGATGCGCGTTGTGTTGACGAGTGCCGCCGGGGCCATCCGCGCGGCCGACCGAGTAGTGTTTCCGGGTCAGGGCGCCATTGTCGGCTGCCAGCGGGCCTTGCGAGAAAAAGGCTTGGTCGATGTCTTGCACGAAACCATGGCCAGCAAGCCCTTTCTCGGCATTTGCCTGGGTCTGCAGGCGCTCTATGAATCCAGTGAAGAGGGCGGCGGTACGCCGGGTCTGGGCGTATTGCCCGGTGTCGTTAAACGCTTTGCCGGCTCTATGCAGGATGGGCAAGGCCTGCCACTCAAGGTCCCGCACATGGGCTGGAACCAGGTGTATCAGACTTGTGAGCACCCGCTTTGGCAGGGCATAGATCAGGATGCGCGCTTCTATTTTGTCCACAGTTATTATGTGGACAGCCGCGATGACAAGCTGGTGGCCGGCAAGACCCACTATGGCATCGAGTTTACCTCAGCGGCGGCGCGTGAGAATATTTTTGCCGTACAATTTCATCCCGAGAAGAGTCAACATGCAGGCCTGCAATTACTGGCCAATTTTGTAACCTGGAATGGAGAACCTTGAGAGGGAGTCATGTTAGTCATACCGGCGATAGACCTTAAAGATGGCAAGTGTGTGCGTTTGCGTCAGGGGCGTATGGAAGATGAAACCGTTTTTTCTGAAGACCCCGTGGCCATGGCCGGGCGCTGGGAGAAGGCTGGAGCGAAGCGACTGCATCTGGTGGATCTCAATGGCGCCTTTGCAGGCAAGCCCATGAATGCCAATGTGATACACGATATTGCCGAGACCTATCCCGATTTGCCGATACAGGTCGGTGGCGGCATACGCGATGAAGACACCATACAGGCCTATATCGATGCGGGAGTGCAGTATGTCATTCTCGGCACCAAGGCGGTCAATGCCCCGCACTTTGTCTCCGATGTCTGTACCGAGTTTGCCGGGCATATTATTGTTGGTCTGGATGCCAAAGATGGCAAAGTGGCCATAGATGGGTGGTCCAAGCTATCGGGTCATGATGTCATCGACCTGGCGCGGCATTTTCAGAATGATGGCGTCGAGGCCATTGTCTACACGGATATCGGTCGTGATGGCATGATGACCGGTGTCAATATTGACGCTACGGTGAAATTGGCAGAAGCGATTACCATCCCGGTGATCGCTTCCGGTGGTATTACTGATATTGATGACATCAGAAAGCTGTGCGAAGTCGCGGATGAAGGCATCATTGGCGCCATTACCGGCCGTGCCATTTATGAAGGTACGCTGGACTTTGCCGAGGCCCAGAAACTGGCCCATGAATTTCACGGCGACTGAGTCGAGACACTAGCATGGGCCTGGCCAAACGTATTATTCCCTGCCTCGATGTTGATAACGGTCGCGTGGTCAAGGGCATACAGTTCGTTGATATCCGCGATGCCGGTGACCCGGTGGAAGTGGCGCGTCGTTATGATGAGCAGGGTGCGGACGAGATCACCTTCCTGGATATCACCGCCAGCTCGGATGATCGGGAGACCATGGTGCACATGGTGGAAGCCGTCGCCGCGCAGGTGTTTATCCCGTTGACCGTAGGCGGTGGCATACGCGGGGTCGACGATATACGTCGCATGTTGAATGCCGGTGCCGACAAGGTGGCCATCAATACCGCCGCGGTCTTCAACCCGGAATTTGTCAAAGAAGCCGCCGATCACTTTGGTTCCCAGTGCATTGTTGTGGCCATAGATGCCAAGCAAGTAGAGGGCGGGGATCATCCGCGCTGGGAAATCTTCACCCACGGCGGTCGCAAGCCTACGGGCATCGATGCGATTGAGTGGGCCAGGAAAATGACCGATTATGGCGCCGGTGAAATCCTGCTGACCAGTATGGACAGGGACGGTACCCGCGATGGGTTTGATCTGGCGCTGACGCGCGCAGTCTGTGATGCTGTGAGTATTCCCGTGATTACATCCGGGGGTGTGGGCAATCTCGAGCATCTGGCTGCCGGCGTGACCGAGGGTCATGCCGATGCGGTGCTGGCGGCCAGCATTTTTCATTTTGGCGAGCATACAGTGGGTGAGGCCAAGCAATGCATGGCCCGGGCCGGCATAGAGGTTCGGCAATAGTCCGGGTACTACGGAGGCGATGGTGTCTACAGATTGGCTGGATGATGTAAAATGGATGGCCGACGGCCTGGCGCCGGCCATTGCCCAGGAGGCCGGCAGCGGTCAGGTGCTGATGATGGCCTGGATGAACCGCGAATCCTTGCAACTGACCGCGGCGACGGGCAAGGCAGTGTATTGGTCACGGTCACGGCGGAAACTGTGGCGCAAAGGCGAGGAATCCGGCCACGAGCAAGTGGTGCGGGACATCCGGCTGGACTGCGATAATGATGTTATTCTGCTGACGGTGGAGCAAAAAGGCGGCATCGCCTGCCACACCGGGCGCCATCATTGTTTCTATCGACAGTGGCAGGGCGGTCGCTGGGTGGATGTGGAGCCGGTCCTGAAGGATGCAAAGGATATCTATAAGTGAACGACAAGGTGGCC
The DNA here is from genome assembly GCA_036986275.1 of Gammaproteobacteria bacterium. Lineage (GTDB taxonomy): Bacteria > Pseudomonadota > Gammaproteobacteria > Acidiferrobacterales > SZUA-150 > BTRG01. The sequence goes on along the minus strand of BTRG01000004.1, from coordinate 17,745 downwards.
ACGGAGCAGGTATTGAATGCCCTGGCAAGGGTGCTGGAAGAGCGCAAGACACACAGCCCGGAGTCGTCTTATGTGGCCAGCTTGTATCACAAGGGGTTGGATACCATATTAAAGAAGGTCGGTGAGGAAGCCACCGAAACGGTGATCGCGGCCAAGTCGGGCGACAAGGAGCAGATTATTTATGAGACAGCAGACCTGTGGTTTCACACCCTGGTGATGCTGGCGCAGCAAGGTCTGGGACCGGATGACATACTCAAGGAGTTGTCACGCCGTTTTGGCCTGTCGGGTCTGGAAGAGAAGGCCGCCAGAAAAGGCGAGGTCTGAGAGGAATGGCACTTAACTTAAGCCAAGGTAGGGTGGGTTAGCGTTTATTGCGTAACCCACCAACCGTTGCGCAGCAACACAACGCATTTATAATGAGAACATCTGGCGGGTTACGGCGCAAACCGCGCGCCTAACCCGCCCTACATTGATTATGAAACCGCTTAAGGTAAGTGTCATTCAGATCTGAGAGAAGACTTATTACTCAATTAATTTAAGCAGGACGGAGAAGAGATATGGGTGGTATCGGAATTTGGCAGTTGGTGATCGTGCTGGTGATTGTGATTGTAATTTTTGGCACCAAGAAGTTGCGCAATATGGGTGGCGATGTGGGTGGCGCTATCAAGAACTTCAAGAAGGCCGTCAAGGATGAAAATAAGGATACCGCTGACACAGGTAATGTGATTGAAGGCGAGGTCACCAAGAAAGAAGAGGACAAGACGTCCAGCTAGATCGGGACTTAAACCCGATTGCAAATACGCCTTGAGCGCACTCCATGTTTGATATTGGTTTTTGGGAAATAGCGTTCATCGGCATACTGGCCCTGGTGGTCCTGGGCCCCAAGCGTTTGCCCGAGGCCGCACGCTTTGCCGGTCAGTGGGTGGGACGCATCCGTCGTTTTATCGCCAGCGCCAAGCAGGACCTCGATAACCAGTTACAGTCAGACGAGTTGGCCGAACTGCGGCGGTTGAAGGAAGAGCTGGTGCAAACGCATCAAACCATCGCCGATACATCGCGCAAGCTGACCGATGACATCTCCAGTGGTCTTGCCGATGCAGAGTGGAATGTTCGGAATGATGATCATTTCACAAAAGCCATAGACGAGTCCGCATCGACTTCCCGAGCAAGACCCAAAGCCACTAAAAAGAAATCAACTGGTAAAAAAACAGCCAAAAAGAAATCCGCCAAGAAGACCACCAAAAGATCCAGCAAGAAAAAATCCGCCAACAAGGCAGTGAGACGTAAAACGGCTGCCAAGAAAAAATCGTGAGCGCCAGCGACCACAATAGCCAAAAGGAAAGCGATGAAGGCAGTTTGTTGTCACACTTGCTGGAGCTGCGCGATCGCCTGCTCTATGCGTTCTATGGCATGTTACCGGTGTTTGCAGTGGCCATGTTTTTCTCGCAAGAGCTGTACACACTTCTGGCGAAGCCGTTATTAAGCAAGCTGCCGCTGGGCGCCACCATGATAGCCACCGAAGTGGCCTCGCCTTTTTTTACGCCTCTGAAGCTGGCCTTCATTGTCACCATAGTAGTGACCATACCGTGGTTGCTTTACCAGTTATGGGCCTTTGTCGCCCCAGGATTGTACAAACATGAGAAGTCGCTGACGTGGCCGTTACTGGTATCCAGTACAGTCCTGTTTTATTGTGGCATGGCCTTCGCCTATTTCGTCGTATTTCCGCTGGTGTTTGGGTTTTTTACTTCCGTGGCCCCGGAAGGTGTACAGATCATGACCGATATCCGCGCCTACCTGGATTTCGTGTTTTCGCTCTTCATCGCCTTTGGTGTTGCCTTTGAAGTGCCCGTGGCCGTGGTGCTGTTGTCTCATGCAGGTGTCGTCGACCCCGACAAGCTGGCAAAACAGCGTCCCTATGTGGTGCTGGGGGCCTTTGTCATCGCCATGGTGATGACGCCACCCGATGTGATTTCGCAAACCCTGCTTGCCGTACCGATGCTGTTATTATTCGAGGTCGGTCTGTTCTTCGCGCGCCGGCTGAGAAAGCAAACAGGCGCCGACAAGGACAGGGAAATGACAGACAAGGAAATGGAGCGGGAACTGGACAATGTCGACACCGATATGTCGGATGATCACTGAGGAATATTATTGCCGATACTGTAGCCTCTTACAGTAATGCGAATGACAATACACATTTCTGGTGCGGCGCTCCTGATTGTTTTCTTCGCCCTTGCCGGCTCGGCCTGGGCGCAACCTCCACCCTTAACAAACCAGCTTCAAGGCCATGCCTCGCCATACCTGGCCCTGCATGGCGAAGACCCCGTTGCCTGGCAGGACTGGTCCAAAGAGGCCGTCGCCAGGGCGCGCGCGTCCGGCAAGTTGTTATACCTGTCCATAGGGTATTTCTCCTGTCATTGGTGTCATGTCATGCAACGGGAGAGTTATCGTAATCCCGAGATCGCGGCCTATCTGAACAAGCACTTTATCCCCGTCAAGGTGGATAGGGAGTTGCAGACGGCACTGGATGCGCGCCTGATTGCCTTTGCCGAAGCGACACGCGGCATCTCCGGCTGGCCCTTGAATGTGTTTATTACACCCGACGGTCATCCTCTGTATGCCGTGTTGTATTCACCGCCCACCGAGTTCCTGGAAATCCTTAAGAAGTTGCAGTCGCTGTGGACCACGCAACGCAGCGAACTGATGAAGCTGGCGCGTGATGCAGCCATAACTGGTAAAGGACCGGGCAAGCCGGCGCTGGACAAGAAACGGATCAAGGCCTATGAGACCAAACTCATTGAATATGCCCGGGCCCTGGGAGATCCTGTTAGCGGCGGCTTTGGTGAACAGAGTAAGTTCCCTTCCGCGCCGCAGTTGTTATTTCTACTGGATTACCTGTCGCGCCATGATGACCGGGCCTTGCGCGAGTTCATGCAATTGACGCTGGATCAGATGGCCGATCAGGGTCTGTACGATCATATTGGTGATGGTTTCTTTCGTTATACGGTAGACCCTGGATGGCGGACGCCACACTTCGAAAAGATGTTGTATGACAATGCCCTGCTGGTCGAGGTCTATCTCAAGGCGGCCTCTGTGTTAAAGAACCCCGGCTACAAGGGTGTGGCGACGCGTACACTGGATTTCATGTTACGCGATATGCGTAGCCGCAATGGCGCCATGATCGCGGCCTTGTCAGCATTGGACGATAAGGGCGTGGAGGGCGGTTATTATTTGTGGTCCGAAGATGAGCTTGGCCGATTATTGAGCAAACAAGACAAAAAGATAACCATGATGGCTTGGGGCATGATGGATGCGCCACCTTTTGAAGACGGTTATTTGCCAGTCAAGGGTGATTCAATAAAAGTCATTTCAAAATCACTTAAAGTGGGGATTAAAAGAATTCGCCGTGCACTGCGACGCGCGCAGAAGAAATTAACCAAGGCGCGCATGAAGCGCCGGTTACCACGTGATAATAAGATACTGGCCGGCTGGAATGGCCTGGCGCTGACGGCCTTTGCCGAAGGTGCGCGGGCCACAGGCAGGCCGGAATACCAACAGGCCGCACAGGAGATCCGTGACTATCTGGTAAACATACTGTGGGACGGCAAGACTTTAAAGCGTGCCGTTGTCAACAAAAGCTCTGTCGGCAAGGTGTCGCTGGAAGACTATGCCTTTGTGGCTAAAGGGTTGCTGGCTTATGCGAACCTGAGCCAGGACAAAAAGGATCTTGCTATGGCTAGACGGGTGGTGGATCAGGCCTGGCAACGATTCTACAGCAAGCACGGCTGGCGTTTGTCGCGGGATAGCCTAATCAAAACCGAAGACGGACAAGACGCCATTGCCGACGGATCCATGCCCTCGCCTTCGGGTGTGATCATGTCCGTCAGCCTGGAATTGGCAAGGCGCGATAAAGACACGTCGCTAATGAACCGGACCCTGTCGGCACTGAATAGTGGCCATGAATCTCTACGACAAGAACCCTTCTGGTTTGCCAGTCATATAGCGGCGATGATCAGTGCGCGTTAGAATAAATACGGGGAGTTGATCCAGGGAAGCACTGCTGTATTCCGTTATTCCGACTCACGGGTCTTCGGCCCTTAGCCTGGATTCCTGATTTGTACACTACTGTCTGGAATAAATTCATAGCTTAATGGTGTGTTGGGACTGTGGGAGATTCTGAAAGACAAGATGCTATATCAGTCAATCCGAATATAATAAATAACTATCCTCTGTAGAGATATTTTCCCTCCCATATGTAATGCAGGGTCACGATAATTAGTAATATAACTATTTGTATATAAAGATAAAGTATAAAAAACTTTGCTGTTGATCTTTATCCTGTTATTCTCTTCCAGCAAGCCGGAATACTCATGGCTAAGCTGTCCTAATCGGTCAAAAGGAATTGATGGAGTTAGGTATGTGGAGAAAGGGAAATCTCTGCTGGAGGTTGTTAAAGGGAGCAGGCTTGTGCGCTGCCATACTGTGGGGCGCTGCCGCCAGCAGTATTGTCACTCCCGGTATATGGGTTGCTGATGAGCATCAGGTCTACCGGCTTGATGTCACCTCAAATGTCTTAATTCCTACATATAGCGCCTCAGATGAGATAGAGACGCTATCCTATGCCCATACCTCCCTAGGCGTCTGGGTGCTCACCGAACAATCACTGATAAAACTCGATATCAATGGTGCAGTGGTATCCAGCCTGGCCCTTGCGGATATTCGCAATGTTATTGACGAACCCGAATCATTGCTGACCTCATCTGCCGTACCGGATGTATGGCTGGTCGGCGAAAAGGCCATCGTGCGCTTGAATGCTGACACCGAAGTGCTTGCGCAATGGCAACAGGACCAGGACATCAAAACCGCTACACTGTCTCTGGATGATAGCCTCTGGATTGCCACGGAAAAGGAGATCATTCATCTTTCTCCGGGTCTTGTTGAAATCGGTCGCCACCCGTTGCCATCCGCTATTGATGACCTGGAAGCGATTGCCATTGACAGTTTTCGTGATGTCGTATGGCTGGCCGGTGAGCGCCAGCTCATTAAATTCAGTATGGCGTCGTCACAGCTGGCGACCATCAGCCTGCCTGAAGCCCTGGATGATATCGAAGCCATGGTATTGGACCCAATAGACGGCCGGCTTTGGCTGGCGGCGGAACAGGGTTTGTGGCGCTATACCGATACCGAGTCCTTTATGCTCGTTCAAGACAAAGATGCCTTGGGGCTGGAGGAGCTCGAGGGGTTGACATGGGATGTCAACAGCGCCGGTCTTTGGGTCTATGGGGAAAGGGGTCTGGTGCATCTGGGAAGCGTTGGCGAGATACTTGGATTTGTCAGCCATGGTCGGGAGATTGAGTCCGTTGCCACAGCGAGCCTTGCCGTATCACCCTACATCGAGATTTCGCAGCCACCACTCGGTCTGTTCACCAACAACCCACGTCCCCAAATCGATCTCAACATATCGGGCCAATGCAATGTTACGCCGTGCATACTGCCTGACAGTTACTATGATGACTGGCTGTTTACGCTGGATATCAATGGTGTCCCGGTAGCCGGCCCAATTGTGGATAACGGTCAGGTCGCAAGCTACCTGCCGCCCTTGGCCTTGCCTGAGGGCCGGGTGGATATCACTGCGCAGGCGACGGATAGATTTGGCAGGGCATCAAATCCCGCCAGCAGCCATTTTATTGTCGATACCATTCCACCCCGGTTTGTGAGCTTGTCGCCCGAGGACAATAGTGAGGCGGCGAGCCAGAGTATCATCATCGAGGGCGAGATAAATGAAGCCAATGTCAGCGTATTGCTCATGGATGACAGCGGCGCGACCTTGGGTCTGGCCGGCGCCCGCTTCGGTTTCACGGTAACCTTGAAAGCGGGCCTGAATACCTTTCACTTGCAAGCCACGGATGCCGCCGGTAACCAGACTGCCCGGCAACTGAATATCCATTACAATACTTTGCAGGTGGCTATCACCTATCCCACGGAGGGCAGCACTTTGCTCAATACCTCAACCCTGGTCACGGGCACATATACGGGCCCGCCCCACAGCGGTGTGGCGGTGAACGGCGTGCCGGCCATGGTTGATGGCAACAAGTTCTATGTCAACGGTGTGGCCCTGCATACAGGCAGCAATACGCTGACGGCCACCCTGACCACACTGCACGGTGCGAATGCCAGCAGCCAGGCAACGGTCAATGTATTGCCCGCGGTGAGTGGTGGCATACAGCTGAAGCCCCTGCAGGACAGCGGTATCGCACCGCATACCGCCACGTTTGAGATCGATAACCAGAGCGGATTTCCAATTGATCGTATGCAGTTGGATTTCAATGGTGACGGCAGCATCGATCTCGATACGACAGATATCCAGGCGCCACTGAGTTATCAATACACCGCAACCGGCCTCTACGAAGCCAAAGGAATATTCACGGCCAATAGCATCGAAATCGAGAGCCGGGCAGCCATTGTTGTTCTGGATGGCCAGCAGCTGGATGTCCGAATGACCGCGATCTGGCAGGGAATGAATGCAGCACTGGTGGCGGGGGATGTGGAGGGTGCGCTGTTATATTTAACGGAGAATGCTCAATATAAATATCGTCCTGTATTCGAAGCGCTGATGCCTCACTTTACTGAGATCGTTACATCGTATTCTCCACTTTTACGGACAGGGTTTTCTCAAGATATCGCTGAATATGCAATCCATCGTCCCTTCAACGGCCAACATCGTCTCTATCTGATCTATTTCCTTAAAGCTGGCGATGGCCTCTGGCGTATTGACGCAATGTGAACATGAATATGCCAAAAATAATTATCCCTTTGTTACTGACCGCTATTCTTGCTATCCCGGTGGCAGGTTATGCATTTACTGTTTCTTATTCTGCCGATCCTATTGATGCAGTTGTTGTGGACGCCAAGACAAAGCAGCCGATAGAAAATGTCATCGTCGTGGCGCATTGGGTACTGGAAGGGGGCTTGCATGTCGACCGGGTCGGCGAGTTGAAAATACTCGAGACGACCACGAATAAAGCAGGCAGGTTTCATTTCAATGGCTGGGGACCCATACGTCACTGGGGCAACTCACGCCTGACCTATATGGACCCGGAGCTTATATTATTTAAATCGGGCTATCGATATCTACGGCTGACAAACAGGGCCACACCTGAAGCGATCGGCGGGAAGGCCACCCCACTGCGCCGGTCTGATTGGAATGGCAAGACCATAGCGTTGGAGAGGTTTGAGGGAAGGTTGGAGGAGTATGCAAAACATTTATCGTTCATCAATACCAGTCTGGACTTTATAGATGAAAATTGCAATTGGAAAAAAGTTCCGAGAATAATGTTGGCTCTGCAAATACAAAATGATGTTTTTTGGAGAAGTGGTATTACTAGAACACCCTACTCCTTGAGCTATCTTACTGATACTAAGGAATGTGGCTCAGTAAAAGAATATTTTGAGAAGTTTGATCAATGACAGCTTATCGAAATTATATGATTACGTTGGTGTTGCTCATTTCAAACGTAGTCTATGGGTATGATGTTACCACGCATCAAGATATCTCTGAAACAGCGCTATATTCAAGCAGTTTATCTCGATCTACATTTTTATTTAGCATAGGTATAAATGGCGGTATAGACGATCCAGAAACAAAATTTCCGAATTCAGAAGGAACAGAAAGAACGATAAGGTTTCTTTTAAGAGAAGGTGCAAAATTCGAAGACAACAACATCCGGCCGCTATTTCATTTCTTTGATCCTGTGAATGATGAAGGTTTGTTATTCACCACCTCTCCGAATTGGGCTCTGGAAGACAATGGAAATACCCATGCGTTACAAGACTTTTCCTATACTGATGCTAGGCGGTACCTGTTTGATGCCCTGACATCAACGAATAAGGATGATAGAAGCAATAATTTTGGGCGCGTTTTTGAGTCCCTGGGCCGGGTGATACATCATATCCAGGATATGGCCCAGCCCCAGCATACGCGTTTGGATCAGCATCTTAGTCTTGACTGGACAGACGCAGAGCTACCATTTGAGAGTCGTAGCCGCTATGAGCGCTACACGGTGGGAAGGTCCGGCAGTCTACCTTATTCCAACGATGATTATAACGGACAAAAAAGACTTGCTTTTCCTAAAGCGCGTGATTTCTGGGTGACGGGCTCGGGTGCGGGTATGGCCGAGTTCTCGAACAATAACTTTGTTAGTGCAGGCACAAATTTTCAGTTGATTAATGGCCAGGTGGCACCTTCAGCTCGGTATATGTCACCTGTTCCTAACGGTATTACGGATGAGCTTAGCCCTCAGCAAGTGTTTTCTGTAGTACCGGTATCAGTACAAAAAGAATGCATTCTAAATGGACTGGATTGTAGGATGGTGTTCTATGGCAGTACAGTGCAAGACAACAAGATAGGTAAGGTCTATGAAAATAAAAGAGCTTCGACGTTATCCATATTCGATCAGGATTTGCAGATTTATAATAAACAAGCAGAATATATAGACCCCGATACGGGAAAATCCATATCTGCCGATCGTGTATTTAGTCTGAATCGGTTTAACTTCGATGCCGCTCACGGGTTCCTGATTCCTCGCGCCGTTGCCTATTCCGCTGGCCTGATCGATTATTTCTTCCGTGGCCGTCTGGAGGCAGTGGATGCCGCCTTTACCGAGAGAGGCATTACCCTGAAGGTGAAGAATGCCATTGATGTCGAAGCCATTCCGGAATGGGTCAATGAAACCCTGCAGGACCGTGATGCCCTGGGCAATCGCAGCATCCTGCAGATTGCTTATGACTACGAGGATGCCCAGGGTGAGCGCCAATATAATGTATCCGCGGCGGTTGACTGGCGTACTGGTGAGACCTTGGCGCCGGGTCAGATATCCTCTCAGCCTTACGAGTTTGTATTACCTGCCTTGCCTACAGGCGCCACTAACGTGAATTATCGCATCGTATTTAAAGGGCAACTGGGTCAGGAAAGTGGCGCCATAGCGGTGGGTGTCGCTGAGCCTATTTCCGGTTTTATCGTGACGCCAAATTATGTGCCAAATGATGGAATTTCTGGTCCACGAGTCATAAGAAGGGGAAGTGGTCGCTGGAAGATCGAGGACGTAGACTTTTATCCTGAAGCAGAAAATATCGATTGGAAGGGCATGTATATTCGTGGCAAAGCAAGTAAAGTGCTGACCTGGCGGGGACCTCCATCCCGGTATTTTCCTGATCCGAATAAGGCGCCAAGTCAAATATTTTCTAATGCAATCTATCAAAACGGTGAAGTGTTTACTTATGCACCTTGTCCCGTGTATGGCGCCGCCATTACGCTGGATAGTGCTGGTAAGGAATGGGTCGTAACAATTTGCAGCGGGGAAGCCGCAGATACTGTCTATGCTAGGCCAAATACTAAGAACCTTAATCCGGGGCAATATGATGCTGACCTTAATCCTGAGGGTTGGTTGATGTTAAATCAGTTTTACTTGTCAACGGATCAACTTGTACCCAATCGGCCCTGGTTTTTTAATGGTGACGGGACCGAAGCGCAGACTATCAGACAGCTTAAGCTGGACCCGCCTCATTTGCAGATCCCGCCTTATAGTGAACTCGGAGAGAAAACTACACGTCTGAAAATTATTATTGATATAAACCAGCTATCAGCAGATTTGACAGATGAACAGAATACCAGCGGGGTATTGTGGAGTGGACAGCAAATCGTATCAGGTGGTTCTGGTAACTGGAATAAAACGTACTCAGGTACTGTAAAGGGTGAGTATGTTGTTGCTGTCGATTATGCAAATAACAAGGAAATATTGTGCAAGATAGTTACTACGGGATCAGGGAGCGGTAACGCGCAACACATGAGCGCTCAAACAGCAAGCACTCAAGCCGGATCAGGCATGGGATCTTATAAAGAAGTATTGCAATGTGATGGGACATTTACTGTTGATTTGAATAGTACTGTAAGTACTGATACATATAGTGTAAGCCGATCAACCAATCTTGATACAGGTGAAGTTACAGGGAGTGCTTTTCTGGATGATAGTGAGGATGCAATATCCGTTAACTCAGTATTGTATCTGGATGCCAGACAAAACTATGCAGTGGTTTCTTACTTTCACAGTAAGCTAACTAATAATCATAAGGGAACAGAAATATCAAATATTTGTGACGGTGTAATAGGAACCGGTGAGTCCACTGTTCATGAAGAATACAACAAGCAACTGCTAATAAATCAGAAAAAGAAGTATATGTTTACATCACCGCGAAATGGTAGTGGATCAGCTGCCTGTATTGGATATAGAACTTTTGGAAAGTCAACAACATATAGTTACATAAATTACCCATATATCTATCAGCTCGAGAGTGGGACAGGTTCATGGGCAGCGGATAGTAATGGGAATATTGCCGTAAGTGATTCATATTTTGATTATAATAAATCAGAAGGCGGTGTGTACAATTATTTGACTGGAGGTAAGCTAGAAACATTATTTCCAGGAGCGTCTGAGCAGCCCTCATATACCCATTTAGGAGTAATTAAATAAATCGAGAATAAAAATGAATACTTTAGACCGGATACATGGGTTACAAAGAACCACCCTCATCCCCTCCTTCCCCCTAGGAGGGGGAAGGAGGTAAGATAACTATACATGTTCCCTCCCCCTTCCAAGGGGGGGAGGGTGAGGGTGGGGTCAACACCCAGGATGGCAGGTTCTATCACCTAGAGCACTACTCCCATCCCCGCCTTCCCCCTGAGAGGGGGAAGGCGCAAAGCAAAGTAGCCCGGATGCAGAGTAGCACAATCCGGGGCAATAATTATGAGTGCGTAATCCATCCTGGATTCCATCGCATTTCATCCAGGCTACATACTGAATGAGAATACCAATGGACTCATTCGACAATACCTTCCCAAGAAACATGATTTTACAACGATCACCCACAAACAAATTGAGAAGGTGATGGATAGATTAAACAACAGTCCACGAAAATGCCTTGGCTTGAAAACACCCAATGAGGTATTTTTCGGGATTAAACCCACTGTTGCAACTTGGATCCGCAAAACTGGGAAATATGAATCAGCCACAAAAATTAAATGCCTAATTTTATTTGCGTGCTTTAAAAGTGGGAAAAGTTAAACGGAACACAATTGCCCGTTACTTCCGCCCATCCGGCCGTTGTTGCGGGCGCTCGATAACAGTAGCCACCAGATCAAGCTTTTTGCCATCCCGATAAATCTTTAGCTTCAGTTGTTCCCCCGGCTTCTTGCTGGAGATGGCGAATAACGCCGATTGCGCATCAGTAATCTCGGTGCCTTCGATGTTGATAATCACATCCCCAGGCTCAATGCCGGCCTTATGTGCTGGGCCATTGCGCAGGACGCCGACAATAATAATGCCGCGTGGTTCTTTCATGCCCAGTGTGCGCGCCAGTTCTTCGGTGACCGGGTCGGCCTCTATGCCTAGCCAGCCGCGGCGCGGACGGCCGTAGCGTATGATTTCATCCAGCACATTCACCGCCAGTTTGGTGGGAATGGCAAAGCCTATGCCCTGTGACCCACCACTCTTGGAAAAGATGGCGGTATTGATACCGATCAGATTGCCATTGGCGTCGACCAGGGCGCCGCCGGAGTTGCCGGGATTGATGGCGGCATCGGTCTGGATAAAGTTCTCGAAGGTATTGATGCCAAGCTTGTTTCTGCCGGTGGCGCTGACGATGCCCATGGTCACGGTCTGGCCGACACCAAAGGGATTGCCTATGGTCAGCACCACATCGCCCACGCGCAGGGTGCCGGAATGCCCCAGCGTGATGGCCGGGAGATTGTCGAGCTCGATGCGCAGTACCGCCAGATCGGTCTCAGGGTCCACGCCTATGACGCGCGCAGCCGTGGTGCGGCCATCACGCAGCGCCACTTGTATGCTGTCGGCCTCTCGTATGACGTGGTAATTCGTCAGTACAAAGCCGTTTTTGTTGACGATGACACCGGAGCCCAGACTGTTCTGTATCTGTTTCTTGGGTTTGATGAGAGCGTTCAGATCCTGGCCAAAGAATTGCCGGAAGATGGGATCATCGAAAAAGGGATGTGGGCGTATGGTCACGACCTTGGAGGTATTGATGTTCACTACCGAAGGTGCGGCGCGCTCGACGGCATCGGCATAAGAGCGGACACCGTTGCCGGCAGACGCGGCAGGCATAGCAACCTGGCGTATCACCATTTTTGGATCTCGGCCGTCTTTCGCCTGCGGCCAGATCAGGGTGATGACAAAGGCCAGGGCCAGGCCCAGGACTATGGCCTTACTTATATATGTGAATGATTTGTATATCAGGGATTGCTGCCAGCGCATGAATAACATCTCGTTAAAAGTGATCCAGGGAGTGCAATTCTATCCTGCAAATGATCGACGATAGAAGGGAGCAGCCTTTGTTTTCCCGCACTAAAAGGCCGGAATCTGTAGCGAATACCAGTAGAAATCGGAGGGCTAATACTTGACTAAAGTAGTCAATTATATGATTCTAGGCGCCGCTAAAAGGACCTTAGAAGCAAATCCTAATATACACTTATTTATACACCGGTCTTTGTTCCAATCAGTTGATTTTCATGGTGTTTCATCGGTGTAGGTCCTTTCCTTATCGTGACACAGTCTAGCAGGGGGATTTCATGAGTGATGATGGCGTAAACCGGAAGCGGCGGCGCCTTATTGGCATTACTTCCGGTCTGGGGGTAATCGGGGGCGCATTCGCGGCCACGCCTTTTGTATTAAGTATGATGCCCAGTGCCCGCGCCAAGGCCGCCGGTGCTCCGGTTGAAGTCGATTTCAGCAAACTCAAACCCGGACAGATGATGACCGTAGAATGGCGCGGCAAGCCGGTGTGGATACTGCGCCGCACCCAGGAAATGCTGGCCGCCCTGCCAGATTTGCAGGACATATTGGTTGACCCCGAATCCGCGGTTGCCTCGCAACAGCCTGCTTATGCCAGGAACCTTCATCGCTCCATTAAAGACGAATACCTGGTGGTGATCGGTATCTGTACCCATTTAGGTTGTTCCCCGCAGACCGCGCTTGAAGCCAGGCCGGTACCGAAGTTTGCGTTGGGGGATGACTGGCGGGGCGGTTACTTCTGTCCTTGTCATGGTTCCAAGTTTGATCTCGCCGGCCGCGTCTATAAAAACGTGCCTGCACCAACAAACCTGGTGGTCCCTCCGTATAAATACCTGACCGATACACGCATCATCATCGGCGAAGACCAGACCGAAGGAGTTGCATAATGGGCAGCAAGCTACTTCAATTGTACGATGACGGCTTGCAGTGGGTCGATGACCGCTATCCCGTCATCAAGGTTTGGGAAGAGCACCTTTCCAAATACTACGCACCAAAGAATTTTAATTTCTGGTATTACTTCGGTTCCTTTGCACTGCTGATGCTGGTGATACAGATCGTCAGCGGCATCTTCCTGACAATGAACTACAAGCCGGATACTTCTCTGGCCTTTGCCTCGGTCGAATACATCATGCGCGATGTTGAGTGGGGCTGGTTGATACGCTATATGCATTCCACCGGCGCCTCGTTCTTCTTTATTGTCGTCTACATGCACATGTTCCGGGCCATGATGTACGGCTCCTATCGCGGTCCCCGTGAACTGCTGTGGTTGCTGGGCGTGGTGATCTTCGTTGCGTTGATGGCCGAGGCCTTTATGGGTTATCTGCTGCCCTGGGGCAATATGTCTTACTGGGGCGCGCAGGTGATTGTCTCGCTCTTTAGCGCCATCCCCTGGGTGGGCGAAGGTCTGTCTGAGTGGATACGCGGTGACTTCGTGATCTCAGACGCCACACTGAACCGCTTCTTTGCCTTCCACGTGATTGCCGTACCACTGATCTTGTGCGCGCTGGTATTCATGCACCTGGTGGCCTTGCACAAGGTCGGTTCCAGTAATCCCGATGGCATAGAGATCAAGAACAACAAGGGCCCCGATGGCATACCGGTCGATGGTATTCCTTTTCACCCTTACTACACCGTGAAAGATATTGTTGGTGTGATCGGCTTCCTGATTATCTTTTGCGCCGTGTTGTTCTTCTCGCCTGAGCTGGGCGGCTGGTTTCTGGAGCATGATAACTTCATACCGGCCAACATCCTGCAGACGCCTCCGGAGATTGTACCGTTGTGGTATTTCACGCCTTACTATTCGTTATTGCGCGCCACGACCGGCAGCATGGTGATCTATGGCTTGATTCCTATGACCATTATCTTGGGTATTATGGCCACCGTCAGCCTGAAGCGTGCCCAGGCCAAAATGATTGCGCTGGGCATAACGGCGGTCATATTCACCGGCCTACTGACCCTGGAAGCCAAGTTCTGGGGTGTGGTGCTCATGGGTCTGGGTGTGGGCTTGTTTGCCCTCCTGCCCTGGCTGGATAGATCGCCGGTCAAGTCGCTGCGTTATCGTGGCTGGATGTCCAGGTTGGCGCTCGCCATTTTTGTCGTGTCATTCTTTGTCCTGGGCTGGCTGGGCACGCAACCGGCCAGCGGCATCAAGGTTATCCTGGCGCAGGTCTTCACGGTGGTGTACCTGCTGTTCTTCTTCCTGATGCCCTGGTATTCCGCCATGGATAAAACCAGGCCTGTACCGGAAAGGGTGACGAAATGAGAAAGCGGGTAGCAAGCGTTCTATTGTTACTGGCCCCTGTTGTTGCTCTGGCCGGTGGGGACGGTGATGTAAAACTGGATAAAGTCAGTATCGACCTGAGCGACCAGGCCTCGTTGCAACGCGGGGCGCGTATGTTCGTCAACTATTGCCTGTCCTGCCACAGCGCGGCCTACATGCGCTATAACCGCATGGGTCGTGACCTGGGGCTGACCGACGAGCTGGTGAAAGAGAATCTGTTGTTTGCCGCCGACAAGGTGGGCGACTTGATGAAGGCCGTGATGCCAGCGGAAGATGCCAAGGCCGCCTTTAATACCGTTCCACCCGACCTGACCGTGATCGCCCGTTCCCGTGGCGCCGACTGGTTTTATACCTATATGCGAAGTTTCTATCGCGATGAAGCCGCTGTCAGTGGCTGGAATAATGTGATCTTCCCGGCCGTAGCCATGCCGCATGTCCTGTATGCATGGCAGGGTGAGAAGCGTGCCATCTATGAAGACGACGGCTACGGCGGCAGGAAGGTAGCCGCTCTGGAGACGGCCAAGGCCGGCAGCATGAGCGACGAGGAATTCGATAGCGCCATGCGCGACTTGACCAACTTCATGGTCTATATGGGCGAACCCGCCAAGCTGGTGCGCTATAAGATAGGCGTTTACGTGATCCTCTTTCTGCTGATCTTCATGATCCCGGCCTATGCGATGAAGAAGGAATTCTGGAAAGATATACATTAAATCCCTTGGGGTTCTATTCCCCGCCGCTTGCGGCGGAATTGTAGGAGCGGCTTTAGCCGCGAAGCACTTAGAACCTCTTAGAAGTTCATCAAGTATTTTCTTGCCCATAGAACCCTTTCAGGGTTCATTATGGATACCTCACCCTTTGGGTCTAGGTAACGCGCATTGCCTGTTCTGGTCACACTTTCCACCGTAGCTATCGTGGCTAAAGCTCCTACAACCCAATACCCAGTCCGCTTGCACCGGGGTTGTTTATTTTCCAACCTCGTGGGGGGGGGGTTGTGCCCCCGCGGCACGTCTGCAGTGCCTGTTTTTGGCGGCGCGACTGTCGTCATTCCGCCCCGGATTAACAAAGACTGTGCCGGGCTTGCACCCACAGGGCAGAATCACCCGGAATCCGGCGGCTTGCACTGGCGCCTGCGCATCCCTGCGCGCCCGAACAAAGTGACAAAGTGCCCTTTGAGGTGCCCGCGGCATTAGTGAATCCATTCACGTCATCCTGCGTCCATGGAATCGTTCGCCGGTGTGGCGCGATGATGTTAATATCCCGTCCGCTCGCCTAAAGCGCCTGCTTTTGGTGTGGTGGGGCACCTTGATTACTGCTGTAATGCCGGGGGGTATTGCCCCCCGGATTTGTTTTAATTGCATAAACGGAGACTGCATATGGCATCCCAGGCAAACAGAAAGCCCATTATGACCCTGTACACGGGCACAACGGATCCTTGCAGCCATCGCACCCGCATCGTGCTGCAAGAAAAAGATGTTGAATGTCAGTTTGTTGAAGTCGAATATGATAAAAAGCCACGTGAACTGGCCGAATTGAATCCCTATAACCAGGTGCCTACCCTGGTCGACAGAGACTTGGTGCTGTACGAATCTCTGATTATCAACGAGTACCTGGATGAGCGCCTTCCGCATCCGCCACTGATGCCGGTGGATCCCGTGTCACGTGCACGTGCACGATTGATGCTGCGCCGTTTCGATAAAGACTGGTACCGTATGCTCCCGACCATAGAAGGCGATGACAAAAAGCTGGCCAACAAGGCGCGTGCGGTTATTCGTGATGGACTGACGGTAGTGTCGCCGATCTTCAAGGAACAGAAATTTCTGTTGGGCGAGGAATTCTCGTTAGTGGATTGTGCGCTGGCGCCTATTCTGTGGCGTCTGCCAGCCTTCAAGATCGACTTGCCACGACAAGCCAAGCCGATGATGGAATATGCCGAGCGTATCTTTGAGCGCAAGTCATTCCAGGCCAGCCTGACTGAAGCCGAGCAAGAAATGCGCGGTAAATAACCGCGTCGCCAGTCTTGGCCAGACCCCTCAATCCGTACTTCATTCGCGCTGTCTATGACTGGGCCGTAGACAGCAATCTGTCTCCACACATCGTTGTCGATGCGAGCATAGACGGCTGCAATGTTCCCCAGCAGTTTGTCGAGGACGGCCACATTGTCCTGAATATTTCACCTGCCGCCGTGCGGGACTTTCACATGGATGATGATGGCGTCAGTTTTAATGCCCGCTTTTCCGGCCAACCTGTGTCGGTGTTTGCACCAATCAATGCAATAGAAGCAATTTTCGCCAAGGAGACCGGACAGGGCATCAGTTTTGCCGGCATGCTGGCTGAAGAAACCGGTGGACCGGATGATGATGCCACCCCACCTGAGGGCCCCAAAGGTGGGCCGCGTTTAAGGGTGGTGAAATAACATCGGCATCAATACCGCCATCTTTTCCAAGAGTGGTGGGTCACAGGGCATAGGGCATAGGCTTCGCCATTCCCGCCAAGCTGGCGGTGAATGTACTGGAAGAAATCATATGCTACGGTCGCCCGCGCCGTGGCTGGCTGGGCATAGAGGCCGACCCGGTCACCGAAGAACTGGCGCGCACACTGGGCATGAAAGAGCCACGTGGCAATATTTATTGTCGGCCTCCTGCGCAATGGCCCGGCACACAAGGCCGGTATCGAGCCCGGGGATGTGATTATCAACATCGAAGGCACCGAGATTACCGATGCGCAATCAGCGTTATTCGCCATCTCCAACAAGAAGCCGGGGGAAAAGCTGAAGCTAACGATCTTTCGAAATGGTAAAACCATAAAGATTGCTGCAACGGTAATAGAAAGACCGCAAACACAACCCAAGTCTTAAGGGGTAAAATCTAGTATTATAATAGTTAATATCTATGGCTATTTACCTATCCTCAGCCATGCGTCGTTTAACTACAATTCGGAGGGGTATTGCCATTTAACGAAGAGTAGCATATTACTATATATTACTAGGTTTGATAATCCTCTAGCCAGCCTCCTCACAGCCAGTTGTTAAACTGACTGCTCACATAGATGAGGAGACTGACATGTCACATTACTGCGGAATCGATTTACATTCAAATAACCACGTTGTAG